>CAYNEJ010000044.1:0-23642 GCA_964396205.1 uncultured Syntrophaceae bacterium
CCAGAAGGCGATCCCCGGAAAAGCTTTCGCGACGGCGGGAATCCCCGTGACAGCCACCGCGCCGAGGTGCTTCATGCAGAGGAACGGGAGATCCGGTCTGGTGGGAGAGGTATGAAAAAAGGAAGGAGGGGCGGATTCGAAATCCGCTCCCCCCTCTGCTTTGCATGCCTGGTTTGCCGAACCTTCCCCGGGTTCAGCCCAGGACGATGTCCTCCAGGCGGCGCTTCGGAACGTGGTGAACGCGGTTCTCGTCTCGCCGGTATTTCACGTCCCCGTCCGGGCCGATGGGATCCATGACGACGGTTTCCACGGGCTTTCCCAGGGCGATGACCAGGAGGATCTCGTAACGCTCCGGGATGGCCAGGGCTTTCCGCAGGGCGGCCCGGCTCACCGAGGCGATCATGCAGCCCCCCAGTCCCTTTTCCACCGCCCCCAGGAGGATGGTCTGGGCGGCGATGCCGTGATCGTAGGCCACTTCCGGGGCCGTTTCCTTGTCTCCCAGCATGATGATGTATCCCGTGGGCCGTTCCCCCGCCTCCGGTCCCGGCCACTCCGGCAGGTAACCCGCCCAGGCAAGCGTACTGAAAACGACTGCGTTTCTCTCCGGGTCCGAGGACAGGATATACCGAAGGGGCTGCTTGTTGGCCGCCGAGGCGGTCTGGCGGGCCAGGTCCACCAGCTCCAGGAGCGTTTCACGGCGGATTGCATGGGACTCGTCGAATCTCCGGTAACTCCTGTTTTTTACTACCAGGTCCTTGAACATGGTCTATCCTCCTTCTTCTTCCAGGATGGAAAAGCATCGGGCCCGACAGGCGTTTTCGATCTCCAGAAGGCGCCCGACGGGGCCGTTGAAATCCGTCTCTCCGGCGGTGAACAGGCCGTGGCCGTAAACCAGGGCGGCCCCGGAGGCCGCCACGGCGGGGGGGACCGTCCGCTCCAGCCCGTGTTCGCCCCCGCCGGCGTCGCCGGTGACGACGGGCACGCCCTCGACGGACCGGGGATAGGGACAGCTGCGATGGCAGTCTCCCCGTGACGGGCAATCGGACCGGGGGCAGTCCAGGGAGAGGATGACGGCGAACTTCGGATGGCCGTGGAGCACGGCACGGAAGGCTGTTTCGCCCGCGATGCGCCGGTGGGAGGGAAGCTCCGTGGAGGCGCCGGCGTCGTCCTCCGAAACGGATCGGAGGGGTACCGCCGTGATCTTCCCCGCCAGTTCGTCCAGGGGCGCTCCCCGGCGGCTGATGTAGAGCCGGTTCCCGAGGCGGTACGAGATGTTCCCGAAGCTCGAGTCCACCAGGCCCATTCTCACCGTCATCGTCCCCGCCTCTTCCAGGGCCTCCAGGACGTCCGTCTCCGTTTCAAACGGGCCCCGGCGAAGCGGCGCCGACACGGATGGCGGCGGAGCCAGTCGCTCCGAAACCTCCCGGAGGTGGTGCCGGGTGTCCGCATCCATGGACCCGTCCCGCGCCCGGGCGAGCATGGCGGAAAAGTACGTCACGAAACCGGCGAAGCAGGCGGCGCTGAACCCGACGAAGGCCCCCTCGAGGGAGGACCTGGCCGTGGCCAGAACCGCCCCTCCCCGGATGAGGATGCAGCGGCGGCCCTTGAGGGCGGCCGTCAGGGATTCCGCACCGGAGTCCCCGGCGACGGGGAGATCCGTCAGAAAGATCCGTGTCTCGAAGTCCCCGGGCTTCACGACCCCGGCGGCCGATTCAGCCAGCCTGGCCAGGATCGAGCGATACGGCTCCGCGGGCTCGCAGTGGAGGACCGCCTGCCGGCCCAGCGCGTCGAGGACTTTCTCGAGAGAGGGAATCAGGGCGTCGGGCCGGTTCCATTGCCAACGGTCGCTCCGGATCCCCATCAGGGGGGCTGCCGGCTCCACAAGCCCGTTTCCGGAGAGTCTGTTCACATATTTCAGGAACATGCGGTTATCCTCGGCAAGGCTCGGCGGGGGCGGCGGTTCCGGGGCGGTCGGATGCCCTCAGCGATGGGGTTCGATGACGACCTTCAGGGACGGGCCGCCCTCGGCGACGAGGCGGAATCCCTCCTGGATGTCCCGGAGCGGGAGCCGGTGGGTGATCATCTCCTCCACGGGAACGCGTCCCAGGCGGATGAGGTCGATGGCGACCCGGGCGTCCAGGGGGCTGTTCCCGTAGGAGGGCAGGATCCGGATCTCATTCCGCCAGAACTCGTTGAGAGGCAGGGGAAGCAGGTAATCCGGCTTTGTGGTGGCAAAGCAGAGAACGACGCCGCCCCGGTCCACGCAGTGCAGCGCCTGTTCGAACGCGGAGGGTGCGCCGGCGCAGACGATGACCGTGTCGGCCAGGCATCCGTCGTTCTGCCGGCGGACCCAGTCCGGGAGATCCTCCCGGGCGTCCGCAACGGCTTCGGCGCCGAACCGGAGCGCGGCTTCGCACCGGTAGTCGTGAACATCCGTCGCCAGGATCCGGCCCGCACCGAGGGCCCGGGCCAGCATGATGTGAAGGATTCCCGAGATGCCGCTCCCGAGGACCAGGACCGACTGGCCCGGCTGGAGGCCGGCGAGGCGCTGGCCACGGATGACGCACGCCAGCGGCTCGATCATCACGCCGGCGGCGAAGCTCATCTCTTCCGGAAGCAGAAAGACGCCCCGGTCCACGTTCAGGCTGGGCACCCGGAGATACTGGGAGAATCCGCCCGGGTCGTAGTTCGTGGTGTGGAGGGTCTCGCAGGCCGTGTGACAGCCCCGGAGGCACCAGCGGCAGGTGTTGCAGGGGATATGGTGGGAGACGAAGACACGGTCGCCCCGGTTCCACCCCGTGACCCCGGGGCCGGTCTCCTCGATGGTTCCGGTGATCTCGTGACCCAGGACCAGGGGGGCCTTGCGGAGGCGGTACCATTCCATGACGTCGCTGCCGCAGATGCCGCTCGCCAGGACCTTGACAAGAATCTCGCCGGGACCGATGTCCGGCACCGGCCGCTCCTCGATCCGGACGTCCCGGTTTCTGTAGTAGACGGCGACGCGCATGGTCGGATCCCGAAGGGCTATGGGAGGCTGAGAACCCGCCCGCTCAGGGGGGTCACTTTTTCCGCGCTTTCGCCCCGGACGCCTTCTTCCCGCCTCCGGAGACGATCTCCCGGTAGAGGCCGTGGGCCTCGCGGGCCGTGAAGTTTTCATGGATGATGGCCCGAAGCGACCGCATCATGGCGACCGGATGGGGATGCTGCCAGACGTTCCGCCCCAGGTTCAGGCCGACGGCGCCCTTCCGGATGCCGTCGTGGACGAACTCCATCACTTCCAGCTCGGTTTCGCACTTCGGGCCGCCGGCCATGACCACCGGGACGGGGCAGCCGCAGGTCACCCGGTCGAAGTCCTCGCACCAGTAGGTTTTGACCACCCGGGCTCCCAACTCGGCGGCGATGCGGGAGGCCAGGGCCAGGTAACGGGCGTCCCGCTTCTCCAGCTCCTTGCCCACGGCGGTGACGGCCATGACGGGGATCCCGTAGTCCTCGCAGAGATTGACCATCTCCGCCAGGTTCAGCAGGGACTCCCGCTCGTAGTCGCTCCCCACGAAAACGGATACGCCCACGGCGGCCACATTCAGGCGGAGGATTTCCTCCATGGAGGTGGTGATGGATTCGTTGGCCAGGTCGCCTCCGATGACGCTGGTGCCCCCGGAGACCCGGAGGATGATGGGGGTGGTGATGGACGGATCCACGGCGGCCCGCAGGACGCCGCGCGTGACGAACAGGGCGTCGCAATAGGGAAGCAGCGGTGCGATGGTCTCTCCGGGCTTCTCCAGGCAGGACGTGGGTCCCTGGAAATAGCCGTGATCGATGGGCAGAAAGAAGCAGCGGCCGTCCGGCTGGATCAGGCGGGAGAGGCGGTTTTTCATGCCCCAGTCCATAGGTTTTCCTCCATTTCGTGGTTGCAGCGATATCGTTCCAGGAAGCGGGGGACTTCCATCCCGCCCGCCCCGGCTACAGCTCCTTCAGGTCCTTCTTGATTTCCAGCCGCTTGTCCTTCTCCATCGCCGCCTTGATTCCCTCGATCCAGTTCCGGATGATGGTTTGCTGCTTCATCTGGAGAAGGGCTCCCCGGAGGGTTTCCTTCCGGGAGGCGAAGTCCGTCATGTCGAGGGGGCTTTTTCCCTTGAGCTCCACCAGGATGAACCGGTTGTTCACCGGGAAGGCCTGCTCCGGATGGGGTTTTTTGACGGAAAGACCCCAGAGGGCCTCTGTCAGCTCCCGGGATTCGCCGATTTTCGGAATCGCCCGGGCGGGGGCGAAGAAGCCCGTCTCCTCGATCTTCCAGCCCTTATCCCGGGAGACCTTATCGAGGGTCGCCCCGGCCTTGAGCCGGCCTGCGAGGGCCTCCGCCTCTGCGGCAGCCTGCCGGCGGGCCTCCTCCTGGAGGTATCCGGCCCGGACGTCCTTCTCGACCTGCTTGAGCGGGGGCACGTATGCGGGCTTCCGCTCCGCCACCTGGACGAGGAAATATCCCCGGTCGTTCGAGAGAACGGGGCTGATCTCATTTTGCTTCAGGGTGAAGACGGTCTTTTCGAAATCCTTGATCCCGCGGAGCTCCGCCGGCGGATCGGAGGCGGGGAAGAAACCCGTGGCCTGGACGGTCAGGCTGTTCTGGGCGGCATAGCCGTCGAACTTCTCATCCTGGTAAATGGTGTCGTGGGCCTTTTTCGCCCGGTCGGCGGCGGCATACATCCCCTCGACGCGCTTCAGCTCCGCGACGATCCGGTCGCGCACCTGCGCCAGGGGCTGCTCCCGGCCGTCCCTGCGGAACTCGGATTTATGCCGGTCGTAGTATTCGCGGACATCCTCGTCGGAAGGCTTCACGGTATCCGCATAGTCCTTCCCGGAGAAGGCCAGCACCTTCAGCCGGATCTGCTCGGCCACGCGGAACCGGTCGCCGTGCTCCTTCAGGTAATGCTCCAGGTCCTTCTCCGACGGCGTGATGCGGCCGAGGAAATCCCCGGGCGAGATCGCGATGAAGGCCAGGTTCATCTTTTCGTTCTGGAGACGGTAGAGATCCGAGACTTCGCGGTCCGAGACCTTGACCGATCCCTGGACGAGCTCTTCCATCTTGGCGATGGTCATGGCCCGTTTCTGAATGCCCTCGAACTCCTCCGCCGTGACCTTGTTGTACCGAAGGGCCTGTTTGTAGAGGCGGTCGTCGAAGACGCCGTCCCGCTGGAAGGCGGGCACGGACAGGATGAAGGCCCGCATCTCCTCGTCGGACACCCGGAGGTCCATCTCCGACGCCTTCTTCAGAAGGATCGTCTGGTAGATGAGATTGTCCAGGGCCATCTCCTTCAGCCGGCCCCCCTTGAGCAGCTCCTCGGTCACCTTGTCCCCGAGCCGCTGGCGGTAGGCCTCCACCAGATTCGTGTATTCCCGCTGGTAGTCGGCGTACGTGAGGTTCTTTCCGTCCACCGTGGCGACGGTTTCCGTCTGTTGGAGGCCGCCGAGGGAGCCGAAGTAGAAAATGAAGACGATGATGATGATTCCCAGGAGGACCTTCATGATCCAGTTCCTGGCGTGTTTTCTCATCAGTTCCAGCATGGTTTCCTGCTCCGGTCAGGCGGATTTTCCCGTTGCGGACAGAGGGTCGGGAAGGGCCGTTTTGGTAGTACAAACACGGGGGAATTGCAAATTCTTTTTCCTTACTTCCGGTTCAGGAAAATCCAGAGAAGACTCAGGACCAGGCTGACCAGGAGGCTGGTTGCCAGGGGAAAGTGGATCTGAACGCTCCGGCCCCGCCAGGAGAAATCTCCGGGCAGGCGTCCGACCCAGGAGAGGAGCCCCTTTCCCCCCAGGACGAAAAGAAGGCCGACTCCCGCGAGGACCAGGCCGAGGACGATGAGCATTTTCCCGATGCCGGAAAGATCCGCCATATGCCGCTCCGGATGAGATTGGATTCCGGGTGTTGCGAGGGGGGCGGGGGATGCCGGCCTTTCAGCCGCCGGTCCCGGGCCAGCGGAAAGGGTCCTCCCGACGGAAATCCGGGATGATCTCCCGCTCGTCCACGGCCTGAACATAGATTTCTTCAAAACCCAGGTCAAGGGCGTAATCCACCGCGGCTTCGTATTCCCCGGCCGCCACTCTCCGGTTCAGATCCGGATGCTCCAGGACGGGCGCCACAGGGGTGTACTGGGACATCAGGCTGAGGGGGACCGAGGGGCCGAGCCGCCTGCGGATGAGATCGAGGACCGTCCTGCTGTTGCCGGGATACCCGGGGAGGACCAGGTGGCGGACGATCAGCCCCCTTCGCGCCAGGGAGTCATCCGTCTCCAGGGCATCCCCGACCTGTCGGATCATCTCGCCGATGGCCCGGACGGCCGTTTCCGGGTAATCGGGAACACCGGTGCACTTCAGGCCCAGGGCGGGATCGCCGAACTTGAAGTCGGGCAGGTACACGTCCACCATCCCTTCCAGGAGCCGGAGGACCTCCGGGTCCTCGTAGCCCCCGCAGTTGTAAACCAGCGGGACGGAGAGGCCGGACCGGCGGGCGATCATCCAGGCCTCCAGGAGGCCCGCCGCGTGGGGGGTCGGCGTCACCGGCTCGATGTTGTGGCACCCCGCCTCCTGAAGGCGGAGCATGGTTCGGGCCAGCTCCGCGGCCGTCTCCTCCCGCCCCTCCGTTCCGTGGCTGATCTGGTGGTTCTGGCAGAACGTGCAGCGCAGGTTGCAGGAGGACAGGAAGATCGTCCCGGCGCCCCTCCGGCCCGAGATGGGCGGTTCCTCGCCATGGTGGGGCAGAGCCCGGGCGACGACGGGGCGGTCCGCAAGCCCGCAGAATCCGCGCCCGCCGCCCGTGCGATCGACGGTGCAGCGCCGGGGACAGAGGGTGCATCGCGTCAGGATTTCCTTCAACTGCCGGAGTTGTTTTTCCATGGAATGCGGACCGGATCCGACTGGGTCGGGAACATCCGGGAAGGACGGCCGTCGTCAGTTGATCGGCTCGACCACGTGGCGGATTCGTCCGCTCTCGACAAGCTCCAGGAATTCCTCCCCGAAGTGGGCGGACTGTCTGACGGCCTGCCACCAGTTGCGGATGCGGGTCTCGGGATCGTCGATCAGGGCGGTGAGGTCGTCCCGGTCGGGCACCTTGCCGTTCGGGAGCCCCTCGACGAAGGTTTCGGAGGGGTACACCATCAGGACATTGTCGAGGATCTCTTCGGAGGGTTTGCGCTTCAGGCGCTTCTTGTCCATCCAGCCCGGGATGATGCGCTCCTGGTGGTTGAAGAACAGGGTTACCTCGTCGTCCCGCTCCGTGTAGCGGTGGGTCAGATGGTAGTCGAAAAAGCCTCCGTCCCGGTAAACCCCCGTGGGGGCTCCGTAGATGTCGCGGACGCCGGCGACGACGACGGGGATGGCCCCGGAGGCGAGGATGGCGGCCCGGAAGTTCGTGGCGCTCAAGCGGATGAAGGTCCCCTTGAAATCGCTTCGCAGGCAGAAGGAGGGAGGCTTGGGACCGTTGTAGAAGATGACCCGTTCGCCGAAGCTGTGCAGGGTCGACGGACTGGCCATGTTCATCAGGTAGCTGAGCATGAAGCCGGCCTGCTGGATCCAGGGCCGCTCCGATGCGGTCAGCGGACGGCACCGCATCGTGGCGACGGCGATGCGATATCTCTTGCTGGCCAGGGCGAAGGGGACGGCGTCCCGCTCCAGGTAGGTGTTGATGATGCCGCCCAGGGTCTTCAGGATCTCCTGCGGCGAGTCCGTCCGGCGATAAGGAGCCGTGATGTAGGACTCCAGGAGGGCGCCGTAGCTTTTCTCGGGCTCGGGCTGGAGCCAGGCGGCGAAACGCCAGGCCCCGGCGGAGGAGCCCGCCAGGAGGACCGGGTGCCGGTTCCCCAGGAGCCCCGAGGTGAAGAGCGTCCGGTCGAAGCCGGACACGATGAGCCATCGCGGTCCCGACGCAGGGCCGTAGTATGACCGCACGGAATCCAGGGAAAACCCGCCGTCCCGGATCAGGGCGAGAGCGGACCGGCCCGCACGGATCTGGAGTGAGCTCATGGGGATGCCTGCAGGGGTGGGGTGTGTCGCACCGATGCGGTGTCAGCCTGCCGGTTTCCGCGGACCGGACCGCTCCGGATGTCACGCCTGGTCATATGTGTTTCCTGATATAATAATATCGTTCTTGACATGATCCGGTACGTTTTGTAACGTTGATCCCGCCATTCGGACCCTGCGGGCCGATCCGGCAGATGTGGAGATGGTTGGGCTGGCAGTCGGTTCATACAAAATCTCCTGCGGTTTTGTCAACATTTCCCTCTCCGGTTCTTGCGTGGTGAGGGAAACCCACCTGGAAATATTCTTCGGGAGAGCGTGATTGGACATCCGGTCAAGTATTCTCGAAACGGCCGTGAAGGCAAAGGAAGCCGCTTCCGCCCTCGTGCGGGTACCTGCGGATCGAAAGGACCGCACCCTGCTGGCCATGGCGGGGGCCTTGCGGGAGCGCGAGGCGTTCCTGCTGGAGGCCAATGCCGGCGACGTTGCGAAGGCCCGGGAGCGGGGTTTATCCAGGGCCATGGTCGACCGCCTGACCCTGACCGCGGCAACGGTTCAGGCAATGGCCCGGGGATTGGAGGAAGTGGCGGCGCTTCCCGATCCGGTGGGGCGCATCACCGGCATGTGGCGTCGTCCCAACGGCCTGCTGGTCGGAAGGATGCGCATCCCCCTCGGCGTCATCGGCATCATCTACGAGGCCCGTCCCAATGTCACCGTCGATGCGGCGGCCCTGTGCCTGAAGTCGGGCAACGCGGTGATCCTGCGGGGAGGATCGGAGGCCATTGATTCCAACCTGGCCATCGCCCGCGTCCTTCAGGATGTTCTCGAAACTTCGGGCCTGCCGCCGGCGGCGGTCCAGGTCATCGGCGTCACGGACCGCCAGGCGGTCTACGAGATGCTTCAGCTCGAGGAGTACATCGACCTGATCATCCCCCGGGGAGGGGAAGACCTGATCCGGGCGGTCGTGCGGGACTCGAAGATCCCCGTCATCAAGCACTACAAGGGCGTCTGCCACATCTTCGTCGACGCCGGCGCGGACATCGATGCGGCCATCCGGATCTGCCTGAACGCCAAGACCCAGCGGCCGGGAGTCTGCAACGCCATGGAAACCCTCCTGGTCCATGAGGCGATCGCCGGGGCGTTTCTTCCCGAGGCGGCGCGGGCCTTGCAGGATGCCGGCGTGTCTCTCCGCGGGTGTCCCCGGACGCGGGAGATCGTTCCCGCAGCCGCGGAGGCCCGGGAGGAGGACTGGCACGCCGAGTACCTGGACCTGATCCTCGCGGTCCGGATTGTGGATGGGATCGACGAGGCAATGGCTCACATCGAGCGATACGGCTCCCTGCACACGGAGGCGATCCTGACGAAGGATTACGCCAACGCCCAGCGCTTTCTCCGGGAGGTATCCTCCTCGACGGTGCTGGTGAACGCCTCGACCCGCTTCAGCGACGGATTTGAACTGGGGCTCGGGGCCGAGATCGGCATCAGCACCACGAAACTGCACGCCTTCGGACCCATGGGACTGGAGGAGCTGACAACGGCGAAATTCATCATCTATGGAGACGGACAGGTGAGGACATGAAGTGGGGACTGTTTGGCGGAACATTCGATCCGATTCACATGGGCCATTTACGCTGCGCCGAGGAGATCCTGGAGATGTTCGATCTGAACAGGATCATCTTTGTGCCCGCATCCCGCCCCCCCCACAAGCTGGAGGCGGAGATCACGCCCTTCTTTCACCGGGAGCAGATGGTCCGGCTCGCCATTGAGGACAATCCCTCCTTCTCGTTTGCCGATGTGGAGAACCAGCGGGAGGGGAAATCCTATTCGGTGGAGACCATAGACTACTTCCTGAACCGCTACCTCAAGGACCTGGAGCTCTATTTCATCCTCGGCCAGGACGCCTTTCATGCCATCCAGACCTGGCGCGAGTGGGACCGGCTTCTCCTCCTGTGCCATATGGTCGTCATGACCAGGCCCGGCTATGAAAACCGGGGCCTTGCAGGAATCCTGCCGGAGGATTTCGCTTCCCGCTTCACCTATGAAGACGAACTGGACGGTTACCGGGGGCCCACCGGGCACCTGATTTTCTTCCGGGAAGTCACCTTTCTCGATATCGCGTCCAGCAACATCCGACAGCGGGCAAAGGCTTCGAAATCCATCGCCTATCTCGTTCCGGGGACGGTGAGCCGCTACATCGTCAAGAATGATCTGTACAAGTCCAGGAAATTGTAAACGGGGAAGGCTGCAGCGGAGGCCGTTCCCGCCGGCGGGTGCATCCATCGGAAAAACCGCCGTTCCGGCCGGGCCCGGGCTACCCGGTTGTTGAAGGGGACGCCTCGCAGGACGGCGGCAAGGGAGGAATTATGGAAAACGCGAAGAAGACCCGGGAAGAACTGCTGCGGGAAGTGGCGGCGCTGCGAAACAAGGTGCAGAAGCTCGAGCGGGACGGCCAGGCCGTCCAGGCCTGGGAAACGCGGTACCGTGAGCTGGCGGAATGCCTGCCGCAGATTGTCTTCGAGCTGGACAAGGAGGGCCGGTTCACCTTCTTCAATCGCCACATCACCACGTTCCTCTGCTATGACGAGGAGGATTTCAGGAAAGGGCTGACCGCCTGGGAAACGGTGATCCCGGAAGACCAGGAACGGTTGAAGAGGGAAATCGAGCTGGTTCTCAAGGGAAAATCCAAGGCCCAGGGCACCGAGACGGCCCTCCTCCGGAAAGACGGGACCTCCTTTCCCGTCACCATTTTCGCCTCCCCCATCGTTTCGGCCGGGGGAATCACCGGGCTCCGGGGCGTGGGGGTCGACATCTCCCACCAGAAAAAGGCGGAGATCCAGCTCCGGGAGAGCGAGGAGCGCTACCGTTCCATTGTGGAGCACACCCACGACGGGATCTGCGTCATCGACGAGCAATCCCGCATTGTCTACGGGAATGATGAGTTGTCCCGGATGACGGGCTACAGCCGGGAGGAGAATCTCGGGAAAAAATTCACCGACTTCCTTGCCCCGGAAGACCGGTCCGTCGCCCTGGATCGCTTCGTGAGACGCCAGCGCGGCGAGAATGTGATCGACCAGTACGAAGCGAGGATTATCTGCCATGACGGCCGGCAGATCCACGTAGAGGCGAAGATCTCCGTCCTGAAGGACGGAAAGGGCGTGTCGCAGGCCGTCGTCAAGCTCCTGGACATCACGGACCGGAAAAAAGCGGAAGAAAGCCTCCGCCAGTCGGAGAACCTCTACCGCACGATCTTCGAAAGCACGGGCACCGTCATGATGATCGCCGACGAGGACCGCAACATCATCCTCCTGAACGGCGAATTCGAGAGGGTCGCGGGCATCAGGCGGGAAGAGGTCGTCGGGAAGATCCGGGCCGACGACCTGATCGAGAGCGCCGACCTGGAGCGCCTGATCAATCTCCAGGTCGAGCTCCTGGCGGATCCGGCCAAGGGACCGTTTCACACGGAGTTCTCCCTGCAGGACAGGACCGGCAGGATGCGGGATATGTTTCTCGTTCTCTCGGCCATCCCCGAGACCCGGCTCGTCGTGTGCTCTCTCCTGGAGATCACGGAGCGAAAACAGGCGGTCAACGCGCTTATGGAACGGGAGAAGGCCCTGCAGGAAACGACCATGCGGCTGGAGGAGGTCAACGAGGCCCTGCGGGTTCTGCTGAAGCACAAGCAGGAAAGCCAGGGAGAGGTGGAATCGAAGGTTCTCGCCAACGTCCGGGAGCTGGTGCTTCCATATGTGAAGAAGCTGCAGGGCACGTCCCTGGACGGGTCGCAAAAGGCGTACGTGGATATCATCGAGACGAACCTGGAAGATATCATGTCGCCCTTCCTCCGGACCCTGACGTCTCAGTACCTGAATTTCACCCCGAAGGAAATCCAGGTGGCGAATTATATTCGCAGCGGGAAAACAACCAAGGAAATCGCCAGGATCATGAATGTTTCCCGGAGCGCCATCGATCTTCACCGGAATCATATCCGGGCCAAGCTGGGCCTGAACAAGAAGAAGGCCAACCTGCGCACCCACCTGGCCAGCCTGGCGTGACCATGGACGGCCCCGAACGGCGCGGCTCCCCGGGTCTCACCGGGAATTCGCCCGGCCTGGAGCCGTCCCCCGCTGTTTCCCACCGGTGTCCGATTGGAGGAATGCCGGCTGCATGTTCAAGAGACGGGTTCCGGACAAGCCTCATACCTTTGACCTTTCCGCAGAGGGGACGCCCGGGGAGGCCTGCACCCTTTTCCTGTCGGGGCGGCTCGCCCTGGAGAACCTGGAGCGGCTCCTGGCGGGCGCGGAATCACTCCTGCAGACCCATCGGCCGTCGGCCATCCGGGCGGACCTGACCGGCGTGACGTACATGGACAGCGCCGGAGCCCTCTTTATCGGCAGGCTTCGGTCGCTCGCGGCGGCCCGGTCCGTTCCCCTGGAGCTTGACGGCCTGGGAGAGGATGCCCGGCGGATCCTGTCGCTCGTGGAAAGCAGGTCCGCCCCTGCCGTGACGAAGGCGGCCGCCGAGAAGCCGGCGGGGTTCTTCCCGAAGGTTGCGGAGACGGCGGAGTCCCTGCTCGATGCCTTCGCGGACCTCATGACGTTTGTCGGGGAGGTCGTCCTGGCCCTGCTCCACTCCCTTTTCCATCCCCGCACGGTGCGCTGGAACGCCGTCCTGTTCTACATGAGAAGGGCCGGCGTGGAGGGCCTGCCCGTGGTCGGGCTCATCAGCCTGCTCCTGGGCCTGATCATGGCCTTCATGGCCTCCCTTCAGCTTCGCCAGTTCGGCGCCAACATTTACGTGGCTTCCCTGGTGTCGATCTCCATCGTGCGCGAGCTGGGGCCGATCATGACGGCCATTCTCGTGGCCGGCCGCTCCGGTTCGGCCTTCGCGGCGGAAATCGGCACCATGATGGTCAACGAGGAAGTGGACGCCCTGACCACCATGGGATTCGATCCCATCCGGTTCCTGGTGATTCCGAAGGTGATCGCCGCCGTCATCGTGGTGCCCGTCCTGACTCTCTATGCAGATCTGCTGGGCGTTCTGGGAGGACTGATCGTCGGTGTGACGGGACTCGACATCACGGTTCACGCCTACATGACCCAGACCATCAAGAGCATCCGGATCTTCGACATGAACGCCAGCATGTTCAAGTCCATGTGTTTTGCCCTCCTGATCTCGGGCATCGTCTGCTACCGGGGCTTCCAGGTTCGGGGAGGGGCGGAGGCGGTCGGGGCGGCGGCGACGTCCGCCGTGGTGTCGGCCATTTTCCTGATCATCGTGGCGGACTCGGCTTTTGCCATCATGCTGCACTACATCCGGCCGTAGGGGAGTGCCGGGAAAGGTTGACATGAACGATCCATCCGCGGTACCGGCAAACGGGACCGAACCCGTCATCGAGGTCGAGGACCTGAAGGCCGCCTACGGGGATCACGTCGTCCTGGAGCATGTCCGTTTCCGGGTGCAGCCCGGGGAGATCTTCGTCATCGTCGGGGGGAGCGGCTGCGGAAAGTCGACCCTGCTGAAATACCTCATCGGACTCTATCTGCCCACGTCGGGCAGGGTTCGGGTCAACGGCCTGGATATTGCGCGCGCCGACGAGCAGGCCCTGAAGGAGTTCAAGCGGCAGATCGGCGTTCTGTTCCAGTCGAGCGCCCTGATCGGCTCCATGACCCTGGCGGAGAACGTCGCCCTGCCGCTCCAGGAGCATACGGACCTGCCGCCTCCGCTCATCGACGAGGTCGTGCGGATGAAGCTCTCCATGGTCAACCTCTCGGGTTATGAGGATTATCTGCCGGCGGAGCTGTCGGGGGGCATGAAAAAGCGGGCGGGCCTCGCCCGGGCCATGGCGCTGGATCCGACGATCCTGTTCTTCGACGAGATGTCCGCCGGACTGGATCCCGTCACGGCGGTGGAACTGGATACGATGGTCAAGAGCATCAACGAAGGCATGGGGACGACCATGGTGGTTGTGACCCACGAACTCGAGTCGATCTTCAACATCGCTTCCCGGGCGATCATGCTCGACAGGGCCACCCGTGGAATCATCGCGGAGGGACGCCCCCGGGATCTGCAGAAAGATGTTTCCGATCCGAGGGTTTACAATTTTTTCAATCGTCTGAGCGGCTCTTCGTAGGGAGGCATTCCGTCCATGGCCAGAGTCAAGACTCCCAAGTTCCTGATCGGTCTGTTCATCACCCTGGGGGTGACCATCGGCGTCGCCACGGTCATCTGGATCGGGGCGTCCAAGATCCTCCAGAAAGGCGATATGTACGTGACGTATTTCGATGAGTCGGTGCAGGGGCTTTCGCCGGACTCCATGGTGAAATACCGCGGCGTCGATGTCGGACGGATCGACGAGATCAATGTGGCCCCGGACCGGCGCCTCATCGAGGTGGTCATGAAAGTGGACCTGAAACCCTCGGAGGCAAAGGACTCGGTCGCCCAGTTGAAATCCGCGGGCCTGACGGGCATCGTTTTCGTGGACCTCGACCGGCTGCCCGAGGGCGAGCGGGTCGATACGCCGCGGATCAACTTCACCCCGCCCTATCCCATCATCCCTTCCCAGGCCTCGGCGCAGAAGCTGATCATGTCCGGCCTGGAGATGACCATCGCCAAAGTCAAGGAGATCGACCTGGCGGGCATCTCGAACGAACTGAAGAGAGTGGAGCGGTCCATCAGCGAATTCTTCAGCGGATCCACGACCCACCGCATTCTCGAGAACCTGGAATCCACGTCGGCGCACATGAATCACACGCTGGACAAGGTGGACCAGCTCGTTGCCGAGGGGCACCTGGAGGGGGTTCTGGATGACGCGAAAACGTTGTTTCAGGAGACCAAGGACGCCATTGTGGAGGCGCGCGGCATGATTGAAGACGTGCGGGGAGAGCTCAAGGCGATGAAACTTGCGGAAACGGCCCGGCGGACCGAGGGCATGGTGACGGACCTGGACCGCAAGACCCGGCAGATCACGACGGACCTGACCCTGGCCGGAGAAAACATCCGTCAGGCCTCGGAAAACCTCGATGCTCTGCTCCAGAGGCTGGAAGCCAATCCGTCGGACCTGCTCTTCGGGGAGCCGCCTCCGCCCCGGCGATACCGGTGAGGGAGGGATCGGAAGATGATGAAAAGGATCGGGACATGGCGAGATGCCGTCCGGCGCGGGCAGGGGAGAGAGACGCTCCGGTTCCTGGCGCTCCTGCTGGCGGCGGGATGGATCTGGGGCTGTGCCGGTGCGAAGCCGGCCCTCCTGGTGGATCATTATTCCCTTGAATACGACCCGCCGGCCATCGAGGGGATGACGCCCCTGGACGAGGTCCTCAAGCTGAACCGTTTTTCCACCACGGAGGCCCTGCGGGGCCCCCTGATGATCTCCCGGATGGAACCCTATGTCTACTATGCGGATCCATACCACCGCTGGCGGGTCAATCCCGCCGACCTGACCACGGATTTCCTGGCCCGGGACCTTCGCAACGCCGGGCTGTTCAAAGCCGTTTTCACGTGGCGGGATCCCGTGGATGCGCGATTTGAGCTCAAGGGCGCCGTGGAGGAATTTTCCGAAGCGGGCGGCGACGGCGGCCGCCGGTCCCTCCTGGTGCTCCGGATGACGCTGATGGACGGCAGCCGGAGCGACATCCAGAGCCGGGTGGTGTATCAGAAGAAGTACGAGTCTTCCTTTCCCGTGGAAGGCAAAAACGCCGGCAGCCTCGCCGCCGCGATGAGCCGCTCCATGGCCGCCCTGTCCCGGCGGATCATCCTGGATGCCTATGAGGCGATCCGGCAGAATGCGGGAGGAGGGAAACCTCCGGAGGAGCCGCCGACCGGCAAATGATCCTGTTTCTTGTTCTCTACTTCCTCGTTTACGGGGGAGTCCATATCTACATTTTCCTGAAGCTGGTGCGGGCCTTTTCGCTGCCTGCACCGGGGCAGTGGGTGCTGGGCGCCTTCCTGGCCGCCATGGTTCTCACTCCAATCGCGGTTCACCTGCTCGAAAGGATCGGGCAGGAACGGGCGGCGTGCCTCGCGGCATGGAGCGGCTACCTCTGGATGGGGGTGCTGTTCTTCGCTTTCTGCCTGTTTCTGGGCCTTGACGTCTGGAACTGGGCGATGCGGGCCGTCACGGCCGTCACGGATGCGGATTGGACCGCCTGGCAGATCGGGACCCGTCCCGCGGCCCTCCTGGTTCTGGGAAGCGCCGTGCTTCTCTCCGTCTACGGCGCCTGGGAGGCGACCCGCATCCGCACGGAGCGGATTCTCCTGGCAAGCGCCAAGGTATCCCGGCCGATCCGGGTCGTTCAGATATCGGACGTCCACGTGGGGTTCGTCATCGACGGGAGCGTCGTCGGCCGCATCGTTGCGGCCGTCGAGGCGGCCCGTCCGGACCTGGTCGTCTCCACGGGGGACCTGGTGGACGGACAGATCGACAGCCTCAAGGATCCCATGGAGCGGCTCCGGAAGCTTCAGCCTCCCCTCGGCAAGTTCGCCGTGACGGGAAATCATGAATTCTATGCCGGTCTCGATCAGGCCCTGGCTTTCACGGAAGGAGCCGGGTTCACGGTTCTCCGGGGAGAGGGGCGGACCGTGGGCGGGATCCTGAACCTGGCCGGCGTGGATGACACGACGGGAATCCATGCCGGGCTTGCCCCGGCGGCGGACGAGCGGGCGATTTTCGATCGTCTCGACAACGGGCGTTTCACCATCCTGCTCCGGCACCGCCCGGATATACGGCCCGAAGCGGCCGGACGGTTCGATCTGCAGCTGTCGGGCCACACGCACAAGGGGCAGATCTTTCCCTTCTGCATTTTCACAAGGATGGTTTTTCCCTATCACTCCGGTAGCTACGATCTGCCGGGGGGAGCCCTGATTCACGTGAGCCGGGGAACCGGGACCTGGGGCCCCCCCATGCGCTTTCTGGCGCCTCCGGAGATCACCGTCATCGATCTCGTACCCGGGACCGGGCGGGAGGAAACGAAGTGAACGAGCGACCGGATCCGGAAGCGGTCCAGAGCGTTTTCGGGGACATCCCGGGGCATCGCGCCATTGCCGAGATCATCCGCAGCCACTCGACGAACGGCCGTGACGTGCGCCGCTATGCGCTGGAGGGGCTCGACCTTTCGGCCTGCAGGGACATCCTGGAGCTGGGATGCGCCTTCGGTCCTTTTGCCGAGACCCTGCGGGGGCGGGTGTCGTCCGACGGCGTGGTCACGGGAGTGGATATCGTGGAGGCCTACGAGCCGCAGTTTCTTGAAGCGTGTCGCCGGGCGGGCCTCGGCGGGCGCTTTCTCGCCGAAGGGGCCCCGGTGGTCCGCGGCTTCCCCGAGGCATCCTTCGACCTTGTCCTGTGCTCCTTCGCCCTGTACTTCTTTCCCGAGATCATTCCCGAGATCGCCCGGATTCTGCGGCCCCACGGGCTGTTCGTCATCATCACCCACGACCGCCGCAACATGGGAGAGCTGGCGGACCTGATCCGGAAGACGCTGATGCAGCGGGGCGACCTCCCGGGGGGACGCCTTCCCGTGGAGGAGATCGTGGCGCGGTTTTCCGCGGAGAACGGCAGGGACCTCCTGGACCCCTGGTTCGAGGGGATCGAAGCGCTGGACTACCGGAACACCCTTGTTTTCCCCTCGTCGGACATTCCCCAGATCCTCCGGTACATCCGCTTCAAAAGTCCCTTTCTCCTGACCGGAACGTCCCGCACCGTTCCCGAAGTTTCGAAGCTCCTGGAGGAGGAGCTCCAGCAATGGATCCGAAGTGCCGGCAGCATCCGCCTGTCCAAGGACGACCGGATATTCCGCTGCCGCCGCCCGAGATCCCGAAGAGACGCGAGATGAAAAAACCGAGCCGGCAGTACTGCCACATCTGCGGAGGCGAGGTTCTCCGCGAAAAGGATGACGAGGGAAACGTACGGGATTTCTGCCGTCCCTGCGGCCGTTTTTTTTATGAAAACCCGCTTCCCGTTGTCTCCGCCATCGTGACGTTGGACCGCTGGATCCTCTTTGTCCGGAGGGGGAATCGTCCCTACCGGGGAAGGTGGTGTCTTCCCACGGGGTTTGCCGAGTCGGGGGAAAGCATCGAGGAGGCGGTGCTCCGGGAGCTGGAAGAGGAGGCGGGGATCAAGGGCCGCATTGCCGGGCTTGTCGACGTGGATTCCTACCGGAGCCGATATTACGGGGATCTCCTGTTCCTCACGTTCGAGGTGGAGCAGACAGGCGGCATTCTGCGGCCGGGAAGCGACACGACGGCGGTGCGATACTATCCGCCGGACGAACTGCCGCGGATCGCCTTCCCCTCGAATCGCAAAGCCATCGAGGCGTTTGTCCGCAGCAAGGCGGATTACTGGGCCATCGTCGACTCCTTTCGCCAGTCCGTCGGCGAGGGCCCGGCGGTGGGACGCCGGAATCTGCTGTCGGACCGGCTCGTCGGGGTGATCGAAGAGAACGCCGAGTCGATCGCCCGCATCTGGATGAAGGAGGCCATGACCAGCCGGTCCACGGCGGGGTATCACCTCTTCGGGCGGGAGCGGCTTTTCGGCGACGTCCTCGAGATCCTTTCCCGGTTCAGCGCCTGGCTGGGGGGAGCCCGCGGCGATGCCGACGTGAAAGATTTCTTCTCGGCCCTGGGGCGGCAGAGCAGGGGGGAGGGCGTGCCGCTCAGCCACGTGCTGAGCGCCCTCAGCCTCGTGAAGAAACACCTCTGGGAATTCGCCCTGTCGCGGGGGATGTGGCAGAAGACGCTGGATATTTACATGGCCCTGGAACTGGACCGGCGGATCGTGATCTTCTTCGACCGCGCCGCGTTTCACACGACGCAGGGATACGAGTCCGAAAACTAGGGACACTTCCCCTATTTTTCTATTTCTTATTTTTCGGCCTGTCGCTTGCGGAAAGAAAAATGAAAAATAGGGGAAGTGTCCCTAGTTTTCGTCTTGGGAGCGGCGCCATTCCTCCTCGGATTCCTTCCGCCAGCGGCGCCACTCCTCCTCGAACTCCTTCTTTTTCCGCTTCTCCATGCAGGCGGCGCACCACCGGGTATAGCCGCACTGGCCCTTGCAGTTCCAGTCGTCTTCCGGTTCCTGGGACGCGTCAGGTCCCGGGGGTGCCCCCGTCTTTTTCTCGGAATCCGATCCGTCCATCACGGACACTGAGGTCTCCGTCTCAGCCCTCCCGGTACAGCGCCTCGATGTCGTCCATGTATGTCTTCAGAACGACCCGGCGCTTGAGTTTCATCGTCTGGGTGAGCATCCCGTTATCCAGCGTGAAGTTTTCCTTCAGCAGCAGGAATTTTTTCGGGATCTCGTATCCGCCGTATTTCCCCTTCAGGGCGCTCGTGATCTCGCCGGCGATGAAGTCCTTGACCTCGGCGCTTTTCGTCAAGGCGTCCGCGTCCGCGGGCAGTCCCTTCTGCTCCGCCCAGCGCTGCAGGGCCGGGAACTCCGGAACGACGAGGCAGACGTTGTAGGGACGGTTTTCACCATAGATGACACAGTTGGCCACCCAGGGCACGAGACAGATGTCCTCCTCCAGGGCGGCGGGAAAGACGAACTTGCCGTTTTCCAGCTTGTACTGCTCCTTGATGCGTCCGGTTATGTAGAGGAAGCCGTCTTTGTCCAGGCGGCCCCGGTCGCCCGTTCGCAGGCCCCCGTCCGGCATCAGCACCTCCCGGGTGGCGTCGGGCTTGTTGTGATAGCCCTTCATGATGTTTGGGCCGTAGGCGACGATTTCACCATCCGCCGCCCCCGGCTCCACGACGGAGGAATCGATGACGATCTTCGTCTTGTTGACGGCCTGGCCGACACTCCCGAAGCGGAAGGCGTAGGAGGCGTTCATGGCGATCGCCGGGGAGGTCTCGGTCATTCCGTAGCAGTCGTAAACGGGAATGCCGATATCGTAAAAGAAATATGCGATGTCCACGTTCATGGCGGCGCTGGCCGTCATGGAGCCCCTGAGGCGCCCGCCCATCTTTTCGCGGATCTTGGAGAAGACGATCTTGTCGGCGATGGCGAACTTGAGGTTTGTCAGAAAGTCGGATTTGCCCTGCCCGGCCAGCTCCCGCTTTTTCTTTGCCGCGGCCACGCCCATCTCGAAGAGGGCCTTCGCCAGCCCGCCCTCGTCCCGCATTTTCGACGTGATTCCATCGTAGATGCGGTTGAAGACGCGGGGCACGGCAATGAGCCAGGTGGGCTTTACCGCCAGGATGTCCTGCGCGATGGTGGCGGCGCTCTCGGCGAGGCCCATGCTGCCCCCGAGATGGATCATGGCGTAGAGCTCCGCCGTCTGCCCGTAGGAGTGAGCCCAGGGGAGAATGGCGAGCGACACGTCTTTTTCGCTGAGATGGGGGTATTTGGCGATGCCTCCCTGGAAATTGCTCGTGAAGTTGCCGTGGGTCAGGAGGACTCCTTTGGGGTCGCCCGTGGTGCCGGACGTATAGATCAGGACGGCCACGTCTTCCGGTTTGGGCCGGATCGAGGGGACGGGGTTCTTCTCACCGGCCTGCTCCAGGGCCTCCATGGATCCCTCACCGGTGCCCTCGATGAGGTAGATGCTCTGCAGGGTGGAAATCTCATTCGGGAAATTCCTGATTTTCTCGTAGATGTCAGGCTTGGAGACGAACAGAACCTTCACCTGGCTGTCGGCGACGATGTACTTCCAGATGTGGAGGAGCTCCGCCTCGTACATGGGGATGAATCGCCCGCCGAGGCCGTATGTCGCGAAAGCCGCCACGGCCCATTCGACCCGGTTGTTGGCGATGATCCCGACGGCATCTCCCTGCCCGATGCCGATCTGGGCGAGGCCTCCCCGCAGGTTGTCCACCCGGCGGGCCACTTCTCCGAAGGTGACCCACTCGTAAACCCCGCTCTTGTTTTTTGTCCCGAACATGCGGTTGCCCGCGTGTTTCTTGACGCTTTCCTCGAAGGTCTCCACGAGGTTGTCCGGCTTGTCATACTGGTACATGTTTCTCTCCTTGCATCCGTTATGATTGGTGAATGCGTCTCCCCCCCGGGTTTTGCGCATCACCTGTTCGGCTGTCAAACCGGCTTTACGGGTCCCTTCATGCAGAATTCCGCCGCGCCGCTCTCCGGCTTTTATCCGTTTCCGGACGTTTTGACAATAAATTGTTCTTCAGCCGGAAGGCCTTTATAATCAAGTTGTTGCAATTTCGGCGGCAGACTCGCCGGCGACGTGTCCCGTGGAGAAGGCCGCCTGGAGGTTGTACCCCCCCGTATCGGCGTCCAGGTCGAGGATTTCGCCGCAGAAGAAAAGCCCCTCCGCGAGCCGGGAGGCCATGGTCCGGGGGTCCACTTCCCTGAGGGAGACGCCCCCGGCGGTGACGATGGCCGAGGACATGGGAAGGTGACCGCGGATGTTGAAGCGGAAGGATTTCAGAAGGTGGATGAGCGATTCCCGCTCTTCGGAGGACACCTGGCCGGCCCGCTTGTCCAGCGGGATTCCCCACTTCGCGAGGAAAGCCCCGACGGCCTTCCGGGGCAGAAGCCCCTCCAGGATCCGGGCGGCCGTTCTCTTCCCGTAGCGGTCGAAGTCGCGCTGGAGGCGCTCCCGGAGCTGCTCCCGGGTCAGGGCGGGCTTGAAATCGATGGATACGGAGACCGGTCCCCGTTTCAGGGCGTCCACCACGGCCAGGCTCATGAGAAGGGTGACGGGTCCGCCGATGCCGAAGTGGGTCAGCATCATTTCCCCCATGCGGCTCTCGATAACCTGCCCGGAGGGTCTTTTCCCCGGGATGCCCCGGCCGGCGTCCCGGGAGGGATCCGATCCTTCCCGGATCTCTTCGGACCGGCAGGCGCGGGCGGTGAGCCGGACGTTCCGGAGGCTGATTCCCTGCATGGAGCGGGCGACCTCGATCTCCTCCACCACGAGGGGTACCAGGGCGGGGCGGAGCGGGACGAGGGTGTGACCGGCCGAGCGGGCCATCGCGTAGCCGTCGCCGGTGGATCCCGTGGCGGGCCATGTGGATCCACCCGTCGCCAGGATGACGGCCCGGGCGGGAAGGAATTCGTGCTCCGTCTCAACGCCGACCACGCGATTCCTCTGCATTCGAATTCCGTCAACCCGGGTGCCGGTCCGAACCTGCACGCCTCCCGCGGAGAGATATCGCCGGAGGGCCTCCACCACGTCGGCGGCCCGGTCGGAGGCCGGGAAAATTCTCCCTCCCCGCTCCGTCTTGGTTTCCAGGCCGTGGCTGTTCAGGAGCGCCAGCAGCTCCTCGCGGAAGAAGCGTCGGAAGACACCGTGGAGAAACGCGCCGTTCTCCCCGAACATGGCAAGGAAATCCGCCAGTTCCCTCGTGTTCGACAGGTTGCAGCGGCCCTTGCCGCTGATCCGGACCTTTTTCCCCGGCTGGTCCGTCTTTTCCAGGAGCAGGACCGGGGCGCCGCATTCGGCCGCTCTGCCCGCCGCCATCATGCCTCCCGCCCCGGCGCCGACAACGATGATCCGGCGTTCCTCCGGAAGGAGGGACGATTCCTTTTTCTCCTTTTTCTCCTTCTTCTCTTTCATCTCACCCGGCCTTTCCTGAATCCTCCCTACCATTCCCGGCGGGTCCGGTCAACGATGCTGCCTGTGATCTATCTTCTTGAAATTCCTGACAAGAACTTTTCTTGAACTCATGGGGGAAAGGTTATATACACCGCTCAACAAAGCAACCGAAAGGAACCGGCCCATGCCGCAGAATCTGCGAGAAGCATTGAAAACGATTGAGGAATACAAGCAGGCAACCCCCCATTACGAAGAGCTTCTGGACATCCTCGGAGAGATTCTCATTCTCCGGGAAAAGCATCTCCAGCAACTGGACGAAAGCACCTTTCCCCTGGACGAACGGCTCGTCGAATCCAAGATCGAGGGAGGATTCCCCCTGGTGGACGTGATCGGAGGTCCCTGCGATCTTTCCCGGCCGAAGGAATATTTCCTCGAACTCCTGGAGATCGCCGAGCAGCGGGTACCGGGAGAGACGGGCGACGTGGCCCGGAGGATCCAGGATGGCGAAATCGACTTTGAAGAACTGATCCGCCGCTCCTTCGCCTCGGCCATGGATGAGGATGACGATGACGAAGGGAGCGAGGACGAAGCCGACCGGGAGACCTTCGACCTGATCGACCTGTTCCTGGAAGAAAGCCTCCGTCCCTCCCTGTCCCGGCTGGCCGCCCGCTTTGGAGACCGGATCGCCGAGGCCAAGTGGTCCGAGGGGTATTGCCCCATCTGCGGCAAGGAGCCCAAGATCGGGGAGATCCGGCAGGAGGAGGGGTTCCGCTTTCTTTTCTGCAGCCAGTGCGGGTACGAATGGAATTACCGCCGCATCAAGTGTCCCTTCTGCGGCAACGAGGAGCATGACAGTCTTGCCTACTTCACCGTCGAGGGTGAGGAGCGGTACCGGGTCGACGTCTGCAACGTCTGCAAGCGCTACATCAAGATGGTCGATTTCCGGGAGCTGAACAGGGAGGCGAACCTGGACGTGGAGGATATTGCGACGCTGCATCTCGATATACTGGCCAACGAGGAGGGCTACGAGTAGCGGCTTTGGAAATTGGCCGGATGCTTCGTTGTGTCGGATCCCTCGTCGGTGCGGCGTACCAAGGGGTACGCCTCCCACCCCTTTTCGGGAGAACGATGCCCGGCTTTAAAAGGCAT
>CAYNEJ010000045.1:0-23377 GCA_964396205.1 uncultured Syntrophaceae bacterium
CTTCTGAGCGCGAGGGAAGTCCCTTTCCCACACACCGGCCTCTCATCCACACCTGATTATCTGTAATAAAAGGGAAAAAAAGGAAGGGGGGGCGGATTGGATATCCGACCCCCCTCTGTTTTGTTTACGGCAGAAAATTGACCTGTTATTCGTGGAGGCGGCCGAGGAGGGCGAGAAACGCAGCCTCGTCCAGAACGGGGACGCCCAGGGCTTCCGCTTTGGACAGCTTGCTCCCCGGGTCGGCGCCGGCCACGACGTAGTCGGTCTTCTTCGAGACGCTGCCGCTGACTCGTCCGCCCCTGCTCTCGATCATCTCCTTTGCTTCGTCCCGGGTGAACCCGGCCAGGGTCCCCGTCAGGACGAAGGTCTTCCCGGAGAGGGTGGACAGACCCGCTTCGCCGGCCTCGATACGGTCCTTTCCCGGGGCTTCGGCTGTCCAGGTGAATCCGCATTTCCGGAGCTGCCGGGTCACTTCCCGGAATCCCGGATCGTTCAGAAGCTGTAGAACCCCTGCCGCCGCGCCGGGCGAGATCCCCGGGACCTCCCGGATGTCCCGCTCCTCCGCCGCCTGCAGGGCCTCCAGCGATCCGAACCGCCTTCCCAGGGCCTCCGCCCGGACGCCCCCCACCTCGGGGACCGCGAAGAAGGAGATCAGCCGGGAGAGGGGCATGATTTGCGATCCTTCCGCCACGGGCGTTTCCTCCCATTCGACGCCCAGCTCCCGCAGATCCGCGATCACCTGCCGGTTGTGCTCCTCGGAGAAAAACAAGGCGATGGAGGCGGCCACCTCGACGCCGATGTTCGGGACGAAGCGCAGGGTCTCCGCCCGTGCCTCCATCAGGAGATCGAGGGATCCGAAGAACAGGGCCAGGTCCCGGGCCGTCGTCTCTCCCACATCGGGAATTCCCAGGCCATAGATGAAGCGGGCGAGGGTCGTCCGGCGGCTCCGGGCGACGGCCTGCACCAGGTTCTCCGAGGACAGGTCCGCCAGCCGGTCCAGGAGGACCAGGTCCTCCCGCCGGAGCCGGAAGAGGTCGGCGGGCGTCTTCACCAAGTCCCGGTCCACGAGCTGGTCCACGAGCTTCTCGCCGAGCCCCTCGATGTCCAGGGCCCGGCGGCTCCCGAAGTGCAGCAGGGCGCGCTTGCGCTGGGCCGGGCAGAAGAGGCCGCCGGTGCAGCGGGTGGCCGCTTCCCCGGCGGCGCGGGCGGTGACGGAGCCGCAGACGGGGCAATGGCCAGGCATCCGGAATTCAACCGTCCCCGGAGGGCGCCTCTCCAGGATGACCGACACGACCTCGGGAATGACCTCGCCGGCCCGCCGGACGACAACCGTGTCGCCGACGCGGACGTCCTTCCGGCGGATCTCGTCCTCGTTGTGGAGGGTGGCGTTCGTCACGGTGGCCCCGCCGACAAAGACGGGCTTCAGCCTCGCCACCGGCGTGAGGACCCCCGTGCGGCCGACGGAGGTGTCGATGCCGACGATCTCCGTCAGGGCCTCCTGGGCGGGGAACTTGTGGGCCAGGGCCCAGCGCGGTGCCCGGGCTACGGAGCCCACGGTTTCCTGGGCCGCGCGGTCGTTCAGTTTATAGACCACACCGTCGATGTCGTAGGGGAGCGACTCCCGCCGGGCCAGGATCTCCCGGTAAAAGGCCAGGAGGCCCAGGGTCCCGGACACGACCCGGCGCTCCGGGCAGACGGAAAAGCCCAGGCGGGCCAGCAGGTCCATCGCCTCCGCCTGCGTGGGAGGCAGATCGAGGCCGTCCGCCCAGTCCAGGGAGTAGGCGAAGAAGGACAGGGGGCGGGAGGCGGTGACCCGGGAGTCGAGCTGGCGGAGGGAGCCCGCGGCTGCGTTCCGGGGATTGGCGAACTCCTTCTCGCCGCGTTCCCGCTGCCCCCGGTTGAGCTTCGCGAAGTCCTCCCGGAGGAGGATCACCTCCCCGCGGACCTCAAGGCCCTTCGGAACGGTGTTCCCCTGGAGCCGCAGGGGAATCGTGCGGATGGTGCGGACGTTGGCGGTCACCTCTTCGCCGGTGAAGCCGTCGCCCCGGGTGGACCCGTGGACAAGGACGCCGTTCTCGTACACGAGGCTCACGGCAAGCCCGTCGAACTTCGGCTCCGCCGTGTAGTCGACTGTCTCGATGCCCAGGCGCTCCCGGATCCGCCGGTCGAAGGCCTCCACCTCCGCGTCCTCGAAGGCGTTCGACAGGCTCAGCATGGGGGTGCGGTGGGTGTAGGCGGGAAATTTGTCGAGCGGCGGGGCGCCCACTCGCCGGGTCGGCGAGTCGGGCGTCGCCAGATCGGGGAAGCGCTCCTCGATGTCCGTCAGCTCCCGGAGGAGTGCGTCGTACTCGGAATCGGGGATCTCCGGCGCGTCGAGCTGGTAATAGAGCCGGTTATGGCGGTCGATGACCCGGCGCAGGTCCGCGGCCCGCTTGTCCGCCGTGTCCCGGTTCATTTCACCCGTCTCAGGAGGGGGCCGGCCTTGGGGGGCTTCGGTGTCGCTGGTTTCTCGTCCTTCCGTTTCATGAGCTGGTCGTTGAAAATCTGGTTCTTGGCGCGGACGGCGTTGATGATGAAGAAGACGATGACGGCCCGCTCCCATTCGCGGCTGGGCTCGAAGCGCTCCATCCGGGTCTTGTATTTCTCCCAGAGGGAGGCGAGGGATGCCTCGTCCAGGGAGAGGATCGTCTCGGCGATTTTTTCGAGGGATTTCTCCAGCATGATCCTGCCTTTTCCGTTATTCTGCAGATGATGCGGCATTCTATCGGGGCCGCCGGGGATTGTCAAAAACAAAAGCGGCGGTTTGGAAACGCCGCGGTCGGCATGCGGGAACGATTTCAGGTGCCGTCCATCCGGGGGAGAGATCCGTCTTCATGTCCGGGCAAAAGGTCTTTACTCCCGGGAATGGCTGTGGTTTAATCCCGGGCCGAAAGGGGGTCCCATGGTCAGGCTTTCCGACGGGAGCGAGCTCTGCCGCGTCTGCAATGCAAAACCTTCCGTGGTCCTGTGCGACGGCTGCGAGAAGGCACTCTGCGTGGACTGCCGGAAATTCGACCTCTGGGGCTACGGTTGCGGCCACGTGGATACGAAAGTTTTCTGCGAAGCCTGCGCCCGGGATCCCCGCATCAACCCGTACGGCGGCTGCATTGACTGAGGGCGTGCGGGCGACCGTGCCCGAAGAGGGACCCTCCAACGGCTCGCACCGCTCCCGGTCCGTCCTCCACCGCGTTCAAGTCAGGCTCGCCACCGCCTGGGACATCCTCGTGGATTCGGTGATCAACTACCAGAACAACGGGGACGTGAATCAGGCGGCGGCCATCGCCTTTTACGCCATCCTCTCCTTTCTCCCCCTGTTCATCCTCACGTTTCTGGTGGTGGGGTATGTCTTCAGTTCCTACCCGGAGGTGCAGCAGCAGCTTATCGAGGGGATCCAGCGCTTCCATCCCTACTTCACGGGGGACATCCTGATCCAGCTCGGACAGCTGGACGAAAAGAGCCAGCTTCTGGGCTGGGTGGGCTTTATCACCCTGGTCTGGTTTTCCTCCATGATCTTCGGGGCCGCGGAGACGGCCTTCAACCTGATCTACCGGACGAAGACGATCCGGAACTACCTGGTCTCGAAGCTGCTGTCCTTCGCCATGATCCCGGCGGCCTGGGCCGTCGGCGTCCTGAGCCTGGGAATCACGACTGTCGCGACCGTGGTGGCCAACCAGCCGGTCCTGGCGGACAGCCTTTTCACCCACCTGCCCATCCTGAAGGGTGTCCTGTTCCGCTACGTCCTGCCGTACATCGTCACGGTGATCTTCTTCACCATCGTCTACAAGGTCATCCCGGTGAACAAAATTTCGCTTGGGCTGGCCTTCACGGGAAGCGCCGTCTTTTCGGCCCTGATGGAGGTGGCGAAGCACTTCTTCGCCTGGTACATTGCGAACTACACCCGCTACCACATCATCTTCGGATCCCTGCAGACGGTCGTCATCCTGATCATCTGGGTGTTCTATGTGGCTCTCATCTTCCTGTTCTGCGCCGAACTGATGGCCTCCTACCGGCGCCGGGACCTGATCCTCATCGAGCGGGCCATCCTGAAGCCCGGCGGGTCCGGGATGAAGGTCTGGGAGCGGCTTTTCCGCCGCTTCGGCCGCATCTATCCGCAGGGAGGGGTCATCTTCCAGGAAGGAGATGAGGGGCGGGACATGTACTTCGTCCTGGCCGGCCGGATCCGCTTGGAGAAAAAGGCCAGCCGGGTCCGGAAGGTGCTGGCGGAACTGGGGCCCGGCGAGTACTTCGGCGAGATGGCCGCCCTTCTCGAGGCTCCCCGGACCGCCACGGCCAACGCCGTGGAGGAGAGCGACGTGGCCGTCATCGATGGCGGGACGCTTCGCCGCCTCCTCCGACAAAACGACGAGATGTCGATGTTCATGATGAAGGAGTTTGCCCAGCGGATCCGCCGTACCGACGCGCTGGTGGACGATCTGTCCCAGTGGTGGCTCCGCCTCGTGGCCATCCTTTATTTCACCCGCTCCTGGCCCCTGTCCGCTGAGCGGGACCCCGTTGCGGAGATTGCCGCCTGCTCCGGCAGGGACCCCGAGGAGATCCGGGACGTCCTGTCGGATCTTGCCCAGCAGGGGGTGATCGAGATCCGGGAGGGATGCGTGACCCAATTTGACCCGGTGCGGGCCTGGGAGGTCAGCAGCACGCACATCTATTAGGCTGTTGAAAAACACCCGCCTGCTGCGTTTCCCTCGTCCCTCGTCAATCGACGTACCAGGGGTACGCCTCATGGCCTGGGACTTCGGGGGCCTTGCATCCGGGCATTTTTGAACAGCCTGGAAATGTGTTTTTCTGACGGGGTGTTGAGGCGGTGTGAGAGAGGGCGTGCCGTTACAGTGAAGGAGGAGGAACGGCGATGGAGATGCCGGCGGAACGGTGGCTTGACGTCAATGGACTTTCGTTTCGTTATCTCGACTGGGGGGGAGAGGGGCTGCCCTTCCTGGTTCTGCTTCATGGAATCGGCGACAGCGCCCATGTCTGGGATCTCTTTGCCCGGGAGGCCCGCCGCCACTTTCGGGTCGTCGCCCTGGATCAGCGAGGCCACGGCAGGAGCGGCCGGCCGAGGCCCGCGGCGTACCGTCTGGACGACTACGTGGGCGACCTGGAGGCGGTGGTCGAGCGCCTCGCTCCCCCGAACCTGATCCTCATGGGTCACTCCATGGGAGCCCTTCACGCCACGGCCTTTGCGGCCCGCCATCCCGGCGTTGCGGCGGCCCTGGTCCACGTGGACATCGAGCCCTGCCCGCCGTCCTGGAACAAGAAGTACCTGACAGGTCTCTACCGCGACCTTCCCGAGTCGTACGAATCGGTCGATGCTTTCGTGAGCAGGCGGATGGAAAACAGCGCCCATGCCGACCGGGCGCGCCTCCTTGCGCTGTCGCCCTACAACCTGCGGGAGGAGAACGGCCGGTATTACGCCCTCAGCGACCGGGAGGTCTACGCCCACTTCGACCCGGACTACGACCTGCGTGCCGTGCTGCCCGGCATCGCCTGCCCGGTCCTGGTCGTCCGCGGCGAGGACAGCCTGGTCCTGCCCCGGGAGCCGGCGGAGGAGATGTGCAGGAGCCTGCCGCGGGGTTTCCTGGCGGAGATCCCCCGGGCGGCCCACCCGGTCCACACGGACAACCCCGAGGCGTTCCGGGAGGCGGTGTTCCGCTTCCTGGCGGATCACGGCCTGCTGGCCCGTTGAACAAACACTCCCGGACCGGTTCGGGGGCCATCCTTCAACTGCATTCCGCGTCATTCCTACCAGATGTACCGCATGTCGAGGGTTATGGCGTGGCTCGACTGCCGCGACTTCAACTCTCCGGTATAGGCGAGGGAAAAGGAGAAGGCGTCGGTGAGCTTTCCCGTCAGCCCCAGGGAGAAGACGCCGCTGTTCCGGTCGATCGTGTCGGAACAGACCGTGAAGGACCCGGCCTCGGCCCCGGCGAAACGGGCGTTCAGGACCGTCTCGTCGTTTCCGAACTCGCGGACCCAGCGGGCGGAGAGCCTGGGGGTGAGGGAGAAGGACTCCCCGACCGTAAAGGTCCTGGCCAGTTGAAGGCCGACGGCGCCCTGGAGGAAGGTGGCGTCCTCGGCCTCCGCCTCGAGGTTCAGGGACTCGGCGCCGGTCTCCGTGAACGCGCTCCGGTGGTGCCGAAGTGCGAGAACAGAAGCGAGCGGGGTGATCTCGAAGCCCCTCCACTCGGCCCTGTACCCGCCCTCGACGGAGGCGCCGAGTTCGTAGCCACCGTATGAAGCGGTGGCGGTGCGGGAGACGGTCCCGAAAGAGATGGAGCGGGTGGTGTCGTAGCTGTTCCGGATGCAGGAGAGGCCCCCGTCGACGTACCATTGTCCGCTTCTCCAGGTTCCGTAGAGGGCGGCCTGGAAACTTTCTTCCTTCCCGGAGTCGCCGAGGTCCGTAAAGTCCACATCCGTCTTCGAGTACCCGAGGGCGACGCCGGCCCGAAAGCCTCCGTGGACGGGGAGGTCGACGCCGGTGACGAAGCCCCGGACGGTGTAGCTGTACCGGGAGGCGATGTCCTCTCCGTCGCGGTTTCCCTTGGCCCCGTAGCCCCGGATCCAGAGGCCGAAGGGGCAGGCGATCCGTCCCGCGGCGTCGGCCAGCGAGAGGACGGCCTCGGAGAAGGTGGATCCGCCCATGGAGGGGATCGGGGGGGCGTCCCCGGAGAAGGCCCCGGCGGCCTTTCCCGGAGGGGGTGCGTCCTGCGGAAAGAGGCTGCGGAAAAACGCGGCGTGCTTGACGGCGTCGATGGCGGGGTAGGCGGTGTGGCTGGCGCCGCCCAGCCGGTTGAAGGCGGCCCTGGCCTCCGTGTAATCGAGGGTATGAAGGGAATCGAAGACGGAGAGCAGGTCCCCCGAGGCGGTCTCCCAGGCGCCGTCGAGGTAAGCGGAGACGGCGCGCTCGTTCCGGGTCAGGGCGGCCCGGATGAGTGCGGACTGGAGCATGATGTAGGCGTCATAGGCGTCATAATAAACCCGGGCGTCCGACAGGCCGTAGTCCATGCCGACGGAGTCGAATGTTCCCGTGAGGCCGTTTGTCGTATCGATGATCCGGTATCGGACGCCGTGCTTCAAGCCCCGGGGGTCGAGCGATACGGTTGCCCCGGACTCGATGGTTGCCGTGTCGGAGGCGATATGCGCAAAGGTGCCATCGGCCTGGAGGGTGGGCCGATAGGTGGAGCCGGATTCGAAGGTCGTCTTTCCCTTGATGTTCAGGAGACCGCCCTCGATATGAATCATCTTTGCATCCTTGAAGTCCCCGTCCACCGTCCAGGTGCCGGCCCCCGTCTTGGTGAGATACTCGAAGTTGACGATGGAGCCCTTCGCGATTCCACCCGAGCCGTCGAGGAAGATCCGGTCCGCCGTTCCGTTGACGAGGTCCGGGTCCGGATCGTCCGCGTCGTCGCCGTCGACGTAACCGGAGATCTTCGAACCGCTCCGCAGGATGACCGTGTCGTCGCCCTCGCCCATGGTGATGGCCGGCCCCTGCTCCGCGGTGATGGTTCCGGCGTTGTCGACGAGGTCGTTGCCCTCGCCCCAGAAGCGGACGGCGGCGTAGGTATACCGGGGATCGAATTCTCCCACGCTCCGGATGGTGCCGGTGGCGGCATTGTAAAGTGCACGGTCTCCGTCCCCCCAGAACATGACAACCCCTAACCCTCCCGGCCCGGATATGAGACCTCTGTTGATCATGCTTCCGGCATTCCGCATCAGAGCGGTGGAAGATCCATCGGAGAGCAGCTCCCCTGTTTCGTTGTTGATCAAAAGACCGCGGCCGATTGCAACAGCGTCTCCTGTTCCTCCCTGGATGAGGTTGTCATTGATTACCGTTACGAAATGCTCACTGCCGTTGACCCAGATGCCGTCCTGACCGCCGTGGATGGTGCCGGTGTTGTGAATGGTTCCGCCGATAATGTCGATGGCATTGTAATCAGCGGTTATTTTCCCCTCATTTTCGATCCGGCTGTCCTCTCCGAGGCTGACCCCCCATTTGCCGGAGATCGTTCCTCCCTGATCATTATACAGTTTATTCCCGGTGCCTGGCAGGTAGATGGCACGGCTGAAACCATCCGGAGATGCATTGGACGCCTCGATTTTGCCGCTGTTTTCGACCGTTACGTTCTTTGATGTATTCCAGCCGTCGATGACAGTCGAATTGGATTGACGGGTAAGCCCGTTGGCGGACAAGGTTCCACCCGCACGATTGATAATGTGCCCCGAAGACTTCATAAAGATGGCGTTTCCTTCATCGCTGTTGATCGTTCCGCTGTTATCCAGGGTCAGATCGCCCTCAGCAGAGACGCCATTATACTTGCTTCTGATCGTGCCTCCGGCGTTGTTGGTGACGCTGCCGCTGCGCATGATGACCGCATAGCCGGTCGAGGAGATCGTTCCGCTGTTGCTGACCGAGCCGTCCAGCGCATTTATTAGTGAGTTGTTTGCATAGAGGTTGAAGTTGATCGCTGTGCTGCTTTTGCCCGTGCTCTCAACCTTGCTTCCGGCCGCCACGTTGACGCTCCAGCCGGCGGTCTTGCCCCAGAGGGCGTAGGAGCCGCTTGACGTGACGGATCCCGTGGATGTCACGTAGGCCTTCTTCGTCTCCGCCCCGTTTTCGGCGGCCAGGTTGACTCCCTCCGTGCGGGCGCCGTCGATCACGACGTCCGCGGAGGCGGGGGCCGCCATCATGAGAGTGACCGCCATGGGCAGGATCAGGCCGAAGGGAACCAGAAGGCGCGACGGGTGATGAAATGGAAAAGAACGGATCCCTTTCATGGATGATTCCTTTCCTGAAAAGACCGGATACCCGGCCGGATTTCAAATCCGGCCGGGATGCGTTTTTATCGGATGAAAACCACCGATGTGAGAGCGCCCGGTTTCGTCTCCATTTCCTGCCGGGCGACCTGAAGGCCCATCAGGACGGCCTCCACGGCGTCGACGGGCAGGGAAGAATCGCCGGCCCGGATCATGAGGACACCGTCGGGAGTGACCGTTGCCGTCAGCCGGGAGGTCAGGCCGCTTGCCGCGGTCAGGGAGAAGGAAACCGATATCCCCGGGGCCGTGTCGGCAACCCCGGGTGCCGTCCCGGTCGGTGCCGATGCCGTCCGGGTCAGGGAGAGGGCGGTGCTGTTTTCCCGGACCTGGAACGCTCCTGCGAAGGCGGGCGCGGATCTTTTGTCCTGCACAAAAACCGGCAGGGTGGCCGTCCCGGTCATGGATTCGGGTGTTGTCGCTCCGCCGGTTAGCAGGGTCGTGGTCGGTCCCGTCGTCCGGATGGTCACGGGTGCCAGGAAGGAAGCGGACGCGAAGAAGATGCGCTCTTCGCGGTGCCGGAGGTCGGCGGCATGCCGGATGTTTTCCCGCGTTGTCTCGATGACGGCCGCCGGTGGCCGGATCGCGCCGGACGGGTTCACGGTGGCGGACGGGTTCACGTCGGGCGGGTTCACGGCGACAACGGTGAGGGTTCCGTTGACGAACCCGAGGTTATAGTTGTTCGACGTCAGGCCGGACGGATCGATGCCGTAGGTTCCGGCCTGAACGGCTCCCTGGCTCGATCCGCCGTAGGCGAGGAGGCCGCCCAGGACGCTGCTGTCTTCCCCGTTGGCGAAACCGGCATAGGTGACGCCGTTGCCGCCGGAATAGGCAGCTCCATCGTACAGCTTCCGGTCGTCGTTGGCCGTGACGGTCAGGGGAGCCGGGGTGATGTCCGCCGAGGCGGTGGCCGTGGAATTCCGGAGCCTGTAGTTGCCGCCGTCCGTGCCGTCCAGGGAGATGTCGGCAATGTGGATGGATTTTCCCGTTCCGGCGTTCTTGTCGTCGAAGTCCGCCGTCTGGCTGAAGGTGACGGTGTCGCCGGCGATGATGTCCGACGACGATCCGGTGACCGCGGCCGCCGTGGTTCCGTCGTAAACCTTGTCTTTCCCCGTGTAGCGGACGGTCACGTCCCTGGGGGTGATCGTGAGGGTGGAGGTGCTGTCGCCCTTGATGTCGTATCCCTGCTGCCCGGAGTAAAGGCCGTCGATGGTCACGGAGTATGTTCCAACGTTTTTGCCGTCGGCTGTGTAGACCGCGGATCCGTAGACCTTGCTTTCATCGAAGTCGTCCGGCACGTTCGTCCACGTGTACGAGCCGTTCTTGATGCCGGTGGTTCCGTCGTACACTCTCGTGCTGCTTGCATCGGACAGGATGACCGTGGCGGGTGTCATGAAATTCCGGAGGAGGGGATAGGTACAGCCGTCATAGATGCGCCAGACCTTTCCGGTCTGGCCGGCATCGTCGATATCCCAGCCGGCGGCGGCAAACGTGGCCAGGTTCTTGATCTCGGCGGTGGTCTTGCCGATGCCGGCGGCGGAGACCGTCCGGCCCGAGGCTTCCATGTCCCAGAAACTGCCGGTGACCGTGCCGCTGTTCGTCCCCACGAGCCCGCCGACTTCGGACGTTCCGCTCACCTTGCCGGTGCTGTAACTGTTCGTAACGATTCCACCGGCATCGTTCGTCCCCACGAGTCCTCCCACGGACGAATTCCCGGCAACCGTCCCGGTGTTGTAGGTGTCGGCTAACCTGCCGCTATTGAGTCCGACCAGTCCGCCGACGGAGGACGAGGTCCCGGTCACGCTGCCGCTGTTGAAAGAGCCGGTCACGGTGTTCATATTCCGTCCCGCAACCCCTCCGACGTCGGAGGTCCCGGCCACGGTCCCGCTGTTGTAACTGTTTTCGATCCTGCCTCCATTCAATCCCGCGAGCCCGCCGGTTCTTTTGGAACCTGTCACTGCGCCGGTGTTCCAGCTGTCTTCGATGGTGCCGCCCATGTCGTTTTTCCCGGCGAGTCCACCGGCGTCGTCCAGGTCCGTACCGGGAAGATTTCGAACCTCCCCGCTGTTGCCGCTCCCGGTGATGGCCCCGGAATTCGTGCCGGCCAGACCGCCGATACGGGCCAGGCCCGTCACCGTCCCGGTGTTTATGCTGCTTGCGATGGCTCCTTCGTTCTGTCCCGTGATGCCGCCGCCGTCGCCCGTCCGGGCGGTCACTGTTCCGGAATTGCGGCTGTTGATGATTTTCCCCTTGTTGCCTCTGCTGATTCCCGCGATGCCGCCGACAAACATGTCGCCGCTGACCGGGCCGCTGTTGCTGCTGTCGCGGACCGTTCCCCGATTGTCTCCCACGATGCCGCCGACGTAACCGACGCTTGTCACCTCGCTGTTGCCGTGACTGCAACCGGTGATGATTCCCTCGTTGTATCCCACCAGCCCGCCGGTTGCGTTGTATTCGGCATTCATTTCCACGGTGTTTTTTACCGTGGCCGTGCTGTGGCTGTTGATCACCTTCCCGTAGTTGCGCCCGACCAGCGCGCCCAGGGATGCCGATCCCGTGATGGTGCCGCCGGACAGTCGGACATTGCGGACCTCGCCGCTTGTCCCGACTGCGCCGAACAGGCCGCCGGACGATACCTGGCGATTCTTGATGTAGATGTTCGAGATGGTATGGCCCAGCCCTTCGAAGGTGCCGGTATAAGGATTCGCGTTGTCTCCGATCGGTTCAAAGCCGTAACGGACAGGGGGTTTTTGTATGGTTTCGTTCCAGGTATCGGTTACCTTGGCATTGATGTCGGCACCCAGGGCATAGTTTTTGGTGAGATCCCCTTTCATGCCCTGGAGATCGGTTGCGGTGCGGCTTTTTTCAGCGCCCAGGCGGGTGATGACGGTGAAGATCTTCTCTGCGCCCGCGGAGCCGAGGCGGGTGCGAAGGTTCTCGCCCTCCGGGAGATTGACCCTGGCGTTGATAAAATAATCCGCCGCGGTCCCGTTGATGATGCCGTCGCTCGCCCCCTGGCCGTACTCCAGGGTGAGCCTGGCCGTTCCGGAGCCGTAGAGCTCCCGGTTGATCTCGATGTTGCGGTCGGCAGAGAGGGTGAGGGTATTGCCGGTCCAGGTGATGGGATCGTTGACGAAGATGTCGCCGTTGCCCTCGGCGGCGCCGTTGGAGCTCCGGATCGTGAGGTTGGTGTTGGCCAGGGCCGCGGTCGCCGCGGCGCCGGTCATGTCGCCTCCGCTGTCGGCGATGGTGAAGTCCCGGGGATCGATGAGCCAGAGGCCCGTGGCCCCGCTCTCGGCCCGGGTGGTGACCCGGGCGTCGTCCCGGACGGTCACCGTGGCGGCGGAGGTCTCGATGAATCCCCCGTCGCCACCGTCGGGAGCGGAGGCGTCGAGGGTTCCGCCGACGACCACGGTTCCCCGGTCCCCGTCGGCCAGGAGGAGGATCCGGCCGGACCGGTTCTCCAGGGTCCTGGCCTCGATGACGCCGGAGTGGTTCACCACGGCCCGGGTGAGCTCGCCGGCAGCCATGGCCGAGAGGATCACCGTCCCGCCGTTGGCCCGGATCAGCCCGCCGTTTTTGATCAGGGCGTCCACGGCCCCCTGGAGGATGGTGAAGTTGATGAGGCGGTCCCCGGCAAAGTCGAGGTTCACACTGTCGCCGGCGGCCATGGCCACCATGCCGCCGGTGGCCTCAATCTCTCCGGTGTTGGAGATGGCCGGGGAGAGGAAGGCGACATAGCCGCCGTCGGCGGCGGTGATCGTTCCCTCGTTGACGATGCGGCCGGCGGTCCCGGAAGCGGCAAAGGCATGGTTTCCGGCCAGGAAGTCCTCGTCGGTGATGTTGAGGGTGGAGGCCACGAGTCCGCCGACGTTGACCTGGGCGGTGGGACTGAAGAAGATGCCCGCGGGATTGACGAGGAAGACCCGGCCGTTGGCGGAGAGGCGGCCGTAGATCTGGCTGGGGGTCCGGTCCAGGACCCGGTTGAGGGCGACGCTGGAGGTTCCGGGCTGCCGGAAGGTTACGGAGGCGTCGCGGCCGATGTTGAAAGTGTTCCAGTAGGCGATGAGGCGGTCGGTCTGCTGGGTGACGGTCATGGAGGAGCCGGTCTGGGCGATGCCTCCCTGGCCGGAGACGATCCGTCCGCCCGTGGGGAGGGCATTGGGATCGAGGGCAAAGACCGGGGCGGCGCCCGCCAGGATCATGAGAAAAACCAGCGCCGGAAGGAACGATCCCGCACCGATGCCCTGTCTCCTGCAGGCCGCGGGAACGACCGGCTTCTTCCTGCCGATGTGCATAAGATGTCGTTTCATATCGATTCCTTTAGAAAAAGAGCATGAACTCGAGGCCGAAGCGGCCGTTCGAGTCGAGATTCTCGGCATCCAGTCCGGTGGTGCTGCGCCCGTCGTTTTCGCCGATCCTGTGCGCGTAGTAGGCGCGCAGGCTGTACAGGCCGGATTTCCCCACCTGGAACCCGAGACCCGCGCCGGAGAGCCGGTATTCGTTTTTGCCGGTCGCGTTTGTAATGGCCCCCGGCCAGAGATCCTTGTAGAGCCGGATCCAGCCGGTATCGATGAACCCGATGAGCTGTGCGGCGGCCCAGGGAGGCATGAACGGCAGGGCCAGGCGGGTCTCGAAGGTGAGGATGTGCCCCTCCGATCCGCAGGCCTCCAGTCCCGAGTAGGCCCGGACGCCGGAATCGCCGCCGAGATGAAACTGGTGCGCGGCGTCGAGATTGTCCGAGGCGAATTGACCCCGAACCCATCCGAAAAGGGAGACCAGGCGGCTCAGGTTCTGGAGGCGTGACAGCGAGTAGTTCAGCTTGAAGGCCCCGCCGCTCACTCCGGGGCCTGCGCCGTCGCCGGATTCGTCATCGGCGTTTCCCGACAGGTCCGCATGGGTCCCCGACACCGAGAGCAGGGCGTCCGTCCGTCCGCCGCCCCGGAAGGCATCGGCGAGGTTGCCCGACAGGAAAAGGCCCGCCGAGGATACCCGCCTGTCGCTGATGTTGACGCCGGCGGCCTCCGATCCCAGGATCTGATGCTCCAGCTCCAGACCTGTCCGGACGTCGGCGCGGCGGGAGCGGAGCAGGGGATATTCGAGCTTCGCGCCGATGACGTCACCCCGGAATTTCATGTCGAGGGGTGCAAATTCTTCCCCGGGCCTGCCGGCCAGGCTGATGTAGGACAGGGTACCGTTCCATCCGGTCGATCCGAAGGGGATGCTGTAATAAGCGGCGGCTCCGATCGAGCGTTCGGCACCCATCGCGAGGAGCCTGATCCTGTCGCCGATTCCCAGGGGATCGCTGGCGGCGATCATGCCGAATCCCTGCAGCGCTCCTGTGTACCGTGATCCGAAGCTGTTTCCGATCAGCGACCCCTGGAAGATCGGCCCTTCCGAGGCATGGACGACGATCCGGGTTGTGCCCGGCGTCTCCGCCGGTTCCAGGGAGACCCGGGCGCTGATGCCGGGCAGATCGTTCATGAGGAGGGCTGCCCGCTCGACGTCCTCCATCCGGGCCGAGCCGTCCGCCGGCAGGGCTCGTTCCACGATTCCCTTGAGGAGGGAGGGGCGGATCCGGTGGGGACCCTGCATGTCGATCCGGACCTGCCCGTCGAAGCGCCCGGCGAGGATGGCAATCTCGACAACCCCCTCCGTGATGTCCTGTCGGGGAAGGTAGGCCCGGGCCAGGAACAGATCTTTCTTTTCCCGGAGGTAGTTGGTGACGAGGGCCGCCGTCCGCTGCAGGTCGGCCATCCCCATCCGTTTCCCGATGCTGTCCCTGACCAGGGCCTGCAGCTCGGCCTCCCCGACGATTCCCGCGACGCCGGTGAAGCGGAACTCCCGGACCGGGACCCTGATCCCCGCATCCCTAACAGGGCCTTCATCGGTTTTCTTCTCCCGCTCCGCCGCGGGCGGCGGCAGGCGGTCCGGAGCGGGCGAAACGGACTGCTTCCATTCCTTGAGCAGCGTTCCGGGATCGGGGGGAGAGGCGGCGGCCACCACACCGCACAGCAGGGTGACGACCAGGACCGGGCACAGAAAAAGGCATGACAAACGTTTCATAGAGGCTCATTCTTTCCTGCAGGCAGGCCTGCATCGGATGAAGGTCTCTTCGCTGGGCGCGAGCGCCGCGAATCTCCGGATGTCGAATGGTGTCGGGATGGCAGGGAAAGCGGGGAAATTACGGGAGACAGATAGGATGGAATCAACGGGAAGACAACGCTTGATAAACTTGTATGGAACTCCTGTTTGTTTTAGGTATTAAGAAGTTACCGCAACCTTCTAAAAGTGGATGAAATGCGGGACCTCTTTCGGTATCGTGGAAGCGTTTCCAAATCCGCTGAAGATGAGGAGGCCGGACCCCGCCGATGCAATCGCGGTATCTCGAGATCTCTGTTCACGGTCGTCGCCTGGCCGTCCAGGCCGTCGGGACGGGCGGCGCATCGCGGGAACGATCGGCTCCGTCCATCCTGTTTCTCCACGAAGGTCTGGGCAGCATCGGCCAGTGGCGGGACTTCCCGGAGGCTCTCTGCACCCGGACGGGGGCGGCGGGGTTCGTGTACGACCGGCTCGGTTACGGCGGGTCGGATCCCTTGCCGGGTCCCCGGACGGTCCGCTATCTCCATGACGAGGCCCTGGACGTCCTGCCGGTGGTGCTGGATGCGCTGGCTCTGGATCGGCCGGTCCTCGTGGGCCACAGTGACGGCGGAACCATTGCCCTCCTCTTCGCGGCGGAGTATCCGGATCGGGTCCGGGGAGTGATCACCGAGGCGGCCCATGTCTTCGTCGAGGAGGAGACCCTCCGGGGGATCCGGGAGGCCGTGGAGCTCTACCGGACCACGGATCTGCGGGAGCGGATGGCCCGCTACCACGGGGACAAGGTGGACGCGGTCTTCTCCGGCTGGGCGGACACCTGGCTCTCGGCGGAATTCCGGGACTGGAACGTCGAGTCTTTCCTGCCCCGGATAACCTGCCCGCTCCTGGTCATCCAGGGCGCCGACGACCGGTACGGAACGCCGGTCCAGGTGGAGGCCATCGTCCGGCAGGCCGCCGGCCCGGCGGAGGCGCTTCTGCTTCCGGGCTGCGGCCATATCCCCCATCAGCAGGCCCGCGACCGGGTCCTCGCGTCCATGGTCCGCTTCATCGGGTCGCTCGCCGGTTCATGACCCGGAAAGCAGCCGGGAGATGCCTGCCTCTCGGGAAGTTGGTTGATCTTCATGAAAAACTGGTGATATAAGAAACAATCCGATGCCCCCAGCCTCGGAATCCCATGCCGACAAGAGGAGTGTCCCATGACCGGGCCGTCTCGAACGCCTTGCAGGCTTCTTCTGTCCTGCCTGATCCTTGCCCTGGGGGTGACGGCCTGCGCCCAGGTCAAGGTAAACACCCTTCCGGAGCCGCCGCCGACGGCCAAGCTCCGGGTTTTCTTTCTGACGGTTTCCGACACCCTTCCCAGCCGGATGCACTGGGCGACATCCCATAAACAATACACGGAGAACATGGCCCGGCCTCTGTCACGATTCCTCGGGGCGACGGGTATTTACGAGGTCGTTCCCCAGGGCGACGTGGATTCCGTCCTGGAGGGGAGGAGCACCGAGGACATCCTGTGGCAGCGGAGGAACTGGGAGCTCGCGAGAAGGGTTGGCCGGGCCCTCCATGCCGATTACGTCGTCGTTGCCCGCCGGGGTTTCCAGGGGTTCTTATTCTTCCAGACGCTCTGGATCAACCTGGAGACGGGGAAAGTCTTCGAGAGCAAGGACCATCCGGGGACCTTCCTGATGGGGACGGGCAGCCACAAGGAGGAGTTCCGGAAGATCGTCCGCCAGACCTATTTCGAAATCTTCCGGCAGGCCAAGGGGGATCTTCTGGCCACGGCCATCCGGAAGGGCCGGACCATGGAGCGGATGGGGCCGCCGGGGATGCCGGCCGCGCCCGTGACCGAAGTGCGTCCGGAGAAAGAGCCTCCCGCGGAAACTCCGGCGGTCGTGGTGACGGCGCCCAAAAGGGTGGCGACCGACAGGCCGGGAAGAGCTCTGAGGAAAAGGGAGAAGGCGCTTTCGCCCCCCGAGCCGGCCGTGGAGGCGAAGAAGCCGTCTCCGCCTCCCTTCGAGTCCGAGGTCCCCGCTATTACGGGCCGGCAACGGCCGGCCGCCGAGCCGGCCATGCGGGGCCGGGAACGGTCGCCCATGGTGCAATCCGCTCCGGAGACGGGGAAGATGCGCATCGTCGTCTACGACCTGGAGACCACACAGCCCATGCAGGTCGCCGGCCTGATCATAACGGAGGCCCTCCGGGAGGAGATTCTGAAGCTTGGTTCTTTCGATCTGGTCAACCGGGAAGACCTGGCCCGGGCCATGGACGAGCTGAAGCTCCAGCAATCCGGCCTGGTCGGCGAAAAAGAAGCCGTGACGATGGGGCGCTGGCTGGCGGCGAGGCAGTCCGTCACGGGCCGCCTGGGATCGCTGGGAAGCACGACGGTCCTGCAGACCAAGCGCACCGACATCGAGACGATGGGGACGCTCTCCATTGGCTCTCTCAAGGCCGCCGCCGGCCGCGAGGAGGATCTTCTCGAGGGGCTGCCGGATCTGGCGAAAAAACTGACCCAGAAGTGACGGGCGGTTGAAAAACGCCCACCTGCCAATACGCTCCAGATGTTTTTCGTGTAGCATGTAGAAGATGATGTCCGCAGCCGGGCCCGGGCCGCCGGCGGCCCGAAGTGTCCGGTGTGTGGGCGCCTCCCCGCTCCCGTTGCCTCCTGCGCGCCCTCCCCGCTCCGGTTTTGCAGCCGGCATCTCGCATCCATTCACAGAGTCGTCTCAGAACGGACTTTCGGAGGGGGATTCCCGGCCGGAAATCCAGCATATCGGAGAGAGGAAGGAGGTGAGCCCATCCAGGCCGCCGGAGGGCGGTCGTCCGTGAAGCTCGGGTTGCCACCAGGGGAACCGGAAAAGAGGACATCTTTTTTTCCGCAAAAGGAGGGATTATGGCAGGAGTCTTCAAGGATTACGTCCAGAACAAGTTTGCCCGGCCCGGCCCGCTGAAGGGAGTTCGGGTCCTGGAGGTCTGTACGCTTCTGTTCGGGCCGTCGGGACCGTCGTTCCTGGCCGAGATGGGCGCCGAGGTCATCAAGATCGAGCTTCCCCCCATGGGAGACGTGACCCGTTCCCTGAACCCCTTCGGGTGGTTCTACAAGGAACAGTCCCCCATGTTCATGCACATCAACCCCAATAAGTACTATATGGCCCTGGACCTCCATATCGATCTGGGCCAGCAGATCTTCAAGGAGTTGGCCGCCAAGGCCGACATCATCGAGTTCAACCTGCGCCCCGGCGTCACCCGGCGCTGGAACATCGGCTATGAGCAGGTCAGGGAAGTCAACCCCGGCATCATCTACATCGAGAAGAACGGATTCGGGCAGTGGGGCCTCTATGCCGAGCAGGACCGGCCCTCGAACGACGGCGCCGCCCAGGCCCTCTCGGGCTACGCCTGGATATCCAGCTTCCCCGGCCGCCCGCCCCTCAAGCAGGCCATCTGGATCTGCGACTACTACGGCGGCCTCATGGGGGAGGTGGCGGTCCTGGCGGCCCTGCACCACCGCCGGAAAACAGGAAAGGGGCAGTTTATCGAGATGTCCCAGAGCGAGAACATCATGCGAGCCATGAGCTGGGTCTGGCCTTATCAGCAGCTCGCCCAGAAGGGCGTCGAGCCGGCGGGGAACCGGGACCAGTGCATCTGTCCCGCCGACACCTTCCTGTGCAGGGACAACCTTCTGGCGGCCGTCGCTGCGCCGGCGCCGGACGAGTTCCAGGGCCTCTGCCGGGCCATGGGAAAGCCGGAACTGGCGAAGGATCCACGGTTTGCGGACCATGCCGTCCGCCTGCAGGAGGAGAATGCCCTGGCGATCCTGAAAATCATTGCCGACTGGGCCCGGACCAAGACCGCCGATGAGATCGAGAACCTGGGGAAGCAGAACGGTTTTGCCGCAACGCGCCTCCACAACGCGGTGGACATGAACGAGGATCCACACCGGCGCCAGCGCGGCTTTGTGAAGGAGATCGACGATCCTCTCTACGGGCTGTACCCGGAGCACGACTTTCCGGTCATGATGTCCAAAACGCCGCCGAAGATCAGGTGGACCGTCCGTCCCGTCGGTTTTGACAACGACTTCATCATGACGAAGATTCTCGGGCGAAACCAGACGCAGCTCGACGAGCTCTATCTCCACGGCGTGCTCGGGAGGTGGAAGGACCAGCAGGGACGCCGGCCGCCCCCCGACTGGGACGGCCAGTCCGGCGCCATCGTGAGGAGGTGATCGACCATGGCAGAACACAAGAGACCGAAATGGGCGGATTGGGCGGATCACATCCGGTCGCTGGACGACCCGGTGAAGAACTTCGAGAAGCCGGAGGCTCTCGACGACCTGGTGATCCTGGACCTGAGTTCCCGCAGCATGGCCGGGCCCTACTGCACGTCCCTCCTGGCGGAGTTGGGCGCCGAAACCATCCGGATCGAGCCGCCCGGAGGCGACCTGGTACGGAGCTACTCCCCCAACGGCTTCATGCACAAGGGGACGGGAATGGCCTACCTGCAGGAAGGCCGCAACAAGTATCATGTCACCCTGGACCTCGCGAAGGAGGAGGGGAGAGAGATCTTCAGGAATCTGGTGGGGCAGGCGGACATCCTCGTGGAGACGTATCCCGCGGGGGTCATGGACGGCTGGGGGATCGGTTACGAAGAGCTGGCAAAGATCAATCCGCGGCTCATCCATGCTTCCATCACCGGCTACGGCCGGTTCGGGCCGGAGAGCGGCCGGAAACAGTACGACTACGACAATGTGGCCCAGGCCCGCTCGGGTGTCCAGTACGCCACGGGAGAGGTCCTGCCGGAGGGCAAGACCCGGGAGGAGATGCCCTACGCCACGTCCACCAAGGCGGGACCGTGGATCGCCTGGTCCACCTCGGGCACCTTCGCCGCCCTGGGCATCCTCGCGGCGCTGTATCACCGGGCGGAGACGGGCGAGGGACAGGCCCTGGACATCTCAACGCCCGAGGCCTACGAGCGGCTGAACGACTACATGCTCCACTGGTACGCCGACAAGGGGGTCATCAACGAGCGCTTCGGGAATCTCGATACCTGCCTGTGGCTCTACGGCTTCTATCCCACGAAGGACGGCGGCGTCTTCCTCGGGGGGCTCCGCCTGGAGATGTGGAAGGCCTTCGTGGATATCATCGGCAAGTACGACGCCTGGGAGGCCGACTCCTGGACCACCCTGGCACCCTTCATGAAAAAGGACTGGCAGCTCAAGTACCAGGCCATGATCAATCCCGAAACGCTGAAGTACACCAGCGAGGAGCTGACCCAGAAGTCCATCGACTACGCCAAGAGCGGGCGGCTGGCTCCCATCACACCGGTGGTGGCGGAGATCGTTTCCCCCTGGAAGGCCATGCAGGACGAGGTCTGGCATGACCGCGGGGTCTTCACACCCGTCCAGGACCCGGTCTATGGATCCGTCCTGTGCGCCCAGGCCCAGTGGAAATCCACGGAGACACCGCCCCGGACGAAGTGGGTCTGCCGGCCCGTGGGCTACGACAACGGGTATGTCTACCTGAAATACCTCGGGTATGGTCCGGTGAAACTCAAGGAGCTGCAGGAACGGGGCATCGTCTGAACCTTAACAATTTCATGGACAACCGGGAGAAGATCGGATATCTTCTCCCGGTGTTTTTTTATCGGGAGAAATCGTTCGGAAGAAAGGAGCGGGTATGATCATGAAGCGCATCGGCTTTTTTTGTGTGCTGGCCGCGGCATTGCTGACAATGGGCTGCGCCGCGACGCCGGATTACTATGCGGGGCTGAAGGACCAGCGCGACACCAGCGCCGAGTCGAGCTACCGGGACGGCCTGGCGCTCATGGGGACACAGGAGTACCGGTCGGCTATGACGGAATTCAAGAAGGCGATCCAAACCGATCAGTACCTCACGGATGCCTATCTGGGTCTCAGCCGTTCCTGTTTCGCCACGGGCGATTACGATATGGCGCTCTACTACCGCGCGAAGTATGCGGAGCGAAAGTTCCACCGGCTGGACGTCCAGTACTTCCCGCTCGACTGACGACCCGGGCATGACTCTGTTCCATTCCAACGATCGGGCGGCTCTCGCGGGCCGGCTCCTGCTGGTTCTCCTTGCCTGCGTCCTCGCCTGGTCCTGTGCTCCGAAGATCGTTCCGCCGACCGTCACAAAACCCGCACGGGTTGCCGTCGTGCTCGGGGCGGGGGCCTCCAAGGGCTTTGCCCACGTGGGCGTTCTGAAGGTCCTGGAGATGAACCGGATTCCCGTGCACATGATTGTGGGCACGAGCGTTGGCAGCTTTGTCGGCAGCCTGTACGCCTGCGGGTACGACGCCTTCACCCTGCAGAAGATGGCCCTGGTGCTGGAGCGGGACGACCTCGTGGACCTCGTCCTCCCGAACAACGGCTTCGTCGAGGGAAAGAAGCTCGAGAACTGGGTCAACCGGGCGGTCCGGAACACCCCCATCGAGGGTATGCGCATTCCCTTCCACGCCGTGGCGACGAACATTCAGACGGGAGAGGAGATCGTCTTCGGAACGGGCAACACGGGCATGGCCGTCCGGGCAAGCTGCTCCATCCCGGGGATCTTCCGGCCCGCACGGATTGCCGGTCAGACCTACGTGGACGGCGGAACCGTAGATCCGGTGGCGGTCGACGTGGCACGGCGCTACGGCGCCGACGTGGTCATCGCCGTGGACATCTCCGGCGGGGTGGACCGCTCGGTTCCCGAGAGCACCCTGGAGATGATCCTCAAGTCCGTGGACATCATGTATTACCGGATCGCCCAGGCCCAGACCGGCAGGGCGGACGTCCTGATCCGCCCCAACGTGGCCGGCATCGGCTCCGCCGACTTCACGAAACGCCACCAGGCCATCCTGGAGGGCGAACGGGCCGCCCAGGCGGCCCTCCCGCAGATCCAGGCGATCCTGTCGCGGCTTCAGGCGGAGGGGCGGCTGACGCTGCCGGGGACGACGATTCCCGCGAAATAGCGTTTCGGCGCCATCCACCATCGTTCCATATCCAACCCAAGTTTCCACGAAAAGGAGGATACAATGGACGGTCAGCAACGGATCGAAGTGGCGGAGTCCATCCGGAACACCCTGCGGCTCAGGACGTTTCCGGTGGCGGTCAAATTCCTGAAGGACAAGAAGGATTTCCCCGAGAAGACGCGCCGGCCCGCCGCGGCGATGGGCAAGCGGGTGGCGGTATGTCAGGCCGTCACGATGGCCCGGCTGTACGGCTGGACGGTGGGACTGGCGAAGGAGGACCTGGTCTGCGTCCCCGCGGCCATCGCCTTCGGCTTCAGCGACGCGGACAACTCCGCTGCCGCTCTGGCAAGGCTTTTCTGTGGCGGCAGCTATTCCATGAGCGAGGAGGTGGGCCGTGCCGAGGCCGAGACGATCGTCCGCCTTGGGAAAAACGAGTACGAGGGCATCCTGCTGGCCCCCCTGCAGCGGGCAACATTCGACCCGGACACGGTAGCCTTTTACGGAAATCCGGCGCAGCTTATGCGGCTCGTCCACGCCTGGACGTACCGGACCGGGAAGCGCGTTGCCGGCCAGTTCGGGGGAAAGATCGAATGCACGGAGTACCTGCTGGCGCCTTTCCGGACACAGGAGGCCCGCATCGCCGTTCCGGGCACGGGGGATCGCGTCTTCTCCCTGACGCAGGATGACGAGATGGTTTTCTCCATACCGGGAGCGGCGCTGGCGGATCTGGCGGCGGACCTCCGGGAGGCGGGGAAAAAGGTGGGAGCCTCGTATCCCGTTCCCGTGTTCCTGAACTTCCAGCCGGAGTTTCCTCCGCTGTTCAGGGAACTGGGAAAGGAACTGGGGATATTCTAGGCGGCGGTTGAAAAAGAGGGATCGATGTGAAATCGGTCCCTCTTTCTGCTTTCGACCGCTTGTTGTCGATCATTCGTAAATGACCCGGTATGCCTTCGCCGCTCCCGGGGGGACCTCGTCGATTTCCTCGAACCCAAGCCCCGCGATGTCCTTCGCATTTTCGCAGACCGCCTGGGTGGCCAGGATTTCCCAGGCCTTCGCGGTATCCTCCCCGAGCTTGCTGGCGGCGTTCACCTCCGCTCCGAAGACGTCGGTGTCGCCGATCCGGAGGATCCGGCCGTAGCCCAGTCCGACGCAGAGGAGAATCCGCTCCTCCTCGGGCCGGTTCTCGTTGTACCGCCGAAGCGTGTGCTGCATCTCGATTGAGCAATCCAGCGCCTTGCGGGCGTTCTTCCCTTCGCGCTTCGCCAGGCTGAAGCTGCCGTAGATCACGCGCAGCAGGTGGTCGCGGATCGCCTCGGCGTCGCGGACCGTGTCGCGGTCCAGACCGTACTCCCAGTTCCACTCGCCCTGGGTCGCCGCCACGCCCTGCGCGGCCGGCTCGGCCCACGGCAGCGGGCCGAACGGCATGTCCACGTTCGCGTCCATCGAGGTCCAC
>CAYNEJ010000046.1:0-22855 GCA_964396205.1 uncultured Syntrophaceae bacterium
ATCCCCACTGGGCCCAGTCGGAGACGTTGTTCGTGTCCCGGGCCTTGCGGTTCCAGGGGAAAAAGAAGAATTCGTGGATCGTGTGAAATTCCTGGCGGGGATCGATCTGCTGAAGCTCCACGTGGGGATAGAACATCGCGTACATCCAGAACTCGATGTTCTTCAACTGCCCGAGGCCTCCACCAAGCCTCCTCGCCACGGCGTCGGTACAGGCCGTGGAATCGCCGCCGACACTGCCGTGGTTGATCCAGTCGCCCGACTTGACCATGTCGGCGATCTGTTCCGCTGTCCGCTTCTTGTCCCTGATTTTCTGTTGCACCGGCGTTGTCATCGCTTCCTCCTTCTGTTGAAGCGTGTCCTGATCCCTGGTCCTCGTGCAGGCAGAGACATCTTGATCCGGTCTTGTCGACAGGACGGCATGAAAATCAGGAACGGTCGAAAGGGTTTACGAATGGGAACGGAACGCATTTTTCGTGAACGCGCGGGAAACGTCAAGATCGTCACAGAAGGCGGTCCCGCCGGAGAAAAGGACGTTGAAACGTTGACCGTGCAGGCAGCGGGTGCGGCGGTCCCCGGGGAATACCGCCGAACCGGACGGCTTTTTTTAACGGATGCAACGGCTTCTGTCAAGAAAAGGAGCGTTTTTATAAGGTTGTGGCCTGCACTCCGTGACGACAGCCGTTCCAGCAATCTGTTCCAATAATCATTGCCGGTGAACCGGGCATGCTTTATGATTCACGCGATTTTCCCATGGAGGAGCAGCCCGGATCGGCGGCAGGATGATTTCATTTCCCGCTGTGGCCCGGTCCGGATGCCCGTAGACGGAGGCGATTCCCATCATGGAAGACGAGCAGAAGAGCAGACAGGCACTCATCGAAGAAATCCACTCCCTGCGGACTCTCACTGCCGGCAACGGCATGCAGGAAGGCGCTCTTCAAGCCATCGCGGAGCGTTATCGGGCAATGATCGAGGGCATCGGCGACGGCTACAACGAGGTCGATCCGGCAGGCAATTTCACTTTCTTCAACGAGTCGTTCCGGCGGCTGATCGGTTACGACCGGGAAGCACTCCTGGGAATGAACTACCGCCGCTGCACGGACCGCGAAAATGCGGAAAAGATATTCAAGGCCTACAACAACGTCTTCAAAACCGGAGATCCGCTGGACCGCTTCGAATGGGACATCATCCGCAAAGACGGCACGAGGCGGCACATCGAGGTCTCCGTCTCCCTGATCAAGGATCCTTCGGGAAAGGCAACGGGCTTCCGGTCCATCGTGAGGGACGTAACGGAGCGAAAAATCGCCCAGCGTGCCCTGCAGGAGAGCGAGTCCAACTACCGCTCCATCTTCGACAATTCAATCATGGGGATCTACCAGAACACCCCCGGGGGAAGGTTCATCAAGGCAAATCCTGCCTGTGCCCGCATTCTGGGATATGATTCGCCGGAAGACATCGTGAACTCCATAGTGGATATCGGACGCCAGATCTACACAAATCCGGAGGACTGCACCCGCCTCATCGTGAAGCTGAACGAAAATGGGCACGCCACATTTGAGACGCGGATCCGCCGCAAGGACGGAACGGCAGGCTGGATCCTGAACAACGTGCGCCTTGTCCGGGACAGGGAGGGAGAAGTCCTTTATTATGAAGGCATCATTCAGGATATTGCAGACCTGAAGCGCGTGGAAAAGGAGCTGCAGGAAACCCTGCGTGAACTCGAATCGCGCGTTCGGGAGCGGACAAAGGATCTCGAAGAATCCAATACGACTCTCCGTGTCCTGATCAATCGTCGGGCGGAGGACCGGAAGCATCTCGAAGAAAGGCTCCGGATGAATGTGAACGACCTGATTCTTCCGATTATCGAGGAACTGAAGGATGGCATGCCCGACAAGAAAAGATCGGCTTACCTGGCCCTCCTGGAGTCGAACCTCAAAGACATCACCTCCCCGTTTCTGAACACCCTGCATTCTGCCGATCGGAATCTCACCCGCAGGGAAATTCAGATCGCCGGCATGATTCGCGATGGGCTGAAAAAGAAAGAGATTTCCGAGCTGATGGGAATCCGTCCCGCAACCGTGGATACGCATCGCAACCATATCCGGAAAAAGCTCGGCCTGATCAGGGGGAAATCCAACCTTCGCTCGTACCTTTTGTCTATCCGATAACATGTATTATTAATACACATTATCTCCAGCATCAATCCGGGTTGTCCATTCACGAAATTTCAGTATTTTAAGCCCGGCCATCAACTCTTTGAGCCTCGGCACCATGATTCGGAGGGGTCACAGAAGGTCTCCGGTCGGCCCTGAAACGGAATAGCACGGCATGAAGGCTGACCAGAAATACCGCACTCTTGAAGTATCCATCGTTCATGCAGCCCCAGAGAAGCGAGGATCGGACATGACGCTGCCCGCGAAGAGAAATCCCTGCAATCCCCCCGCCGGATCCAGCCATCCTGTAAAACCGGATCCCATGGATGCAACGGCCTCAACATCGGTTCATGAATACCGGCACCCGTCGCCGCGCCTCGCAGGGAAGGCTTTCAGGGAAAACATTCCCATCCTCGTAAAAAGCATCCGCCTGAAACTGGAAGGGACCGGAATGGAAAGTGTTTATATCGAGATTGACCGTTATGAGAAACCCGCCTTCACGACTTCCCTGGACGGGGAAAACCCGAGGGTAAGCGTCGTCTTCCGGAATGCGAAACTGGGTCCCGAAATCCAGAAAAGCATTCATGCGGGGGGGAAATTTCTGCACCGGATTCGAACCGGTCCGAACGGGCAAAAAGGGGAACTGAACATCACCCTCGATATCTGCCCCGAGTCGAACTGCCGGGCCAATTATACCCACTACCTGGGTGTGAATCTCCTGCGCATCGACCTTTCAGACGGAAATCACAATCAAGCGTGAACCGGCTTTCGCCTTGTTCCACGAGACGGGGGTCGATCCGCCGGCAAGGCGATGCGGGTTCACCGGAAAAACAAAGCCAGAGAGCCGTCGTTCCATACCGACGGTTCCCTGGCTTTGTTTTGGCGCGCCCGGCACGATTCGAACGTGCGACCAACAGGTTCGAAGCCTGCGACTCTATCCAGCTGAGCTACGGGCGCAGAGGGGAAAGGAAATAATGGGGTGAGTGAAGGGAATTGAACCCTCAACCTCCGGGGCCACAACCCGGCACTCTAACCAATTGAGCTACACCCACCACGAATATCTGGTACGCCTGGAGGGATTCGAACCCGCGACCTACGGATTAGAAGTCCGTTGCTCTATCCAGCTGAGCTACAGGCGCATCCGGCAGTTTCCTCCAGGTCTTCTGAAAGGAGGATGCTCCTTACCCCCTTTGCTTTTTTTTGTCAAGACGAAACCCCGGCGTTTTAACGCACGTATCCGGCAATGCCGTCGAACCGGTACCCCTTGTTCTGCATACCCTCGCCCGCCGGGTCCGTCGTGAAGAAATGGACGCCCCGGGAGGGATGATACCACCGGTACAGCTCCCGTGACTGGGAGAGGCGGAACGTGGCGATATTCCCGATGGATCCCTCGAGGACATACCCTTGCAGATTTTTTCCTCCGCCCTGCAGGTCATAGCCGTAAAACCGGTCACCCTTTCTCGGGTTGTACCACCGGTAGAAGCTGGTCGTTCCCGGCGCACCCGGACTGAAGAGCCGGAAGGCAATCCCCTCCTTCACGTATCCCCCCGCCTGCAGATGGGCCTGCTCGGCCTGGGGGTTCGTCGTCAGGAAATAATCCGTTCCCCGGACATAGCGATAAGCATCCAGCAGGCGGGATATATTTTCCGTTGTCACCTCCAGGGAGATCTCCATGAGCTTGTTCCCGCCGTTGGAGGTGAAAAGGATCTGGTCGGCGTACCAGCCGGGAGTCAGGTGCTGCGTGTTGACGACGACATGGATGTAATCCGTTTCCCGCAGCGTTCTCCCGGATCCGGGGAAAGCGGAGATCCATCCGGACGGTCCCCTCTGGACCGGTCTCCCCTCGATCCGCACCCCCTGCAGGACGACCCGCCCCTTCGTACTCACGAGGGTCAGCGTGTGGGAGCCGTCCGGCAGGTCCTGCGCCAGAAACGTCTCCGCCGATTCCCTCTCCCCCGCTCGACAGTCCGTTGTCTGTACGAACCGGTCGTCAAGGAGGACGTTCAGATCCCCCCCGTCCGGATCTTTCCAGTAATAGAGGGCAATCCCCGTTCCCGAGAACCGCATCTTCAGACTGTTCCCGCGACCGGTGCCCACGGGATATCCGTCTTCCTCCAGCCAGACCGCCCCGGACACGTCGAGCCCCGCTTTCAGGGTCGCCGGAGGCGCGTAGGAACCCTTGCCCTTCACGGCTTCATTGAAGAAGGATACATACCGGCCCGGCGGAGGCTGGAAGCCGCTTTCCCGGGCATGATTCCCCTGGGACTCGACGGACCACTTGAGGATGTCCTTCCCCCGGTTCGTCAGTTCCACCCTCCTGGCAACCCGCTCCCCGATACCGACGGTGCCGAAATCGAGACGGAGTGGATTCAGATGGATGAGGGGCTGCATCTCGGGACGCATCACATGGTAACGGAAGAACACACTTCGCGCTCCACCCGTGGAGTTGATCCGGATGATCTCGCGGTGAACGCCCGGCACGGCCTCCCGTCTGCATGTCATGGACCGCTCCCTGAGCTCCATCGCCAGAACCAGGGACAGCGGACCCGATTTCTCTGAGGTCCCTTCGTTCTCCGCCCCTTCCCGCATGTACTTGAGTCGGATCGGGATTTCCACCGCCCGAACGTCCAGATGGCCGCTCAGTCCCTGTTCGGGAGAGCAGTGCCATCCCTCGGGGGGAGCAAGGTTCCACTGGAGCGACCCCCCGCCCGGGTTCTTCAGCACGAACAGCGCCGTTTCGGTGCTGCCGGAGCCGATGGGGCCGAAATCGATTTCCCGGGGGGACACGGTGAGAAGAGGCGACACAACGACGGGGCTCTGTGCCACGGTATGATACTTTTTTGCCGAAACCGCATACCCGGCGGATGCGGCCGACGCCTCCCCGGCGCCCGGGAGGAAATGGCCCCACAGCCAGCCGACAATCAGCAGCAAACATCCAATTTTTGAGAAAAAGCGAAGGGAAGCCATGACGGGATCCTTGCGGAAATGGTCCCTGTGTATCTGAAACATGCATATTTCGCAATGCTTTTTCCCTTTTTTAAAAGACTTGACAGTAGAAAATCATTCGATATACGTAACGCGCCTTCCGGGTGCCGACAAGCCGGGTCCTCCTCGCACGCATGAATCACCCCGAAATGTTGAAATACTGGCTTGCCCTGCAGCGGGTGGAAAAGATCGGCATCATCGGCTTCCGCCGGCTTCTGGAGTGCTTCGGCTCTCCCGAGCGGGTTTTCTCCGCTCCCCTGGAGGCCTTGAAGGCCTTCTCTTTTATCGGGGCAAAAACAGCCCGGCAGATCAAAAGCTTTCAGGAATGGGGCCAGGTGGACTCCGAACTGGAGAAGGCCCGCTCCCTGGGAGTCCGGATCCTGCCTTTCACGGACCCGTCCTATCCGCGGAGACTGCGGGAAATCCATGATTTTCCGCCGCTGCTGTATGTCCGGGGCGAATTGAGGGCGGACGAAACCTGTGTGGCGGTCGTGGGATCCAGGGCCGCCGGAGTCTACGGCCACTATACGGCCGAGCGGATCTCCCGTGAGCTGGCCCTGCGCGGCGTTACCGTGGTCAGCGGCCTGGCCCGGGGAATCGACACGGCGGCCCATCGGGGAGCCCTGGCCGGCAAAGGGCGGACGATCGCCGTTCTCGGTTGTGGACTGGACGTGACCTATCCGCCGGAGAACGGAGCCCTGCTTCAGGAAATCGCCCGGAGAGGCGCGGCGATCACGGAATATGCCTTCGGCACGCCTCCGAACGCACCCCACTTCCCGGCCCGCAACCGGATCATCAGCGGGCTGTCGCTGGGCGTGACGGTCGTGGAGGCGACGGAGAAAAGCGGGTCCCTCATCACGGCCCGGCTGGCCCTGGAACAGGGGAGAGACGTCTTCGCCGTCCCGGGCAGCATCGATGCCGCCGGCTCCCGGGGCACCAACCGCCTCATCAAGGAGGGCGCGAAGCTCATCGAATCCGTGGAGGACATCCTGGAGGAAATACTTCCCCAGCTGGAACGGCGGCAGCCGGCTGAAACCGGATGGGAGGCGCCTTCCTCCCCGAAAAAACCGGCGACGCCCGATCCGCCGGCAACGACAGGCAGGGAGCCGGTGCCTTCCGTCGCCGGGCCGGAAGACGGAGACGGACACAGGCCGCCGCCGGAGCCCGACGGGGAAAGGCCCCTGAGTGAGCCGGAGAAAGCGATTCTCGGCCTTCTGTCGGATGTTCCGATCCCGGCGGACGAGATCATCCGGCTCTCCGGCAAAAGTGCAAACGACGTCCTGGGCACGCTGCTGGGACTTGAACTGAAGGGGGCGATCCGACAGCTCCCTGGAAAAAAATTCATGCGCAAGGAGTGACGGATGCCCCGTTCCCTGATCATTGTAGAATCACCCGCCAAGATCAAGACCATCAAGAAGTACCTGCCCGACGACTTCGAAGTGGCGGCCTCCGTGGGCCATGTCAAGGACCTGCCGAAGAATGCCCTGGGAATCGACGTCAAGAAGGGTTTCGAGCCGACCTACCAGGTCATCGACAGCAAGAAGAAGGTCATTGCCGACCTGAAAAAGGCAGCCAAAAAAGTCGAGAGAATCTACCTGGCGCCCGACCCCGACCGGGAAGGAGAGGCCATTGCCTGGCACATCGCCCAGGAAATCGGCCGCGACAAGACCGTCTACCGCGTTCTCTTCAACGACCTGACCAGAAACACCGTCCTGGAAGCCCTGAAAAAGCCGCTCGAGCTGGACATGAACAAGTTCGAGGCCCAGCAGACCCGGCGGATTCTCGATCGCCTGGTGGGCTACAAGATCAGCCCCCTCCTGTGGGACAAAGTGAAGCGGGGGCTCAGCGCCGGCCGCGTGCAGTCCGTCGCGGTCCGCCTGATCTGCGACCGGGAGCGGGAAATCCTGGCCTTCGTCGCCGAGGAGTACTGGAACATCACGGCGCTCCTCCGGAAGCAGGAGCCGACGCTCGCCAACGGGCAGGCGGCATCCTTCGAGGCCCGCCTGTTCCGGTTCGACGGGAAAAAGGCCCGGGTAACCAGCGCCGGGGAAGCGGAAAAGGTCGTTGCCGAGATCGAGGCGCACGATCCCGTCGTCTCCCGGGTCGAGCGCAAGGAAGTGAAGCGGACCCCCCCCGCGCCTTTTACGACCAGCAAGCTCCAGCAGGAGGCGTCCCGCTGGCACCGCTTTCCCGCCAAGAAGACGATGTCCGTGGCCCAACGCCTCTATGAAGGAGTGGAACTCGGCAAGGAGGGCTCCGTGGGGCTCATCACCTACATGCGAACCGACTCGGTCCGCGTCGCCGATGACGCCCTGAAGGAAGTCCGGGCCTACATCGCCGAGAATTACGACCCCGCCTATCTGCCGTCGAAAGCGAGGGCCTACAAGGTGTCCGGCACGGCCCAGGACGCCCACGAGGCCATCCGGCCCGCCTCCATGTCCTACCGGCCCCAGGACGTCCGGCAGTACCTGACGGACGAGCAGTTCAAGCTGTACAGCCTGATCTGGAACCGCTTTGTCGCCAGCCAGATGAATCCCGCCGTCTTCGACCAGACGATCATCGACGTGGACGCAGGCCGCTGCCAGCTCCGGGCCCAGGGACTCGTCATGAAGTTCCCCGGTTTCACCACCGTCTACACGGAAGGCAAGGAAAACGGGAATGGAAACGGAAACAGCGAAGCCGAAGCGGACGACGGCCGCCTTCTCCCGGAGGTCTCACAGGGGGAGGCCCTGAACCTGGTCCCTCCCGTCCGGAAGGAGCAGAAATTCACCCAGCCGCCGCCCCGCTTCTCCGAGGCTTCCCTGGTGAAGGAGCTGGAGGAAAAGGGGATCGGACGCCCCAGTACCTACGCCACGATCCTGAGCACGATCCAGGAGCGGGAATACGTCCGCCTCGAGAAGGGACGCTTCTCCCCGACAGAGCTGGGAATGCTGGTGACGGACCTCCTGGTGAAGAACTTTCCCCGGATCCTCGACGTGGCCTTCACGGCCTCCATGGAGAACGAGCTGGACGGGATCGAGGAGGGAAAGACCAACCGGCTCGACATCCTGCAGAACTTCTACTCCCCCTTCGAGGCAGAGCTGAAGCAGGCGGGAGCGGAGATGCGACGGGTCAAGGGGCAGGAGATCCCGACGGACGTCGTCTGCGACAAGTGCCAGAGCCCCATGGTCATCAAGTGGGGGAAAAACGGAGAATTCCTCGCCTGTTCGAACTACCCGGCCTGTCGGAACACCATGAACTTCTCCCGCGGCGACGACGGCCAGATCGTTCCCGCCGAGGCGGTGGCGGCCGAGACAGGGAAGACCTGCGACAAGTGCGGCAAGCCCATGGTCCTGAAGCAGGGACGCTTCGGCCCGTTCCTCGCCTGCACGGGCTACCCCGAATGCAAGAACACGGTGAACCCGCGGGATGAAACCCCGGCGGCGGAGGGAGCGGAGGGAGCCCCCGCACCGGTCTGTGAAAAATGCGGAAAGCCCATGATCACCCGGCGGGGGCGGTTCGGCCCGTTCCTGGGCTGCTCCGGCTATCCCGAGTGCAAGAACATCGTCCGCCAGACCCGTTCGGGTGCCCCTGCCGCGCCGGCACCGCCGCCGGAGATCACCGACATCGCCTGCGATAAATGCGGGAAGCCCATGGCCATCCGCCGGGGCCGCTTCGGACGCTTCCTCGGCTGCACGGGATATCCCGCATGCAAGAACATCCAGAAGCTTCCCCCGCAGTCATCATGACCGGGTCCTCCCCGCGGGAGCGACAGGATTCACCATGACGACCAGCCAGCCCACGATCATCGTCGGCGGAGGCCTTGCCGGCTGCGAAGCCGCCTGGCAGCTCCTCCGGCGGGAACACCCGGTGGAGATGTGGGAGATGAAGCCCTCCCGGTATTCACCGGCCCACCGCTCCCCTCTCCTGGCGGAGCTGGTCTGCAGCAACTCCCTTCGCTCGGGCCGCATCGAGGATGCCCCGGGCCTCCTGAAAGAGGAGATGCGCCGGCTGGACTCCCTCCTGATGGCGGCGGCCGACGCAACGGCCGTTCCCGCGGGGCGGGCCCTGGCGGTGGACCGGACCCTGTTTTCCCGCCGCATCGAGGAGGTCCTGGGCAAGGAAGAAAGCTTCCGCCTCCTGCGCCGCGAAATGACGGAGATCCCGGCTGACCGGACGGTCATTCTTGCCTCGGGCCCCCTGACTTCGGATCCCCTTGCCGAATCCATCGCCACTCTCACGGGCCGCGGCTATCTCCACTTCTACGACGCCATCTCCCCCATCGTGGAGGCCGGAACCATCGACCGGTCCAGGGTCTTTTCCGCTTCCCGCTACGACGGCGGCGAGGGGGACTACCTGAACTGCCCCCTGGAAAAGGATGAGTACGAGCGGTTCCACGATGCCCTGACCACCGGGCGGGAGGTCCCCCTCCACGACTTCGAGGAGGTCCGGTTTTTCGAGGGCTGCCTGCCCGTGGAGGTCCTGGCGAAGCGGGGCCGGCTGGCCCTGGCCTACGGCCCCATGAAACCCGTGGGGCTGAAGGATCCGCGCACCGGCAGGCCCCCTTTCGCCGTGGTCCAGCTCCGGCGGGAAAACCAAGAGGGAACGCTCTTCAACCTCGTGGGCTTTCAGACGAAGCTCACCCGGCCCGAGCAGGCACGGATCTTCCGGATGATTCCGGGGCTGGAGCACGCCGAATTCGCCCGCTACGGGAGCATCCACCGGAACACCTTCATCGAGTCCCCTTCCCTCCTGGATTCCTCCCTGCGGCTCAAGGGACGGGAGAATGTCTTCTTCGCCGGCCAGATCACCGGCGTGGAGGGATACATCGAGTCGGCGGCCATGGGCCTCCTCGCGGGATTGAGCGTCGCGCACCGGCTGGAGGGAAAGGTGCTGCCTCCACCGGGGAAGGAGACGGCGATCGGCGCCCTGCTTCACCACATCACGGACCCGGTACAGAAGGATTTCCAGCCCATGAACGTCAACTTCGGCCTGTTCACGCCCCTGGGCCTCAGGCTCCGCCGCCGGTTCCGCGGGGAGGCTTACGCCCGGCGAGCCCTGGAGGCGCTGGAGCAGTGGAAACAATCCCTCTGAGAAAGCGAATCTTTCTGAATCCCGCCGTGACGGCCCTGATCGCCCTTTCTTGTCTCTGGGGCTACAACTGGGTCGTCATGAAGGAAGCCCTGAAATATTCCGGCCCCTTTGATTTCGCGGCCCTCCGGATGGTCGTCGGCGCCGTCTGCCTCTTCGCCCTGCTCCTCTGGCGTCGCCGTTCCCTCCGCCCCCGTCAGACCCTCCAGACGATCCTCCTGGGATTGATCGGCACGACCATCACCATCGGGGCCGTAACCTGGGCCCTGGCCCTGGGCTCGGTGGGGCGGACGGCCATCCTCGTCTACACGATGCCCTTCTGGGTGCTCCTCCTCGCCTGGCCCATCCTGGGAGAACGGATTCGCGGAAACCAGTGGGTTCCGACCGTGCTGGCCTTCGCTGGACTCCTGATCATCCTCGATCCCGGGAGCCTGCACGGCTCGGTCCTGGGAAAAATCCTGGCCGTCGTGTCCGGGGTCGCCTGGGGTCTGGGCGCCATCGTCACGAAGATGATGCGGAAGAAAACCCAATTCGACCTCGTTTCCCTGACGACCTGGCAGATGTTTTTCGGCACGGTCCCTCTGGTGGCCCTTGCCCTTGTCGTCCCCGAAGAGCCGATCCGCTGGACACCCCCCTTCATCGCCGCCCTGGTCTACAGCGGCGTGTTCAGCAACGCGATTGCCGTCCTTCTCTGGTTCTACATCCTCGAAAAACTGCCCGCCGGGGCGGCCAGCATGGGAACCCTGGCCACGCCGGTCATCGGCATGGCCGCTTCCTTCATTCAGCTTGGCGAGCGGCCCACCCCGTGGGAAGGGGTGGGCATGGTCCTGATTCTCTGCGCCCTGGGTCTCCTGACCTACATCGGTTACCGCCAGTCCCAGCTCCTGAAGGCCCCATAAAAAACCCCCGCCGGTCGGCAGGGGTTCGTTTCATTCCGCAATCCATAAACGAAGATTCTCAGGCCTTTCCTCTTCTCGCCTTCCTTTTCGGCGGCTTGACCGGCGCCAGGGTCTTCTTCAGGGATTCGAGCCCCTGCCGGATCTCCGTCGTTCCCCGGTAGGTACGAACATCCGCAGGCGAATACTGCACCATCATGGTCGGTGTGGAATTGATCTTTTGCCGCTGGATGATTTCATCCAGGGCCTTGAAAGCCGGTTTCACGTCATGGGGCGACAACCGGACATGACGGGCCTGGAGCGCCCCCGTGAGGTCGGCGTCGGATCCCGGGGCGCTCCCTTTTGCCAGATCGAACAGCTGATGGCGCGCCTGCAGGGCCTCCCGATAGTCGTTCGCGGCCCGGACGGCATAGAGAAAAAACTTTGCATAAAGCACGGTCTGCCTGTGAATCGGCATGTCCACAAACACCACCGTCGCCTGCTCGTTCTTCAGAACCGTCTCCAAAACCGGCTCCAGGTCGTTTTCCACGGACTGGCAGGGAGGACAGAAATAGTCCGTGAAGATGGTGATGACGATCTTTCCCTTCCCGAATGAGGGCAAGGGGGAAGCCTCCGCGCCGTAGGCGGGCGTTGCGGAGCCTGAAAACGCGATGATCATGACCAGATATCCCGCCAGCGCAATGCCGATCAGCGGGAGTCGCAGGTTTTTCAGAAACGGAACGACGGTCTCCCCGGGCAGATACAGAAGGCTGCGCAGCATACCCTTGTCTCCCTTTCCCCTGAACTCGTAGTTGACTGCGTACGCCACCAGCAGAATCCCCGCGAATGTGAGGCAGAAGGGACAGAAGACCTCCTCCCGGACCTGGAAGGCAAGCAGGTGCACCTCCCCGCCCAGGGCACCGGCCAGCAGGATCCGGATCAGCCAGGGCTGGCGCGCCAGGACCAGGACGATCAGGGCCGCCATGAATCCGATTCCCACGTATTTCAGGTCGATTCCGAGCAAGTCCCCCTTCAGGTAGCTGCAGTCGGTGTCACAGATATTGTAGTAAACCATGACGGAGATTCCCGCCAGAGCCAGGAGGATTGTTAGGGCGCTCCTCCAGATCGGGCTTCCCTGCGGCTGTGCGACGACATTTTCTGCGGGCATGGTGGCCTCTCGCTGGTGGATGTTTTTTCCAGGCAAGATCTTCATCATCATTGTTGAGATGCTGTGCCGGCGGGAGCAGTTTTTCTCATGTTTTGATTTATTTGTAAAGTGTCTGCCGAGCAAATGTTTCTCCGGGGAAACGGAGGCTGATTTTTTGCGGCGGGGGACGGCCCCACCCCGGGCTTCCGGGGCGCCATGCCCATCGGCATGCAGACGGTGAGACACATCATTTCTGTGGCAAGCGGATGAAAACTGCCTATAATGGCCCCACCAATTTCCAGAGGAATGTCCATGAATCCCCAGAGGCAGAAGGAGCGCGTGGCGCTCCTTTCGGTTGCATCCAACTCCATCCTTGTGATCATGAAGCTTGTGATCGGCCTGATGATCGGCTCGGTCTCGATCATCTCCGAGGCAATCCACTCGGGTGTGGACTGGCTGGCGGCGGTGATCGCCCTGTTTTCCGTGAAGACCTCCAGCCTGCCGGCGGACAGCAGGCACCCCTTCGGCCACGGCAAGATCGAAAACATCTCCGGAACGATCGAAGCCCTGCTGATCTTCGTCGCCGCCGGCTGGATCCTCTTCGAGGCGGTGAAGAAAATCCTGCATCCGGAGCCCATCGAGGACATCGGCTGGGGCGTGGGTGTCATGCTCCTGTCCGCCTGCGCCAACCTCGTCGTCTCGGAGATGCTCTTCAAGGTGGGAAGGAAGACCGATTCCATTGCCCTCCAGGCCGATGCCTGGCACCTGCGGACGGACGTCTTCACCTCGGCGGGTGTCATGGCCAGCCTGGCCATCATCTGGGCCGGATCACGCATTTTCCCCGGTCTGGACCTTCATTGGCTGGATCCGGCGGCGGCCGTCGGCGTCGCCCTTCTCATCATCAAAGCCGCCTACGACCTGACCATCCAGTCGGCCCGGGACCTTCTGGATGTCAACCTGCCTGTGGAAGAAGTAGACTGGATCCGCCAGCGAATCCTGGATCGCAAGCCTCTCGTCCATGGATTCCACCAGTTCCGGACGCGCAAGTCCGGACACTTCCGCTTCGTCGAGTTTCACCTCCAGGTTGACCCGCAAATGACCGTGCTGGACTCCCATAACATCACGGAGGAAATGTCCGGGCTGATCGAAGCGCAGTTTCCCCAGACCAGCGTCACGATCCACGTGGAGCCCTGCGAGGGAAACTGTGTCGGCCACTGCCTGGAGGGCTGCCTCCTGTCTCCGGAAAAACGGGACGAAGTCCATCGCAGGAACAAGCCCCATGGCGGAGCACTCTCCGGATGACGTTGCCCGGTGTCAGAAGGAATACCCTGCTCGCATTTCGATCCGGTAGTCGTTCTGCTTCTCGCCATATTCCGAATCTCTCCCGCCGACGATCCATCCCACCCGGAGGCGCAGCTCCAGGTTGGTGATGCCGGTGTAGAGCAATTCGGGCGTCAGGGCATAACTCCGGTCGTTCAGGTTCATCATCCAGGTCAGGGCAGGTGTAAAATAGAGGATGTTGAACGGCTCCTTCCGGCTCAGGCGGACATACAGATAGTCCTTCCCGGGACTGAAGCGGCCGTAACCGCCGTCCGCCATGTTCTGGGCGCTGATCAGGGGGGCGGCGTTTCCCGTCGCCCGGTATGTGCCGTACCCCCGGTTGATGAATGCGTAGTAGTTCTTCAGCTCGTCGGCGCTGTATCCCGCCCCGTTGTGATAGTATTCCACAATGGTTGTCAGATCGAAATCCGTCAGGTACCGCAGCCCGACCAGGAAGCTGGTCACGTCTTCCTCGATCAGGCGGGAATTGCCGCCGGCATCCAGCACATTCTTCCGGCTGTTCCGGACATATGCGGCTTCCCCGTGGATTTCGAAATTCGTCGTGATGTTCCGGGAAAAATCGACCCCCCATCGGGCCGTCCTGCTCGCCCCCGTGAGAAAGACCAGATCGATGTCCGTGTCGAAGAAGAGGAGGTACAGGCGGCCGGCGAAGTTCGTCGTATTGCCGTCGCCGAAGCCGTCATTGATGTGGTCGTACACCGGGATAATGACCGGCGTGAAGGAGATGGTCTTCAGCGGGCCGTCGAAGCTCTTGATCCAGTCCATCGAGGCCACGATGAAACCTTCCTGGGCGACCTCCGGTTCGTCGGGATTCTTCGGTCGATCGACAAAGGCGACGGGATTCCAGGCATACCCCTTGCCCCACTTCAGCGTTTTTTTGCCCAGGGTGATCGTCCAGGAAGAGGATGGCTTCAGGGCGGCGTAAGCCTCGTAGAAGGCCGACCGCTCCGTACCGCCTGAATCTCCGTACTGGAAGTCGGTATTGGTCTTGACGTACAGGCGGAAGGACTCCTTCTCGAAGCTTCCCTCGAGCTGCAGCTTCGCATTCAGCTCGGACGTCGTCTCGCCGGGAGGATCCCTGTAAAAGCGCAGCTTGTGGAAAGCCGCGTCCCGGTCGAGGCCGTAGAAGACCGGCTTCAGCTCCAGGTATCCGCCGAAATGCCAGGGCTTCTTTTCGATTTCGGCGGCATCGAAGGTGAACTGCTCCTCCGCTGCGAAAGCCGGCATGACCGAAAAAACAAGAACGAGAGCGAGGCATGCGTACTTCATTTATCGCAGGGATTCGAGATTGGGCATGAAGGTGAGGGTGAAGACCTCGTCCTTGAACGTCCTCTTCTTCATTTTGGCGAAAATCATGACGGATTTATAGCCTTTGTACAGCGGGCTGTCCGTCTCGATGACCGCCGGCCGGACCATTCCTCCGCCGAAATCCTTGATGTCCTTGAAATAGATGGTCTTGATCAGCATCCCCGCCTCCGTCAGGCACTCGATCTTGACAGGCAGGGCCTTTCCCTTGCTCACCCACATCTTCAAACGGTCGTACGCCACGGTCTTGTTTTTCGCTTTCAGGTGAAGCAGAGCCTGCGCCCCGGAATCCTCCATTTTCTCAACATCGTATTCCGTTGCATAATCCAGTGACAGGATGTCGGCATTGTTGAACACGCCGCCGACCACGGACTGAAGGCTTGTGATCCGGATCGGTTTCCCCACGTTGGGGATGTAGAGCCACATGTTCTCGCCGAGGCGCAGGGTGCTGCGGCCCTTGTCGCTGGCCGGAGCGAGAAACAGGGCCGCCACCTTGTCCTGGCCCTTCTTGAGGGAAAAGAGGGTGAATTCCTTCTTTCGCCCGTTCGGCTCGACGTTGATCAACTTCCGGTAGGTTTCGTAGGATTCGGGGCTGAGATTCCGGTCCACCTGGCGAAGCAGCTGCGGGCCGTCCAGGGCGAGGGCTGGAGACGCCAGAGAAAGCATCAGGAAAACGATCAGGGCAGGTCTGTACATGGGGCCACCTCCTTATCTATACGTGTCGCAGAGCCGCGATGGGCTCCATCCGGGACGCCTTGAAGGCCGGCTGGAGACTGGCCAGCACGGCGACAACGATGACGATGGCTGAAATGACCAGGAGCTCGGCCGGCTGAATCGAGGCGGACAGGAGAAGCCCCTTCTGCTGGCCGAAGTCAAACCGGATCCCGACCAGATTCACCATCAGGACAACGGCAACGCCGATCACATTGCCAATAACGGCCCCCAGAACGCCCAGGCAAAAACCTTCCATGACGAACATGGAGAGGATCCTGCCCGGCAGGGTGCCGATGGCGGCGATGGTCCCGATTTCCCGGATCCGCTCGTAGACGGCCATGATCATGACGTTCATGATGCTGATGAGAACGATGGCGATGAGCATGATCTTGATGAAGAAGGTCATCACGTCGATCATCCGGGCGATGTTGAAGAAGGGCGAGAGCTGCTCCCAGGAGTGGACCTCGAACAGAGGGCGTCCCTCCTTGTTGGCCTCTCCGGCAAGCTGTCCCTGCAGATGACGGACAGCGGCGGGGAGACCGTCGAAATCCTTCAGCCGCACGGCCACTTCACTGACTTCCACCTCGGGCAGGCGGAGGACCTCGGCGGCGTCCTCGATATGGAGATACCCGTCCCGGCCACCGGGTCCGGTGGCACTCTCCAGGATGCCGGACACGATGAATTGCCTGCCGTTGACGGAACCGTCCACGTTGGTCGCCACGACAACGACAGGGTCGCCCACCTTGACCTTCAAGCCACGGGCCAGAAGCTCGGGAATCATGATCTCGCCCCGGTTCAGGGTCTTTCTGCCCTCGGAGACACGGGACGTCAGCAGGGGCACGGTTTGGAATTCCCGGTCCGGGTAAATGCCGTTCAGGCGGATGTTCGTCGTCTCGGTGAAGTTGCTGAACATCCCGCCGAACTTGAGGCGGGGTGAAAATGCCGCAATCTCCGGCGCCGCTCCAAGAATGTCCGAGATCTTCTGATACGCTTTCGGCTTGATGTTCAGGTTCAGCGGCAGGCTGTCGATGGAGGCGACGTATCCCTTTTTGTGGATTTGGACATGCCCCAGCATGGAGTCGGTGACCTGTCCGATCATCATGGCCTTGAACGAACCGGTGATGGAGGTGAAGACCAGGACGAAGACGACGCCGATGGTGATCAGCGAGGCCGTCAGCAGGGTTCTCCGTTTGTACCGCAGGAGATTGCGCACGGCGATTTTGAAGAGATTACTCATGGTTCGCGCCCCCTTTCACCTCTTTCGCGGCGAGGCGCCCGTCCTCCAGCCGGAAGATGACTTCTGCTTCCCCCACGATCTTCGTGTCGTGGGTGGAGAAGATGAACGTGGTTCCCAGGTCGTCCCGCATCTTTTTCATCAGGTCGATGACGGCGTAAGCCGTGGCGGAATCGAGGTTGGCCGTCGGCTCGTCCGCCAGGACCAGCTCCGGGTTCGTCACCAGCGCCCTCGCGATGGCCACCCGCTGCTTCTGGCCGCCGGAGATCTGATCGGGATACTTGTCCGCCTGGTCCGCCATGCCGACCGCTGCGAGCAGCCGCGCGATCCTGCTCTTCCTCTCCGCCGGCGGTACATTCTGGACCATCAGGAGGGGGTACTCGATGTTCTCGTGGACCGTCAGCACCTGGATGAGATTGAAGTCCTGAAAGATGAACCCGAGATGACGCCCCCGGAAGGCGGCGCTTTCCTTGCGGTCCAATCCGGCGATGTCCGTCTCGGCCACCGTCAGGGTACCCGAGGACGGCTTGTCGAGGCAGCCGATGAGGTTCAGGAGGGTTGTCTTGCCGCTCCCGGACGGCCCGACGAAAGAGACAAAGGATGCCGGCTCGATCTCAAACCCCACGCCCTGAAGAGCATGAACGACCACATCTCCAACCCGGTAATCCTTGTGAATCCGATCCGCAACAATCAAAGACATGGCTCCTCCTCCTCCGACCTGTTCTCTTTATGACACGGATTCAGTTGCCTGTTTATTTTTGCCCGCTGGAGCAGATCCCGGACGCTTCGCTCGAGAAGCGATCCTCCGCACAGGCGAGTCGCTGCATTTCGGGGGATTCCCGGCGGGATTCCTTCGTCGGGACTCCCCGGTTTTCGAGGAGAGCGTGTCCGAACGCAACGGGGATTCCGTAGTTGCCTCCCTGAAACTCCTCGAGATATGCCGCGTTGACTCCCAGCACCCGACCGTTCATGTCCAGAATGGGTCCGCCGCTTCCCCCGCCGACGGTCCGGGCATCGTAGACCAGCACATGGGGATAGGCCTCCCACAGAAAGCCGCTGGTGGCCGTCGGCTTGAGCAGTCCGCCGGCGGACAACCGCTCGGCCGTTGAATAACTGCACGACTCGTCATCTTCATCGACGTCTGCAGACACGTCCAGTTTGGCCACCACGGCCTCCAGCCCTGTCGGGTAGCCGAGAAGAAAAATGGCCTGCCCTTCCCGGATCTTCTCGGTTTCCGGATACAGCTCCATGGGTTCTGCATCGGGCTGAGTGCCGTCTGTCCGCACGAGGGCGATGTCGTATTTTTCATCGTAAGAGACAACCTCGATCGGAACGCCTCTGCCCTTATCCGGGAAAAACGCCCGGAGAATCAGAAAGACCGGCTTGAGACCCGCCCGGATGAGAGATTCATCCTTTTTTTCGTCCCACCAGGGCTGTGCCACATGCCGATTGGTCAGCAACAGCCCGCCGGCCCCGGCCAGGAAGCCCGTTCCGCAATAATTCGTATAGACGATGGATCCCGTTCCCTTGATGTCCACCAGGGGCACCCCCTGGGGGTCGGCCACCGGCCGGCCGTTCTCGTTCAAGACGTGCCGCAGGGGCCTCCCCAGGGAATCGACGAACGTATACGCGCCCCAGATGAAGACGATGGAGTCCCGGACCTTCGTCAGGGCGACGGATCGCTGCGACTGCCTTGACTCCAGCAGAGACAGCCTCTTCTCAAGGACCTGGATTTTCCGTTCCAGCACCTCCGGTGAGGGGGTGGCAGTTTTGAAACTCGCACATCCGGCAAGAAGCACAGAAAACAGGAGAAGCATTCCAATCGCAGGAAGGGGTGCGCTTCGGCTCCTCATGGCGGGAATCCCTTCCCACCCCGCTGGCCTTTTCTGCTCCACAGAGGCACTCCGCCCTCGTCGCGCAGGCGGATCTGCTCCCCTGTTTTTTCATTGGTGACAACCGCCGCGACGATGTACGCCCTGCCCTGCCCGTCCAGCATGCGGGAGCCCCGGATCGTCAGGCCGTCCCCGCGCTCGACCCGGAAACCCTGTCTCTTCAGATACCGTGGTGTTGCCAGCATCACCGTGTACTGACCGCTTTCCACCCGGAGGATCAGGGAAACGGGGCCACTCTGCTCCAGGGAAGAAACCGCGGTGACCGTTCCCCGGACATCAAGAACGGTCTTCGCATCGTATCCCGAATCAATCCTCGAACCCCACCACCAGCCTTGGGCATGAACAAATACAGGACACAGGAACAGGAGAAGGATGATACCCGCCGCAAAAACCACGCCGAGACGCCGGCCCGCCGCCCTGTACCGGATGGGACTGTTGAGCCGATCCATGAAAACGGCCGTTCTGCTGAAAGCCATGCAACACCTCTGAAAAAGAAAGCGGAGAGAGGGATCGATTCCGCAGGATTTTATCAGGGCTTCAGTTTCGTGTACAGTCCTGTCAGTTTTGTCCGGTAGGCTGAGCGAATCGCCTCCTCATCCTCCGCAAGAGGCTTCACCGGGACGAGATTCATGACTTCCTCCGGCGAAAGTCCTGAATCGAAAAGGGTCTTCGCCGCCCCCTTCACCATCTTGTTCAGGGCCCGAGAGGCCTGTTTGGGAGTCAGGCCGAAGGATTCGCCGAGCCCCCGAAGTTCCTGCAGCTGGAACCACAAATACGTGGGGCCCATGGCCGACAGGACGGCATAGGCCTCCAGGGCCCCCTCCTCCACCTCCGGGCAGTCGCCCAGGGTCTCGAAGGTTTTCCTCAGGCTCTTCTTTTCATCTTCATCGAAAGCGGATGCGAAGGCGGCGGGATTGAATCCCTTGTTGACGATCGAGGGGGCATTGGGGATCATCCGGACGATCCGTGCGAATCCTCCAAGACCGTTCGAGAGCTGGGCAATGGTCAGCTTCGGTGCCAGGGAGACCACGATCGAATTTCTGCCCAGCATCGGCCCGATTTCGCCCAGGATACCCATGATCGCCGGCGGATGAAGCGCAATGAAGACAAGATCCGCCTTCGCGGGCTGTTTCAGGTCCGCCCCGGCTGTCTCAATCCCGGGGAAACGGGCCTTCAAGGCCCGGAGAATCTCCTCGCTGGCGTCGCTGACGATGACCTTCTCCGGCATCCGGTTCTTCCGTTCCAGTCCCTCCAGAATGATCCGGACGACTCTCCCGCCGCCGATGAAACCGAACGACCCGCGCTGACGCTTCATGGTTGTCTTTCTCCTCTCCATAGAATGGATATCTGGATTCAGGCAGGCCGTCTTCCCCGTCAGGAATTCCGTCGACGTGGCCCATGCCTGCCATTGTCTCAGAATTCAGCGAGAATCCAATTCCGGATCTCATCCCTTACAGACCGGAACCCCGCCAGGATCTCCTCCTCCGTCCCCTCGAGCAGAGAGGGGTCCGGAAAGCTCTGGTGCCGCTTGCGGCCGCCGCCCGGAAACACGGGACAGGATTCCCGGGCGGAGTCACAGACCGTCACCACCTCGTCAAAGGCCACGCCCTGGAATTCGTTTACGCTCTTGGAACGATGAGCCTGGAGATCAATCCCGGCCTCCGCCATGACCCGGATTGCATAAGGGTTCACCCCCCTGGGCTCCGTCCCGGCACTGAAGACTTCGTACCGATCTCCTTTCAAGGCCCGGAGGAACCCTTCCGCCATTTGAGAACGCGATGCATTGTGGGTGCAGATGAACAGGACCTTCTTCATGATTCCTTTCCTCACATCACGCATGGCGAGATGAACACACCCTATTCATTAAAACTGCGGCAGGGCCGCACCAGGGAAAAAAAGGACGGGGGCATCACCGCGAAAGCATGGATCCCCGTGGCCTTCTTGGAATCGAAGCCCGCCAGGATCAGGGCCGGACGGAAATTCCCGTTCCCCGGCTGTGTGCGAACCACAGCGATCGTCGTGTCCATGTTCAGCCCCTAGTTTCCCCAGAACGGATTGCCGATGAAATAAACTCCCAGGAAGGCAATGAGCGCCCCGGCCCCCTTGCGGAACCAGTCGCCCGCCCCCTGCCAATTCCGGTTTTCGACCACCTTGCGGACGAAAGCACTGGAACTGCCTGCCAGGACAATGGGCAGGCAGTGCCCGAGGGCAAACAGGACGATCAGCACAAGACCCGTTGCGATCTGTTTCTGAATGGCGATCAAGGCCAGGATCGGGGCGATGAAGCCGAAGGTACAGGCGCCGGACAGGACGCCGTAAGCGAGGCCCAGAAGGAACGCACCTCCCATTCCGCGAAGGCGCAGGCGATAGAGGAGGCCGCTCGACGAGGAACATGACTCGACTCCCATCATGCCGAGGGCCACCCAGAGGAGCACCAGCCCCACGGGAATCTGCCAGAAACTGCCGACATCCCCCAGCATCCGGCCGAGAATGGCACAGATTGCCCCGATCAGGGCGATGGTGATGAACAGGCCCGCCGTGAAGACCCCGGCGTAACCGGCGGCTTCACGGGGCTGGAGGAGCCGCTCCTGGCCGCCGACATAGGCAACAATCAAAGGAATGGAGGCCAGATGACAGGGGCTGAAAAGGACGCTGACCATTCCCCAGAGAAAAGCACCAAGGGCCGCCCAGGCCGGCGCACCCGTCATCCATTCATTGACCATGAGGAAAATCGATTCCATGAGTGAGGGCCTCCCTTACTTCACGCCCATCGTCTTGAGCTGGGCCACGATGGCCTCCTCGCTCATGAAGCCCATATGGCGCGACACCTCGCGGCCGTTTTTGTCGTAGAAGATCTGGGTGGGAATCGCCCGGACGCCGAAATGTTGGGCCGCATCCCGTTGATAGCGGAGATCGATAAACACGATGGCCGCCTTCCCCCGGTAGCGCTTCTCCAGCCGGTCGAGAATCGGCGCCATCATCTTGCAGGGAATGCAGGAGGCGGCCCCCAGGTCCACCATGGTGACCATCCCTTTCACGGGGATGGTCATCGTCTCGGCCCCGGCAGGAGCATGGATGGCCAGGACAAGAAGAGCCACTCCTATCCAGAGTCCCGCTTTTCGATACATTTTCCGGCAGTCGAACGCTCTCACAAATACTCCCTCTCTCATGTATTTTTTTCTTCTGTTTTTTCGCAGAGATTAAGACGTCAGGGCATTTCGTATCAATGCCTTGACCCGATCGATGTCCTCACGCTTCAGGGCCTCACCGAAGGCCTTCTCGACGCCCATCTCCGTGACGACGAAGTGGTTCATGACAGGCGCCTCGACGTGCTCCAGAATCTTCGCGGCACAGGCGACAGAGCATCCATCCAGGACCAGCATGTCCTCGGCGTCCTTCGCCGACCGGACGAAACCGCTCCTGTGGGCCGCAATGCCGGCCAGGCAGAACAGGCGCCCCTGTCCCTCTCCTGCCAGCTCCACGGCCATTTGATGCGTCATCTGGCCCACGTTCGAGGCCCCGGCGCACCAGACGATCATGCGGTTGCTTCCCCCGGCACAGCATTCGTCAGCCATGATTCCCTCCTTATTTTGCGATGATCCCGTTCCCTGGAGATAACCGGAACGGGAGAATTAATCATTCAAAACACGCCGGGCGCCCTCGTTCAGCAGGCCGGAAACCATCCTACTCTCTCTTGATCTCCCGGGAGAGGCGGGCTTTTTCGGGAACCGCATCCAGCACGGCCGGAGCCTCGACAAAGAGCCCCTCCCTGGAGCGACGCGCCGCCCAGACCAGGACCAGCATCACGGGGACCTCGATGAGGGGACCGATGACCGTCGCCAGGGCCACAACCGGGTTGAAGGCCGTGATGGCAATGGCGATGGCGATCTCGAAGTCCCGGCCCGTGGAGTTGAAGGCAACGGCGACGGAGTCCTCGTAATTCAGGCCCATCTTCCAGCCCACCAGGTAGACCACGGCAAACATGATCCAGAAAAACAGCGTCATGGGAACGGCCATGTGGACGATCAGCATGGGGTTCTCCAGGATCAGGTCCCCCTTGAGGGCGAACATGACCACCAGGGTGAAGAGAAGGCCGATGATCGAAAGGGAATCCAGATAGGTCTTGAAATGCTTGAATCCCT
>CAYNEJ010000047.1:0-5620 GCA_964396205.1 uncultured Syntrophaceae bacterium
AGGTGCTCGCGGAGCTCCTCGAACCCGTGGGTATATTTCTCCACGAACTCCCGGTCATAGAGGGATTCCTCGCAGATTACGTGCATGATGGAAAGGGCCAGGGCCTGGGCCGTGCCCGGGCGGAGCTGCAGCCAGAGGTCCGCCTTCTCGGCGAGTTCGATCCGCCGGGGATCGACAACGATCAGCCTGGCGCCATTCTTCACCTGGTCATGGAGCAGGCTGACGATCTGCCCCTCCTCGTTGGTGGCCGTGAGGTTGCTCCCCCAGAGGAAAAGAAGCTTTGAAGGATGGTGCAGGTCCGCCACGGGATAGAAACCGCAGGTGTGGACTCCCGTGATCTCCCGGGGGGCGTGGCAGACGTCCTGGGAGGCGACGACATTGGGAGACCCGAACAGGTTGGCCAGGCGGATCAGGACAAAGTGCTCCAGTCCTTTTGGCATGCCGACGCCGAATCCGACAGCCCGGGCTCCGTGTTTCTCCTTGATCTTGAGAAGATTCTCCGCTGTCTCCTCCAGGGCCTGGTCCCAGGAGATTCGCTGCCAGCGTCCTTCCCCCCGCTCTCCGATTCGCTTCAGGGGATGCTGGAGACGGTCCGGGTGCGTGAGCCGGTCCGCAGAAACCCTCCCCTTGAAGCAGGTGTACCCCCGGTTCAGGTAACCCCCGGGATCCCCTTTGATCTGGACGATCTTGTTTTCCTTCACGCCCACGAGCAGGCCACAGCCGCCGTGGTCCATCCTTGCACAGTGGGTCTTCACCCAGCGGACGCCTTCCTCCATGACTCCTCCTTGTTTTGGTTTGCGGAAACAGCGGAATAACAAAGACAGATACTGGAAACAGCATACAACACGGGTGCAAATCGGCACAATGAATTGTTTGCTCATGGATCCGGATGTCCCGGATCGAGTCCCCCCACAAGCCTAAAACCGGCAGCGCAATCCCGCCGCGCCCGGCATGCCCTTGCTTCCCAGGGCATCGAGAAGGAAAGCGGCAGCATGTTCGCCGGTGCAGTGGCAGGGGATCACCTGGTCCGGATCCAGCGACAGGAGCTCCGTCACGGTCCGTTCAAGACGTTCGCGGCCGGCATTGAGCAGGTGAAAGCCGCCGATGACGGCCCGGATTCTCATTCCGCCGTTCAGCCGCTGCACATGTTGCAGCGTGTTCAGGAGCCCGGCGTGGCAGCAGCCGACACAGATGACCAGCCCTTCCTCCGTTCTGATCCACAGGGCAAGGTCGTCTTCGATCGGATCCGCATTTCTTCCCTCGCGATCGAGGTAGAACGGCCCCCCGGTGTCTTCGAATTCGCACTCCCGGGGAACAGGACCGGTGAGGCCGATGTTTTCGGTCAGCGACAAGGGATGCTGAATCCAGTGAAGACGCTGCTCGGGGAACCGGTCCAGGGCGGCGGAAGACTCCTTCGGCATGTGAATCGCCCTCGCCTGGCCGTCCCGGATTGCGTAACGGGGCATTACGACTCCGGGGTGACAGTAAATCTCGACGTGTCCCGCCCTTCGCAGGACATGGGGGATTCCCCCCACGTGGTCGTAATGCCCATGGCTCAGGACAAGCAGATCCGTCCCGGCCAGGTCGACGCCGAGGGCCCAGGCATTGGGCACCAGTGCCGCCCCCTGTCCCGTATCGAAGAGGATGCGCTGCTCCCCGGTCTCGATCCAGAGGGAAAGGCCGTGCTCCGCCATCAACCCGGGAGTCGCCCGGTTATCGACAAGGATTGTGATATGAATCGGATGTGTCATGATCGGTTTCCTATCCGGCTATCTCGTTCCAGATTCGTTGAATGTCTTCGACGCAGGGGGCGTCTATTTCCACGACGGCACGCTCCCGAAGCTGGGCCAGGGTCACGGAGCGGTCGTAACGGATGCGGCCGGCGACCCGGGCGCCCATTCCCCGCGCCTTATCCTCGATCCGCTCCGCCATCCCGGGATTCAGGTCCCACTTGTTCACGCAGACCGCCGCCGGGATGTCGAAGTGCCGGGTCAGAGAAAGCAGCCGCTCCAGGTCATGCTCCCCGGATACGGTCGGCTCCGTCACGGCCACTACCTGCGTCGAGCCGGTCAGCGATGCGATGACGGGACAGCCGATCCCCGGGGGTCCGTCCACCAGGATGAGGGAACGGTTATCCTCCTCGGCGATTCGCCGGGCCTCCTGGCGAACCGTGGAGACAAGCTTCCCCGAGTTCTCCGCGGCAATGCCCAGGTGGGCGTGAACCATCGGTCCACAGCGGGTTTCGGAGATCATCCACTCCCCGCAGAGTCGCTCCGGGAAATCAATGGCCTCCACGGGGCAGAATCGGACGCAGACCCCGCATCCCTCGCAGGACACCGGGTCGATTGCATACATGGACCTACCCGACGGATCCTCGGTCCTCTTCACGGCCTCAAATCGGCAATAGTCGAGGCAAAGGCCGCAGCCGATACAGTCCCCCGGGCGGATGACCGCCTCGTGACCGCTGCGGAAGGCATGCCGTTCCTTCACCTGAGGGGAGAGGACCAGGTGCAGATCCGCCGCATCCACGTCGCAATCCGCAATGACCGGCCGGTCCGCCAGCACGGCGAACGACGCGGTCAGGCTGGTCTTCCCGGTGCCTCCCTTGCCGCTGATAATCACAATTTCCTTCATTCCCTCCATCCTTCCCGGATCTTCATGACATCACCCGACGTCAGCCGAAGGCCGTCTTCTTTTTGCCTCTGCCCGCCGGGGCGGCACACCGCCGGCCCGCTGTCGTCCGCCCGGCCTGTTCCCTCCCGGACAAGGCGATGACGTTGCGCTTTCCCTTCAGGAGTCAGCCTTCGCGTACACGTTTCTTCCGTCGGAGACAATCCAGCATACCGTCCCGGCCGCGGTCAGGCCGTCAAGCCGTTTGAGCACTTCCGCCACATGAATGCCCAGCCCCGCCGCAATGTCCTCGGCCGTGCAGGGCCTTCTCCGGAGCAAAGCAAGGATGTCTTCTTCCCTGACCGGCGGGAGCGGAACGACCCGCCTGCTCTCCGCATGATCGCAGATGATATCGACCGGCTCCGGGAAGAAGCCCTTCAGGACCTGCATCTCATCCGGGGGAACCGAAAGGGCGAAATCCTCCACCGGCGGACGGACGGCCGTGTTGAGCTGGATCCTCGCCGGCCCGATGAGAGAGGCCAGGGCCGCGATCTTCTTCACCTCGGAAGGCATGCCGGTCATCCCCGCCAGCAGAAGGATCTCGAGCCACACCTCCTTCGGGAACCGCCGGGTAAACTCGGCCATGCCGTCCACCATGCACTCGAAGGAGATGCCTTCGTGCGGACGGTTCACGGTGCGAAACAGCCTTTCGTCCCCCGCATCCAGCGACGGCAGCACAAGGTCCGCCGTCATCAGGTCGTCCTGCACCTCTTTCATCCATAGCAGAGAGCCGTTGGTCAGGACCGCCACGGGCACCTTTGTCCGCTCGCGGATCCGCTCGATCACCCGGCCGATGCCGGAATGCAGTGTCGGCTCCCCTGATCCGGCCAGGGTGATGTAATCCGGGACGTCCCCTCTCTCCAGATTCCTGTCCAATTCCGCCAGAACGTCTTCAACGGGTACATATTCGGCCCGCACCAGGGTCCGGTTTGTCGTTCGCCCCAACTGGCAATAGATGCAATCGTAGGTGCACACCTTGAAGGGAACGAGATCGACTCCCAGGGAGCGGCCGAGCCGGCGCGACGGAACAGGTCCGTAAACGTATCGAACGGTCCCCGCGCTCATGACCTGTCCGAACACGGCGAATCGCCGCAGCGCTCGGTCCTCCCGCAGCAGGTCCTTCCCGTCCGGTTCAGGGAGCAGTCGTCCCCCTGCCGCCGTGTCCCGGCCGAACCGGCCCCCTTCATGATGAATCCGGCCCCGCCGCTGACGAGCCTCCGGACACTGCCGCGGCACTCGGGACACACCGCGAGCGGCGCCTCGGTGATTCCCTGTCTCCGCTCGAACCGGAATCCGCACCGGTCGCATTCGTACTCATACGTCGGCATGACTCAACTCCTCCTGTCGCTTTGCCCGGGCATGATGTTCCTCATCAGATCAAGGAAAAGCTCCCGGTATTCCGGGAGTGCATCCACAATGAGCTCACCCCTGGAATATGCCTCGGCGATGCGCCGGTCGTCCGGAATCTCCAGGAGAACCGGGATGTTTTCCTCTTTGCAGTAGACATGCACCCGCTCGTCGCCGATCCCGACCCGGTTGATCACAACCCCGAAGGGAATGCCGAGCTCCCGGACCGTCTCCACGGCAAGCTTCAGGTCGTGGAGGCCGAAGGGCGTCGGCTCCGTGACCAGAACAACATGGTCGACGTCCCGGATTGCGGCGATTACGGGGCACGAAGTCCCGGGGGGTGCGTCTAAAATGGCCGGCCGGCCGTCTTCCAAGCGGGCCTTCACAGCCCGGATCAGGGGGGGCGCCATGGCCACGCCCACATCGAGGCGCCCCTGGATCAGGGTGATGTTACCCGACTGGATTGTCTCGATCACCCCGATGCGCCGGTCGGTTTCCCGGATCGCCTTCGGGGGGCACACCATCGTGCAGCCCCCGCAGCCGTGGCACATCTCCGGAAAAACAAGGGGAAGGGTCCCGAAGGAAACGATGGCATGGTACTCGCAAAAGGACCCGCATTCACCGCAGCCGTCACAGAGGGACTCGTCCACCTGGGGGACCGGAATGCTGACGGCATCCGCCGAGCTGACACGGCCAGGAAGGAACAGATGGGCGTTCGGCTCCTCCACATCGCAGTCCAGGAGCAGCACCTCGGAGCCGAGAGCCCTGGCCGTATTTACCGCCACCGTTGTCTTGCCGGTGCCGCCCTTCCCGGATGCAATGGCCAGAATCATTCCGCACCCCCCAATTTCTTCCCGACAGCAAATTCCCGGTGACAGCTCCCGCCGCCTCCGGCCGGGCACCGTGAAAGGCCTTCCCCGACACCGCCTCTCACGACCAGTGTCCCTCGACGTTTGCGTCATCCGCCTCGGCCAGGCTTCCGGCGCGGTAGAGTTCCAGAGCTTCCTGAATGGTCGGGGCACCGCTGTTGTAGATGCGAATCCCCGCGGCGGAAAGCACGCGAAAGGCCTTGGGACCGCAGTTCCCGGTGATGACGGCCCCGACACCGGAGCGGGCCACGGTCTGTGCCGACTGGATGCCCGCCCCCTGGGCCGAATCCATGGTCTTCCGGTTGTCAATCACCGTAAAGGTGTCCGTATCCAGGTCATAAATGAGAAACTTCGGGGCTCGGCCGAAACGGGTGTCCAGCGGCGCACCAAGGTCTTCCCCCGATGTCGAAAATGCAATCTTCACGTATGGAACCTCCTTCCATGCTGTGGCGTCCATGCCGTCGTCCGCATCGGCCTCTTTGCCGGTGCGGACGACCTGTGCATACCGCCGACAGCCGTTGTCAGACCGTCGTCCCGGCCTCCGTCTCAGCAAGACGCTTGCGAATCAGGTTCAGTTCCGCCTCCATGGCATCCGCCTGATTCCGGAGGACCTGCCTTTCCGTCTCCGGATCGGGATTCGGGTTGGCCATCGGATAACCGTACGGCGCCGCATACGCACCGAACCGCATCCAGCCCGGCTGGCCGGTGGCGAAGAACCTGTTTCTCCAGCCCCA
>CAYNEJ010000047.1:5720-22529 GCA_964396205.1 uncultured Syntrophaceae bacterium
GGGCAGACGCAGGCACCCGCCGGTCCTGCCATCTTCCGGCCTCCCATGCGGCCCAGTCCCCGGCCCTGGCCCTGACCCGCGCCCTGGCCACTTCCGCCGCCCTGACCCGCGCCTTGGCCGCGTCCACCACCCTGACCCTGACCCGCGCCCTGGCCGCGTCCGCCGCCTTGCCCCTGACCTGCGCCCTGGCCACGTCCGCCGCCCTGACCTCTTCCTCCGCCTCTTCCGTTCATGATGGAATCCTCCCAATTTGCGCCATTCATTTGCCTGAACCGGCCCCTCCCCCTCCCGGAACAGCCCGGCATGGCAAAAGCATCACCCTTCAGGCCGCCCCGGATCCATGCCTGGACGACTTCCTGCAGGTCTCCCGCTACAAAGGGGATCACCCGGATGCCATAGGCCATGACCATCCCGTGGAGGGGACGGGAAATCGCTCCGCACACCAGCGTCCCGACTCCCATCTCCGCGAGGCGCAATGCCTTCTGAACCGGAAGATCCCCGGGGAGCACCTGCTGCTCCTCCCCGACGATCCGCCCCGAGTCGACCCGGACGAGCAGAATCTGCCGGGCATTGTCGAAAACCGGCGCGATGCGATTGTTCCAGCAGGCAAACGCCACATTCATGCGAAGCCTCACATACCCTTTTGAAGTCATAATTTGCATTCTCCATGCCAAAACCGGCAGCAAGAGAAAGGACTTCCTATCTACCTGTATACATTGTTCATTATCGATCGGAGGGACTGCGGGGAAGGACTGTAGAGTGCCCGTAATGCTACTGTATAGCAGAAACACAGGTGCGTTATTGCTTCTCTTTAGCACCCCGGAAGGAGCGGCCGTCCTGATTCGGAAGGGTAATCCCCAGTTTTTTCAGCTTTCTGAAGAACGTGGTCTTGTGGATGCCGAGTTCCCGCGCCGCGGCCTGTCGGTTGTATCCGTTCCGCTCCAGCGCCGCCCGGATGGCCTGAATATCGAGGAGTTCGTGGGCGGAGCGGACGTCAGGATCCAAGCCCGCCGGCAGTCTGCGGGCGGTCAACTCGTCGGGAAGATGACCGATACCGATGAGCCCCTCCCGGCAGAGGATGAAGGCCCGTTCGATTACGTTTTCGAGCTCCCGCACGTTGCCCGGCCAGTCATGGGCCATGAGCAGGGCGATGGCCTCCGTGGCGATCCCCCGGATGGACCTGCCCTGCAGCCGGTTGAACCGCTGAATGAACTGCTCCGCCAGAAGCGGGATGTCTTCCTTGCGCCGACGGAGCGGCGGAAGCTCCACCCGGACTACGTTCACGCGGTAGTAGAGGTCTTCCCGGAATGCCCCCGTCCGCACCCGCTCCGCCAGGTCCCGGTTGGTGGCGACAATCACCCGGGCATCCGCCGTCTCGGTGCGCGTCCCCCCCAGTGGTTCGTAAGTCCGCTCCTGAAGAACCCGCAGCAGCCGCACCTGCAGGGCCGGGCTGACCTCTCCGATTTCGTCGAGGAAAATGCTGCCGCCCCGTGCCAGGGCGAAGCGGCCGGGCTTGTCCCTCCCGGCACCCGTGAAGGCGCCTGCCTTGTAACCGAACAGTTCGGACTCGAGAAGGGTGTCCGGCAGGGCCCCGCAGTTCACGGCAACGAAGGGTCCTTCTCGCCTGGGACTCAGGTCGTGGATGGTCCGGGCGATCAATTCCTTCCCTGTTCCGGTTTCTCCGAGCACGAGGACCGTGCTCGGGCTGGCCGCAATGGCCGGCAGAACCTCAAAGACCCTCTGCATCAGGGGGCTCCGGCTCACGAGGTCACCCACCCGGACCCGGCCCGCCAGCTCCTGGCGCAGGGCTTCCACCTCGGAGAGGTCCCGAAAGGTCTCGGCACCCCCGATGATCCGGCCGTCGGCATCCCGGAGCACCGCCGTGGAGACGCTGATGGGGATGCGATTTCCCTCCGCGTCGATGATGTATCCGGATTTTCCGATGACGGGCCTGCCTGTTTTCAGGGTCTTCTGAAGCGCGCAGTCGGCGCCGCACATGCTGGACCGGAACACCTCCGAGCAGGGACGGCCGAAGGCCTCCCGGCGGGGAACGCCGGTGATCTCTTCGGCCGCCCGGTTGAAGGAAGAAATGCGCCAATCCATGTCCACGGTAAAGACGCCGTCGGAGATGCTCTCCAGGATGGCATCGTTCGGTGTTGTGATCGTTGTCTGTCCGCTGGTTTTCCGACGACCCATTTGGAGATGGCTCCTTTGTGCCTGCTTCTGTCTTCCCCCTTGACCGGGAAGCCGACGGCCCCGTCTTTCTGAAGACCGTTGCATTAGAGCATTCAGTCGGACTCCTTTGTCAAGAGGTTCCTCCGAACAACGACTTTTTTCCGTGCCGATTCGGATGTTCGCGGTCGAAAGGCATCGGGGAAGGCTGCTTTCGCTTTGCCCGCCGGACATGACAATGCCCGTCCACGCCGGGCGACGGCATGGACGGGCCTTTTGTGAAAAAGGAAGTTGCGCGGGGTCTCAGAACTGGAAGGTCACACCAAAGAGGTAGGTCACATCCGTTTCCGCCTTGTTCAGGCCGAACTTGACACCGCCGTCCAGCCGGATCTTCTCCGTAACGGCATAGGCGACCCCGCCCAGGGCATAGGCCGGATGGGTTCCGTCCCGGGAGTCGGGTTCCGGCTCGCCCCGATATCGGCCATGAGCTTCAGGTCCTTCACGACCTCATATTCCGCCGCCAGGGAGGCATGCCAGAGGTCCTCGTGGTTTCCCGCATCGTTCGGGGTCCGGAGATAGCCCAGGTTTGCATGAAGGGCGACCGGTCCCAGTTCCTTGCTGCCGATCAGAAAGAGAGGGTACTGTTTTTGTTTCGCGTTGATCGGTTGGTTGCCGGGTTTCAGGAGGTTTCCGGAGGCATCATACCCAATACCAGCGCTGCCTGATCCTGCGTCAATTACCCACGCTCCCATCTTTCCAGCATCTCCTCAAACCGCATTTTCCGGGTCTCCTGCGGTAGCTCTGTCCGCCTCATAGAACCCCTCCCGGGGGCTCTTTAACAACCGGACATTTCATGTGCTACTGAGCCCGGACATTTTGCGTGCTCTCTACATTTCACGAAGTTCCCCTTGAAACAGCCCGGTCTATCCGCTAACATGCGTCGCAAATTGGTGCACCCCCAGGCAAACGGGCCTTTCAATCCAACACAAGGCATGATTGACGTGAACATGTGGAAGATACTTCAGCGGGGAGTTTCCCCTGAACAACCCTATCCAGTTTCCTGGACCGAAGCCGGCTTTGAAGGAGAAGGTGCGGCGACGCTGGCCGACGGCAGCACTTACTCCGGCACATTTCTCAACGGCCGGTTCCATGGGAAAGGCATCTATACCTGGCCTGATGGCAGCCGATACGAGGGTACCTGGGCGGATGGCATACCGGAAGGTCCGGGACGTCTGACCCGGTTCGACGGATCGGTCCTGGAAGGAGCCTGGACAGCGGGAACATTGGTGTTTGGCGGGCCAACGGCTCCCGGCGAGGAGGAGGCTGCCATCGAACCGGTGGAGACGGAGGCGGTCCGGCAAGCCGGGATCCAGGAGATTCCGGCGGAAGCAATTCCCGAAGAGACGCCTGCCGCGCCGCCTCCGACCGCAGAGGCTCCGATACCCGTCAAGCCGGAGGCCGCTCCGGAACCGCCGGAGGTGCCTGCGGAACCGGAAATGCCCGCGGCCGAAGCGGTCGAGGACATCCCGGAGCGCCCGGAAGAGAAAGAATCGGTCCTCTCTGAAGAATCGTTGAGCGAAAGCACGGTCCTTGCCGAGCCCGGGTTGGAGTCCGTAGCCGTCGAGGCCGCCGACGTGTTTGAGCTGCCGAAAGAGCCGGACACGCCGGAGGAAGAACCGGCAACGGCGGCAACCATGGAGGTGGCCCCTCCGCCCCGGGATGAGCCGGAGATTTCGTCCCTGCCCGATGCCGTCCTTGAACCGGTGGAGACGGTGGCGGTCCGGCAAGCCGGGATTCAGGAGATTCCGGCGGAAGCAATTCCAGAAGAGACGCCTGCCGCACCGCCTCCGACCGCAGAGGCTCCGATACCCGTCAAGCCGGAGACCGCTCCGGAGCCGGCGGAGGTATCTGCGGAACCGGAAACGCCCGAATCCGCCGCGGTTGAAATCACCCCCGAACTCGTGAATATCCCAACAGCGCCACCCGCCGGAGAGGCGGAACCTTTATCCGGTGAAACCATCGGGCCCGAACCGGAGGCCGCCACCCCTGAAACGGCCGTCCAGCCGGAGCCACCGGCGGAACCGGACCCATCTGTGGAAGAACCCGCAACGGCGGCGGTGCCGGAACTGGTGGTACAGACCAGAGAAGAACCGTCCGTCGTCCCGGAGGCCATGGAAGCGGCGGAACCGGACTCCACCGTTCCGGCGAAACAGCGCACGGCCATCGAAGAAGAGAAACCCGGCGCGCCCGGGACTCTTCAAGTCGAGCCGCAGGATGACATCGGGACGGGAACCATTCCGGAGCCGCTGGAGTTCGAGGCGGCCGAGATTCCCGAGGACAAGCCCCCGGACCTACCGGAGAAACCTATGGCGGCACCACCGAGAAAGACGGGACGACAGGCGCGGGAAAGCGCGAATACGGAAGCGGCGGCGGAAAAGATCGAACGACCGAAGCCCGCCGCAGAACGGGTTGAAAAGCAGGAGCCGCAGGAAGCGCCGACACCGGCGGAACCGGCAGAAGAAGCCCCTCGGCCCCGGGCATCCAGAAGCCGCCGGAAGGCCAAACCCACAATTGAGATGGAGGAAGCGCCCGCCCCCCCTCCCGTCGAGACTCCCAGCGCCCTGTTCGAGGAGTTGGGCGATGCGGCGCTTGCCCCGCCGAGCCCCGCGGCAATGGAGCTTCCCGACGGAAGTGCATATGCCGGCGACGTGGAAGCGGACCGTCCCCATGGGCGGGGAATCGCGAGCCATCCGGACGGGCAGAGTTACATGGGAGAATGGCGCGTCGGCTTCCGGGACGGCATGGGAATCCTTCAATACGCCGATGGAGCCGTCTACCTGGGAGGCTGGCGCAACGACCGGAAGGAAGGGCTGGGAATGATGACCTACCCCACCGGCCGCACCTACATGGGAGAATGGCGGGACGATCGCTGCCATGGACAGGGGACCGATATCTTCCCGGACGGCATGCGCTACGAAGGACAGTTCGAGAATGGCAAATTCAACGGGATCGGTACACTGCTCCTTCCGGACGGCCGGAAGTACGTCGGCCGCTTCATCGATGGTCTCTTCAATGGGAGGGGAATCCTGACATTCCCCAACGGGGACCGCTACGAGGGCGAGTTCAGGGAGAACAAGTACCACGGACTCGGCGTCATGACGATGGTGGACGGCAGGAAATATGTGGGGCATTTGGCAAATGGGCGTCCCCACGGCGATGGAACCATGACCATGGCGGATGGACGCCGACTGCAGGGAGAATTCAAGGACGGCAAATTCATCACCAAGAAATGATCCTCCGCCCATGCGGAGGGACCCAATGAAACAGCACAACCGGACCATTTCATGAATTCATTTCTGAAACGAATCGAGGATGAAGGAAAGATCACCCTTGCCCGGGTGGACCTGCTTCAGGAAGGGGAAGGGACAATCTCATTCCCGGATGGCGGAAGCTATACAGGCTCGTTCCTGCTGGGCAGCATATCCGGCTCGGGTCGATACACCTGGCCCGATGAGGGTGTTTATAACGGCACCTGGGAAGAGGGACTGCCCAATGGAACAGGCTGGATGATTCTTCCGGACGGCAGGATCTACGACGGGGAATGGCAGAATGGCATGCCCCAGGGCACGGGGACGGAGACCCTCGCCGACGGCAGTCGTTACGAAGGCCGGTGGCAGGATGGGAAACGCCACGGTGAGGGAATGGAAACCCTGGCGGACGGCGGACGCTATGACGGCCAGTGGTTTATGGGACAGAAATCAGGCAAGGGACTGATGATCTTCGCCGACGGGAAGAAATACGACGGGGAGTGGGATCATGATGTCTGTCACGGGCAGGGGACCCTCCACTTCGCGGATGGATCCAGATACACTGGAATCTGGAAGGATGGGGATTTCTTCGGGAATGGAACCCTGACCCTGGCCAGCGGCTCCTCCTTCGAGGGGGAGTGGAAGGGGGAGGAATTCATCATGCACTGACGGCGCAGCGGTCTTCCACCTCCCGCCCGCCCTTCCGGGGGCAACGGCTTCCTCCCCGGCCGCGTCCGGCAGAAAACACACCTTTACAAACAACTCCGATCCGCAGGCCCGAGACCTTCTTCAGGCGTCCTCCGTGCACACCACGATCATGGTGTCGCCCACATCGACGGAGTCGCCCGGTTCGACCAGCACATCCGACACCCGCCCGTCCAGTTCGGCAACGACATGGGTGTGCATCTTCATGGCCTCCAGGTCGATCAGGATGTCGCCCACACAAACCTCGTCCCCGACGTCGACGAGCACGCGGTTCACCTTTCCCTTGATGGAAGACTTGATGATTCCCTCGCGCTTGAGCTCCTCGATTTCCTGGGTCGTCAGAATCCTCTTCTCCAGGAGGCGGCGTGTCCGCTCCTTCCGTTCCCGGTTGTCCGTAATCACCGCCTGTCCGTGCTCGTCGACGGTCACGCTGGTCTTGTAGACCGTCTCCTCCAGAATGTAGTGGTCCTGGTCGGGGTAGCGGAAAAGGACCGGGTGGGTGTCCAGGTAGGACGTATCGAACTTCCGCGCCAGGAAATCGGGTTCGTCGCAGATGGCCAGGTACAGGGGAATCGTCGTCTTGGGCCAGACGATGGTGAAGTCCTTCAATGCCCGCTTCAGCCGCTGCACCGTCTGGTCCCACTGGTATCCCCGGACGATCAGCTTCACCAGGAGCGAGTCGTACACCGTGGGAACCCGGTATCCCTTGTAGATGGCGCCGTCCACCCGCAATCCGGGCCCACCGGGGGACTCGTAGATCTCAATCATCTTTCCGCCTTCCGGCAGGAAGCTGTTCTTGGGATCTTCCGCGTTGATGCGCACCTCGATGGCGATCCCGTTAAACTGGATGTCCTCCTGCTTCAACCCCAGGGGATGGCCCTCGGCGATCCGGATCTGGTGCCGGACGATGTCTTCCCCGGTGATCATCTCGCTCACCGTGTGCTCAACCTGCAGGCGGGTGTTGACCTCCATGAACCAGAATTCACCGGTCTTTGCATCCATGAGGAATTCAACCGTTCCGGCGTTGACGTAACCGGCCGTTTTGGCCGCCTTCACGGCGGCATCCTGGATGGCCGCCATCACCTCGGGGGGCAGCTCCGCCGGGGCAATCTCCAGGAGTTTCTGGTGCCGGCGCTGAATGGAGCAGTCCCGGGTGCCCAGATGAACCACGTTTCCCTCGACGTCGGCAAGGACCTGAACCTCGATGTGGCGGGGGTTGACGATGCATTTTTCCGCGTAGATGCGGTCATCATGAAACGCCAGCAGCGCCTCCGCCCGGGCCAGGGGCATCTCCTTCTTCAGCTCCTGCTCGTTCTCGATCCGCCTCACCCCTCGCCCGCCCCCGCCGGCTGTCGCTTTGAGGATGACGGGATACCCGCATTCCCGGGCAAAGGCCAGGGCCTCCTCGATACCCGCGTCGCCGGAAGAAAAGCTGTTCGTCCCCGGAATGATGGGAATCCCGGCCCCGGACATGGTTTTCCGCGCCAGGACCTTGTCACCCAGGTCGCGGATGACGGAAGGCGGCGGGCCGATGAACAGGATGCCCGCCCGTTCGCAGGCGGCGGCCAGGTTCGGATTCTCCGCCAGGAAGCCGTAGCCGGGATGGATGGCGTCGGCCCCGCTTTTCAGGGCCGCATCGATGATACGCTCGATATTCAGATAGCCCTTGCCCGGTTCATCGCTGATCTTGACGGCCCGGTCGGCGAAACGCAGGAAGTAGGCGTCATAATCCGGCTTTTCGTAGACGGCGATGGCCTCAATGCCCATCTCCTTGAGAGTATTCATGATTCGGAGAGCGATCTCTCCCCGGTTGGCAATCAAGACCTTCCTGATCGTCTTCATGGCGCATCCTGTTTTTTTGTCTTTCGGAGTGCTTGGAAAATCAAGCTGCGGCGATTGCGGACCGGTTCTTCGTGCAAGGTGGTCCGCAATCAACGGGCGAGTTGATAGCACATTTGATGTCCCCTGACAATCGGTGAATTGACAGGAGACAAAGCAAATTCCGATTCAGGACCCGCGATCAGGGCTGCGGTTCCGGCTGGCCGCTCCCGGGATCCGAAGCATCGGCCGGCGCCGGACCCGCCGGTTCCGCCTGCTCAGGCGGTTGCTCCGCCTCCGGTTTCACCGGAAGGGGCATATCCGCGGCGACAGGAACCGTGGGCCGGGGGGGCGGTAGCTCGGCGATCCAGAGGGGGTGGCGGTGCCGGGCATAGTCGAGGCGGATCTTTCCGGTCAGGATGCCCCGGAACATCGGACGGTTGGGCTTGAGGAGGATGGCACCGATGTGGGCGAGAAACGCCAGGATAAACAGCATGAAAAAGACGTTGTGCGTCCACGTGGCCCACAGGAGAACCGTCAGGGACATGTCCGGCGCATAGATGTTCTTGTACGTTTTCACCAGACCCGAGATGATCAGGCCTGCAATGATCACGGCCATGCCGAGGTAGGCCAGGCGCTGCTCCGGCAGGTACTTGTGAAAGGGAGGCTCCTCGCCCCTGCCGAAAAAGCTCAGGATCACCTGCCAGGAAGCCTTGAGATCCCCCCTGCGGGGCAGAAGATCGAAGTCCCCGCGGATGCCGTGGTAAACGACGTGAAAAACAGCCGCCGCGATGAACACGATGGATGCCGCGTAGTGGACGTTGAGGGAAGCGATGAAATCACTTGACCAGGCCATACCGGGCATCTTGTCGATGGAGTAGCGGCCGGCAAGCGGCAGTTCGAACATGCCGGAGAGAAGGAGCAGGAGGCCCGAGAGGGCGATTGTCCAGTGCTCCAGCAGCTCCACGAGGCCGTGACGAACAACCCGATTATCTTCTTCAAGGATTCGTTCAGCCATCCTGATTTTCCTCCTCCTTCACACGCTCTTTCCTTCTGGACAGATAACCGAGAGCCCCGGCAATGCCCGCCGCCGCACCGGCCACCGGAGAGATGAGGACCGCCCGGCCCGGGCCGTCGGTCTCTTCCATCCGCCGCTTCGCGGGACCGAATCCAGGCCTGCCCTTGCCCGTGGCAACCGCCCGGTCGAGGACATCGAAAGGAACCGGCGACACGTAAAGGGTGGATGTGCCCCCGTTTTCCTTCTTTCCGTAGAGATAGCCGCCGGTATTCCGGATACGCTCTTCCGCGAGGGCAAAGATCTTCTCCCGCGGCCCGATCAGCAGGGCCTGGCGGGGACAGGCCTCGACGCAGGCGGGCAGCCCGCCGTCCTTCAATCGGTCGGCACAGAGGTCACACTTGAACATCACGCCGTTGCCCGCCAGCGTTGGAAGAATGTGCAGGTAGATGCCCACGCCCGACTGGCGCTGGGGGATCTCCCAGGGACAGACGGTACGGCACTTGGCCCCTCCGAAACACAGGTCCGGATTGATGACGACGGCCCCGCTTTCGTACTTGTGATTGGCCGTGAAGGGGCAGATGGTGGCGCAGGCAGGATTGTCGCAGTGCATGCAGCGCCGTGGGATGGAGAGCGTCCGCCTCGCTCCGTCGATCTCCACTTCCGCCTTCTGGACAAAGATCCGGTTGTAGGGGGTCAACCGGTCGTGAACATCCTGCTTTTTCGACCAGTCCTCGATCCCCCTGCCCCCAACCGGGAATGGCGAGGGAATCGGATCGACAGGTTTCGGAACCTGGCCGTTGCGGGCGGACTTGCAGGCGACGATGCAGGCAGGGATCGGTCGATCCGGGCAGCCGTCGCAGAGATTCAGGTCGATCAGGGTTGCGAGCCGCCCTTCTCTCCGCTCCATCGCTGCAGCCCTGGGAACCGGGAGCCCGCCCGCAGCGGCGAGCCCTGCCCCTGCCTTGAAAAGGCTCCGGCGGGAGATTCCTTTTTTCTCTGTTTTCATGATGACCATCCTGAAGGCGGGTTGATGAAACCTTATTCTTCTACCTAAAAGTGCCCATTCAATACCCCATACATCATAGGTGTGATGTTAGTAAGTGGCTTGGGGTTTGTCAAACACGGCATGCGGCATGGACGCCCCGCCACTGCGGCGGAACGGTAGACTCCGCTTGAATATTTAGGGGAAACGGGTTATTGGAAAAGTCGTGGGTGAAGGTGGCAGAACATAACGCCATGGCAGAATGCCAGGATCCCGAGGCCCGGGTCATCTGCGGCCATCCGTATCACGCGCCGGCATATCGAATGGTCGGGGATGACAAGGGGAATGCGGCAGAACACCGTCCATACACCCCCCGGCAGAAACCTTTGAATGAAGGAGGAAGGACATGGCAGCATTGAAGCTATCATTCGGTCGCGGTGCGAAAAAAGAGAAAGCCCCCGAGCAGGCTGGCGCGATTCCTGTCAGGAGCAAGACCAAGGATGCTGATTCACCGGGAGAGGAATGGCGGATCCGGGGACTCTCCTCCCTGATGAAGGATGACTTCAGCGGAGCCATCGAGGCCTTCAGCCAGGCGATCTCTGCCGATCCCGGCAACGGCCGGGCCTTCCACAATCGGGGTTTCGCCTCTTACAAGCTCGAGCAGTTCGAGGCGGCCGTCCGTGATTTCGACCAGGCCATCGACCTGGACCCGGGCTACGCCGAGGAAGCGGGCAGCTACGTCTACCGGGGTCTGTGCAATGAAAAGATCGGCAAGCACGAGCGGGCACTCGAGGACATGAAAATGGCCGTCACCTTCAAAAACAAGGATGCCGAGCATTACCTGCTGTGGCTGAGCCGCGGCGGCGACTCACAACGATAGCATGTTCAACACGGACGGATCGCCATGAACCGGAAGGTCTTCATCATGATGGCGCTTCTTCCGTTCTTTTTCGCCTCCTCCACGGCCGCGGAACCGGTTTTCTCCGAGGGACTCTGGGAAATCACAGGAACCATGGAAATCCAGGGACTCGCTCCCGGCCTGTCACGTCCTCATGTCTATCATCGCTGCCTGACCGAAAAGGATCCGATCCCCCGTGAGCCCGAGCGGGACCGGCAGTGCCGCCTCGTCCGTTCGAGCATGGAAGGCGACGCCCTCGCGTGGAGCGTCCAGTGCACGCTGGAAAGGGGATCGATGACCGGAAAGGGCCGGGTCCTTTTTCACGGAGACACGCTGACAGGGGTCATGAGGGGAAAGATTCGGGGGGAGGGGCAGAAAACGCTCTCCGTGACCCAGCGGATCGAGGGCCGGCGAATCGGCGACTGCCCGGCTGCTATCGAAGATCCGCACAGATCCGGGCCACCACCTCGGTGATCCCCAGCCCCGCCTCCCCGGCGGCCGCCAGGAAACCCGCGTCCGGCGACAGGCATGGATTCGTGTTGACCTCCAGCACCCAGGGACGGCCGCTTCCATCCACCCGGAAATCAATCCTCCCATAGCCCCGCAGCCCGAATGCCTTCCAGCATCTCAAGGATATGGTTTTCAGGGAGGTCAGCAGGTCCGCGTCCGTGCCGGGGAAGCGGAAGCTTCGCGGAGTCTGTCGATACTCGAAGGAATCGGCATCCCACTTGGCCCGGTAGTCCACCATCCGCAGCTTTCCGGGGGGGAAGGCATCGAAGAGGATCTCCGCCGGGGGGAGAACCCGGATCCTCTTTCCATCTGCCAGCAGGGAGAGATTGAATTCCCGGCCCTCGACGTAGGCCTCGGCAAAACAGGTTCCGCCGGTTTCCTCGCGCCGGGAATGAATGGCCTTCCGAAGTCCGGCCTCCCCATCCACATGAAGGACCGATTTCTCGTCGATGCCGATGGAGGCGTGCTCCCAGACGGACTTGAGGATGTAGCGGCCCGGAGCAAACGGACCGGGGTGATCTTCCTCCGCAGCAAGCCACGGCGGCGTGTCGATCCCCTCCAGCGCCATGATCCGCTTGGCAAGGAGCTTGTTCGACGTCAGGTAGGTCGCATCGGCGGGGGCCCCGGTGAAGGGGATGTTCAGCAAATCCAGGGCCAGCGGCCCCAGTGCGATGAGGCTCCCCTTCCCCGCCACGGACTCGACAAGATTGAAGGCAAAGCGGGGCCGGAGACGGCGGAGGGATTCTAGAGCCGATCCAATGTCAAGGGACAGGGGTACGGGTACGGGTCGATACCCCAGAGCCGTCAGAGCCCGACAGACGGTCTCCACCTCCACCAGCACATCCTGCTCGTCCATCCCGGATCCGTCGGCGACGGCTCCATGCAGCACGGCCACGATCATGGTCCGGATCCGCCTTCTCTCCCCGCCGCGCGGCGCAGGGCCGACCGCATGATCCGGTCGATCAGGTCCCGGTAAGGAATCCCACCCAGGGTACAGAGAATCGGGAGGTCCGAGTGCTCCGGATGGAGGCCCGCCAGCGGATTCATTTCCATGAAGTGGGGCTCGCCCCGCTCATCCGAGCGAATATCCACCCGCCCTCCATCGCGGCAGCCCAGACCCCGCCATGCGGCGAGCGCGACCGCCGCCGCCCTTCGCGCCTCGGCGTCATCGGCCAGGCTGTAACGCACCAGCCGCTCGCAGCACTCCTTGTTGAGGTACGAGTAGACCTCTTTTTCCGCGTTCGCCAGGAGGAAAACCTCCATGACGCCGACGGTCTCCGCGTCCTCGCCGGTGCCGACGACGCCCACGGTGAACTCCCTTCCCGGGAGGAACCGCTCCACCAGGACGGGCTGGCCGTAGGCATTCAGCAGGCGACGGCAGACCTTGTCCAGCGCCCCGGGTGAACGGATCACCGAATCCGCCGTGATGCCTTTGCCCGTTCCTTCCGCCACAGGCTTGGCAAAAAGGGGAAAGGGCAGGTCGACAGCGGCGATGTCCGCTTCCGTCTCCACGACGGCAAAGTCCGGGGTGGAAATGCCGAAGTCCCGGATGACCCGCTTGCACATTCCTTTATGGAGGGTAAGGGAGAGAACGAGGGGATCGGAAAAGACATACGGGATACCGTAGGCCTCCAACAGCGCCGGCACGAGGCATTCCCGGCCATAGCCCCGGAGCCCTTCGGCGATGTTGAAGACGAGATCCCAGCGGGCGCCCGCGGCGAGCCGTCCGACAAGGGCGCGGGCATGGCCGATGCGCTCCGTCCGATACAACAGGGAGCGGAGGGTGCCTTCAATGGCGTCAATCGTCTCCGCCCGGTCGAATTCCGCCGTTTCCTCTTCCGAAAAGCCCTCCGCCAGGTAATCGTCACGGAGGTCGTAGGTCAGGCCGATGGTCACGCCAGCTTCACTGTGCATCACGGGCGGCGGCCTTAATGGATCTCGTGATGGACGGGTCCCCCGTCCGGGTAGCGGAAGACCTTCCCCTCGTAATTGCGGATGAGGAGATCGGGGCCGTCCCGCCCGACCACGTATTCGGGCAGGAGGGGGATCTTGCCTCCCCCGCCGGGGGCGTCGATGACGAAGGTCGGAACGGCATAACCCGACGTGTGTCCCCGCAGACCTTCGATGATTTCGATGCCCCGAACCACCGGCGTCCGGAAATGGGCCGATCCCGGGATGGGGTCGCACTGGTACAGGTAGTAGGGCCTGACGCGGATCTTCAGCAGTCCCTGGAAGAGCCGCCGCATCACCTCCACGGAATCGTTGACGCCGGCCAGGAGAACCGTCTGGCTGCCCAGGGGAATCCCCCCGTCAGCCAGGCGTATGCAGGCCTGGCGCATCTCCGCGGTCAGCTCGTCGGGATGGGTCACGTGGAGGCTGAGCCACAGCGGGTGATACCGCTTCAGGATCTTCACCAGCTCGGGCGTGATCCGCTGCGGCAGGGTGACGGGGACTTTCGTGCCGATCCGGAGCATCTCCACATGCGGAATCCGGCTGAGCCTGGAAAGCAGCCACTCGATCTTTCGGTCGTGGAGCGTCAGGGGATCACCGCCGGACAGGAGGACATCCCGGATGGCCGGATTGGACGCAATATAGTCGATCGCGCTCTCCCAGTGAACCCTGAGGCTTCCCTCAGAACCGGGACGCCCGATGATGCGGGAGCGCGTGCAGTACCGGCAGTAGGCTGCACAGGCCCCTGTCACGAGAAAGAGGACCCGGTCCGGATAGCGGTGGACCAGTCCCGGCACCGGACTGTCCTTTTCCTCATCCAGGGGATCTTCCTTCTCACCGTCCACGCGGAAACACTCCTGCATCACGGGAATCACCGAACGGCGCAGGGGATGAGACACATCCATCGTATCCAGCAGGCTGGCGTAATAAGGGGTGATGGCGACAGGACGGGCACCCGCTTCGTACGTCATGGCGCTCCGCTCTTCCTCGGAGAGCCAGACCATCAATCCGAGGGACTCGTGATCGCTGATGCGATTCTTCAACTGCCAGCGCCAGTCCTGCCAATCTTCGCGTGAAACGCCCGGATAGAAACGCTTGCGGAAGGCCTGGGAGCGGCGGCTGTCAGTAAAATGGGAGGAATGCCGGTGGGGACGAACCGGAATGACGAGTGGCGGTGAAGAGGCTGGTTCATGTGGAAAGATCAGATCATGGGCCGTTTTTTCCAGGCCGGTCAGACCGTTCAGCAGGCCTGGAGGCTCCATTTCTTCACTGAAAAGGGACTCGATTTCCATCGTCCGACGCCTCCCGCATACTGAGACCGATTTTTCCCATCTCCGACCAGAATTCCCGTTCTGACCGCCGCACTTTTAATCCCGGAATAGCCCGTTTTCACGGGCGTTTTCTATTGGGTCTCATAAAGCCAACCGCGACAGTTTGTCAATAAAAAAGGCGCCCGGAATCTCACTTTTTCTTTTCGCTTGACCGGGCGGACGTCCCGGCCTTACATGCCCTTGAATTCGCAAGGAGTCTGCTTATGCCCGAATTGCCGGAAGTGGAGACGCTGTGCCGCCAGCTGGCTCGAACCATCAAGGGGAAAACCATTCAGGCGCTTGTGTTCATCGACGCGAAGCTGGGACCCGCCCCGGATCTGAAAGGAAGAGGGGTCCGCGACGTCCGGCGACGGGGAAAGTTCCTGGAGATCGCTCTCGACGACGGATCCGCCCTGAAGCTTCATCTCCGCATGACAGGGCGCCTCTTCCGGCGATGCGTGGTTGAGGGTGCGGAGATGCCTGCCCATACACGTTTCCGTCTGATCTTTGAAGGCTGCGAAATCCTCGGTGTCGATCCCCGGCGATTCGCAACCCTGACCCTGGAGCATCCGTCGCGAGCGGGCAAACCACCGCCGGATCTCCTGGAGAATCAGGATCCACAGGCCTGGCACCGGGCAGCCCGGCGGAGACAATTGGCGGTCAAGACATTCCTCCTGGATCAATCCGTGTTTCCAGGCATGGGAAACATCTACGCCTGTGAAATTCTCCACGCGGCGGCCGTGGACCCGAGACGGCCGGCTTCCGCGCTGGCCGGGAAAGAATGGGAGAAGGTCGGCTGCGAGGCAAAGCGGATTCTGGATCTGGCCGTCCGCTGCCGGGGAACATCCATGTCGGACTGGCGCGACCTGCGCGGACAGGCCGGGAGATTCCAGCACCGCCTCCGTGTATACGGCCGGAAAGGAATGCCATGCCTCCGGTGCGGGTCCTGTATTGAACGGATCGTGCTGGGCGGCCGGGGAACCTGGTTCTGCGCGGGCTGTCAGAAATAGCAGAGGCCGATCAAGACCCCGGATCATCACTGCCACGACAAAAGCGAAAGATTCTTGCCACTACCTCATTCTTTTCTCAGTAGCAGCACGATAATGATTGAAAACGAGGTCAGTACAAGGAGGAACACAGACGTTAAGATAAACAGATTTGCAAAACCGTAATCAATAATCGTAGCAATGAACCCTCTCACTTCGATGGAAAAGTCGACATATGACACCCCACAGGGATGAGTGATTTTGTATCGTTTGTCATATCTTCCTTGAGGAGCCGTCGTCCATGAATTTGTCCACGCAACAATATTAATATCATTTCCAGCCTGCAGAGAGTCGACAGGTATCTTTCTGCTGAATTTTGACGAATAAATCACTCTTTCATCATCGACAATCTGGAAGATGCCATCGAAAGGAACCTCGATAAAAATATCGGCAATCTCTTTATCGTCCTGATTTTTCAGTGAAACAATCAGGACGGAGTTGGTTTCTGAAAAGTTCCTTACATTCTCTCTTAATTCATCATGATTTATTTTCCCAATTTCTTTCTTTATGGAATCCGGGAAGTGATAAGTATAATGACGGCCATATGCCTTCAAATAATTGAGGTTGGGCTTTATATATTCATATAATTGAAAAGCCACCCAGATTACACATAGAAACAGGGATACTCTGACTATCAGCATCCATATTCGATGCAGGTATGCCCGTCCGTTGCCTTTCTTTTTACTCATCCCTGATATCCGATCGGAACCATCCAATTACGGCCAATGAATCTTGCCAGGCAAGCAGCCGGAAGTTTCTCCTGTCTCGGCAGAGAAATACTGTGACTCACTTTGTTATCATATTACATTACTTTTTATTTTCACAATTATAATCTGTGTAAACCATATCGTCTGCAATACCAGCCCCCTGCGGATTACAGCACACGAATATTGGAAGAAGCAACGACGCGGCATTCGGGAGAATTTTGATCCGGGGGAGTGATGGGGCCGACAGCGAGAGATGGCTTACATTCAATCAGGAACGCCGCTTCAGAATGAACCCCATCAGAAAAAAAGGGCTGAATGGTCCGCGAAAAGCATTCAGCCCTGCAATAATCACCTGGTGCCGGAGGTCGGAATCGAACCGACACTT
>CAYNEJ010000048.1:0-18492 GCA_964396205.1 uncultured Syntrophaceae bacterium
GTTCACCACCAGCGTGGCAAGCGCCTCGCCCTCTATATCTTCGGCGATGATCAGGAGGGGTCGTCCCATCTTGGCGATCTGCTCGAGGATGGGGAGCAGGTCCTTCATGCCGCTGATCTTCTTCTCGTTGATGAGGATGAAGGCATCTTCAAGGACCACTTCCATTTTTTCGGGATTGGTTACGAAATAGGGGGAGATATAGCCGCGGTCGAACTGCATGCCTTCCACGATCTCCAGCTCCGTCTCGAGACCTTTCGCCTCTTCCACGGTGATGACGCCTTCCTTGCCGACCTTGCTCATGGCCTCGGCGATGATGTTTCCGATCCCCGAATCGTTATTGGCGGAGATCGTTCCCACCTGGGCGATTTCCTTCTGATCTTTCGTGGGTTTGCTGAGTTTTTTCAACTCTCCAACGACCATCTCGACGGCCTTGTCGATTCCCCGCTTGAGGTCCATCGGATTGCTGCCTGCGGCGACGGTCTTGGCGCCTTCCCTGTAAATGGCCTGTGCCAGGATTGTGGCGGTTGTTGTCCCGTCTCCTGCAACGTCGCTGGTCTTGCTGGCTACCTCGCGGACCATCTGTGCGCCCATGTTTTCGAACTTGTCTTCCAGTTCAATTTCCTTGGCTACGGTTACGCCGTCCTTTGTCACGGTAGGTGCGCCGAATGACTTATCCAGAATGACGTTTCTTCCCTTGGGGCCCAGTGTGACTTTTACGGCGTCGGCCAGGGTATTGACACCCTTGAGGATCGACTTCCTGGCCTCCTCGTCGTACTGTAAAACCTTTGATCCCATTCTATCCTCCTCCTTCTGACCTGTATTTACTTTTCAATGACTCCCAGAATGTCATCCTCTCTCATGATGAGGTATTCCTTGCCTTCCACCTTGACTTCCGTGCCGGCGTACTTGCTGAAGAGGATTCGGTCACCGGCCTTGACATCCAGCTTGATCAGCTTTCCGTCCTCCGCGGTGCGGCCTTTTCCTACGGCGACGACCTTGCCTTCCATCGGCTTTTCCTTGGCTGTATCAGGGATGATGATACCTCCCTTGGTCTTCTGCTCCTCGTCCATTCTCTCGACGATGACCCGATCCTGAAGCGGCCTGATCTTCATTCTCAACCTCTCCTTTCTTTGGTTAATCTCTTATTTTTACAAGAATTTCAGATAGGGTATTATAATTCGCGGATATATTAAACATCAATTTCCCCCTGTCAAGGCGGGCCGGCAAGTTTTTCCGCCCGTGGGCCCGGAATTTTGGCTTGACATTTTTGTCAACGGAGGCTAGGGATATGTCACTCGGCCGCTAAGCTCCGTGAAACAAGGATTAGCGGGACTTCTGCGGGATGGGAAAAAACATAAAGGAGGTAGATGATGAGGAGAAAGAGGATGATGTATGCAGCTGCAGGTTTTCTGGTCGTGTTGCTGTGGGCTCCGTTGGCCATGGCGGCGGAAGCGGCGGCTCCTGGAGCGGCGGTGAACTACACGAAGGCCATCATTATCGGTTGCAGCGTGCTGGCCGCGGGCCTCGGTGTTGGAATCGCGGCAAACGGAACCGGAACCGGTATGGGACATGGTCTCGGCGGAGCTACAAGCGCCGTTGGTCGTAACCCCGAAGCCCAGGGTAAGATCCTCCTTACCATGATGGTGGGTCTGGCCATGATCGAATCACTGGCTATCTACGCCCTGGTTATCGCGCTGATTCTGCTTTATGCGAATCCGCTGCTGAAGCTCATTGCCTAACGCAAGAGCGATCCTGTTATCATAGAAAAAACGGGAGAAGGAGCGCCGCAAATAATGCTCCTTGCTCCCGTTTTTTTTGTCCTTATGTCTCGGTGTCTGAAGCTGTCGAGCGGAGGCGCTTTATCTCCGACCGGCGGTGTTTGTCATGAAGCATTTTCTCTTTGGCGCGCCGGGAACGTCGCCGTTTCTGCCGGCGGATTCTTTCCCGCTTTCGTCTCTCTTCACTGAGGATTCCCGCCTGCATGCTTTCGATCCGATCCAGGAGGATTCGTCGCGCAAGGAAGCGGTTCAGGGTCTGCGACCGCTCCTCTTGGCATTTGACGGACAGTCCGGTGGGAACATGGAGCAGGTGCACGCAGGTGGAGGTTTTGTTGACCTTCTGGCCTCCGGGTCCCGAAGAACGAGTGAAGTGCTCCTGAAAATCGTTTTCGGATACGCCGAGTTTGGTCATTCGCAGGGCCAGTTCCTGGAATTTTTCACGCCGAATGGACATGATCTCTTCTCTCCTGTTGCCAAGGCGCGAACCTGCTCTTGGAGGCCGGCACGCAGTTGCTGGTCTATTCTTTCTTCACGACAGGCATGCGGATTGGACTTTCAACGCTGTGCGCCGGATCGGGAGAGCCGCAAATCCCTTGGATTCCTGCAGTATTTTCGGTTGAATTTTTAGAAGCCCCCCTGTAGTATGCCGACACTGGCGGAATTCGCCACCCGTCTGGAATAGCGGATGGGCTGTCTTGTCCCTCGGGACCGGACCACTCTGGATGCCGCCATGGGAAGGCCCGACAATCGCATGTTTCAGCGACCCAATATCAAATTTCCTGTCTGGTTGACGACCTTTTTCCTTCTGCTTTTCCTCGTCCTCATGGCTCTTACGGTGAATCACGCCCTTCGCAAAGGAGTGACAGAGCCGTTCAGCCGGCAGGAGCTGACCTTTGCCCTTGTTGCCTCGGGGCTGATTCTGGTCTTTTTTACGGGCGGAATCATCCTGGCTTACCTGGCCAGGCGCCGGAAGGTTACCCGCGAGGAACTGCAGCGCCTGAAGGAGGTGGAAGCCTGGGAGGAGCGCCTCCTCCGTGAGAAAAAGACCATCGAGGGAATCATTGAGGGTTCCCCCATTCCCACCTTTGTCATCGACCGTGACCACCGCATCATTCTCTGGAACAAGGCCTGTGCCGATCTGACCGGCCTGGTGCAGGCCGATATGATCGGAACGGACAAACAGTACATCCCTTTTTATGGCCCGGGCCAGAAGCGACCGGTCATTGCCGACCTGATCGTGGATCAGGACATGCTGGGTTTGGAGCAGTTTTACGGCGCAAAGAAAGCCCAACCCTCAAAACGGGTGAAAGGGGCTTATGAGGCCAGGGATTACTATGAGAACCTGGGTGGAAAACCCCGGCACCTCTTTTTTCTCGCCGCACCGATCTTTGATGAGAAAGGGCAGATCATCGCTGCCATCGAGACCCTGCAGGATGCGTCCCAGGAAGTGGAGATGGCGCAGCACCTGAGGGATTCGCAGGAACAGCTGGCCAGGGAAAAGAAAACCGTTGAGGGGGTCATCGAGGGCTCGCCCATCCCGATGTTCGTCATCGACCGCTTCCACCGAATCATCTTCTGGAACCGGGCTCTGACGGAAATGAGCGGCTACGGCGTCAACGAAATGATCGGGACGGACAGGCAATACCTGCCGTTCTACAAGGAAAAACGCCCGCTCATCGCGGACCTGATCGTAGACGGCAATATCGGTGAACTGGATCGCTATTACGCAAAAAAAATGGTCCGCCCCTCCACCGTGGTCAAGGGCGCTTACGAGGCGCGTGATTATTACGAAGACCTGGGAGGACGGTCCCGGCACCTTTATTTCCTGGCGGCGCCCATCTTCGATGAAAAGGGACAGGTCATCGCGGCCATCGAAACACTTCAGGATGTGACCCGGGAAGTGGAGATGGCCAACAATATGAAGGAATACGCCGAGACCCTCGAAAACGAGGTGACGGAGAACGTCAACCTTCGTCAACAGATCGAGGCGGTCCACAACTACCTCCGGTCCATCGTTGAGAGTTCCCCGGATAACCTTTTTGATCTGGGGCCCGACGGAACGGTCAACTTCATCAGCCGCATCCCGAAATTCATGAACGGAATGACAGCCGAAGAAATGAAGGGCCGGCACTTCACGAATTTTGTGGGACCCGAACATCGAGACGACCTGCTGGCACGATTCGAGGATGCGAAAAGAGGGGTCTTCACGCCGTTTGAAATGGAGGTCACCCTGAGCGACGGATCCCGGCGGAACCTCCTTCTCACCGCACGTCCTCTGCGGGGAACGGACCGGCTCGTGGTGGTCGAGCGGGACATCACGGAGTTCAAGGAATTGGAGAAAAAGTTCTACGAGAGCCAGAAACTGGCGGCCGTCGGCCAGCTGTCGGCCGGCATTGCCCATGAAGTGCGGAACCCCCTTTCCTCCATCAAAATGAGCCTGCAGATCCTGGAAAAGAGGCTGCAGCCCACGGGGAACGATCTCAAGCGCTTCAAAATCGCCCAGCGGGAGGTGGAGCACCTGGAGCACCTGGTGAATGACGTGCTTATTTTCGCGCGCCCGGAGGAGCCGAGAAAAAGAATGACGGACATCCGCAGGGTTCTGGAAAACGCCATGGAGATGGTGGAAAAGTCCCTGGCGGACAAGAATGTTCAGGTGGAATACCGTTTCCGGGAGCCCCTTCCTTCAATCGCTGTCGATGGGGCCATGCTGGAACAGCTTTTCCAGAATCTGTACCGGAACGCCATCGACGCCATGGAGACGGGCGGCAGGCTCGTCGTGGGCATGATGAAGCAGGAAGAGGAAGGACATTCCATGCTGGTCGTGGAGGTGGAAGACAACGGTTGCGGCATCGATGAGGAAGCGATGCCGCATGTGTTCAATCCTTTTTTTACCCGAAAGAGCTATGGAACAGGGCTCGGGCTGACCCAGGTCAAGAAGATCGTGGATCTCCACCAGGGGAGCATTGAGATCCGGAGCCGCGGGGGCGAGGGTACCCGGGTGGTCGTTACATTTCCCCTTGGGACGGGAAGCGGCGGACAAGCCGATGCGATGGCCGAGAGGAACGGGAAATGAGCCGGATCCTGAGGAGAGACGGAATGGCCAAGATTCTTGTCATCGACGACGACGAATCCATCTGCGAAACCCTCGAGATGTACCTCACGGAAGAGGGGTATGAAGTGGTTACGGCCAATACCGGGACATCGGGGTTGAACCGATATGTGGAAGGTCCCACCGACGTGGTGATTCTGGACATCCGCCTGCCGGATATCGACGGATTCACCGTGCTGGAGGATCTGCGGGAAGAAAACGAAAACGTGAAGGTGATCATGATCACGGCCCACCACGACATGGACTCGACCATCAAGGCCATGAAGGGAGGCGCCTTCGATTACATCCACAAACCCGTCAACGTGGATGAACTGGATGTAGCCATCAAGAAGGCCCTCAAGACCAACGAGATGGAAAAGAAGATCGATGGTCTTCTCATGGAGCCTTCCCGGCGCTTTAAAGTGGGCGACATCATCGGCGCGGGCCGGTTGATGAGGGAGATCTTCAAGATCATCGGCGTCGTCTCCCAGAGCAAGACCACCGTCATGATCCAGGGAGAGAGCGGGACGGGCAAGGAGCTCATCGCCCGGGTCATTCACAACAATACCTCCCCTGATGAGCCGTACATCGCCATCAACTGTTCCGCCATCGTGGAGACTCTTCTGGAATCGGAGCTCTTCGGCCACGAGAAGGGGTCCTTCACGGGGGCGTTCACACGCAAGCTCGGGAAATTCGAGCTGGCCCGGCAGGGGACGGTTTTTCTCGATGAGATCAGCGAGATGTCTCTCAACCTCCAGGCCAAGCTCCTCCGCATCCTTCAGGAAATGGAATTCGAGCGGGTCGGGGGCAAGGACCGGGTGCCTGTTCATGCCCGGGTCATCGCCGCCACCAACCGGGATCTGAAGATGCTGGTGGACGAAGGGAAATTCCGGGAGGACCTCTACTACCGCCTGAACATCGTATCGATCCGGTTGCCCGCTCTTCGCGAGCGCAGGGAAGACATCGTCCCTCTCGTGGACTATTTGCTGGCGAAGATCAACGTGGATCTCCACAAGCGCATCGTGGGCGTCTCTGAAGAAATGATGGATGTGTTCATGAAGTACGACTGGCCCGGCAATGTCCGTGAACTGGAAAACCTGCTGGTTCGCGCGGCTGTCGTCGCCAAGGGGCAGGTCCTGGGGAAAGGTGATTTCCCGGAACTCCTTGAGGATGAGAAGACCGGGGCGGGTCCCGTGGAAAAAACGGAGAAAGTGAAGCTGCCATACCGGAATTCCTCGGGACGGATCATGACCCTGGATGAACTGGAAGAAGACCAGATCCGGAGGATTCTCGCGGACGGAGGACGGAACAAAGGGGAAATATGCGAGAGCCTCGGCATCTCCCGGCCCACATTCGAGCGGAAGCTCGAGAAGTACGGCATCAACTTTGAAAAGGAATGATTCGGGAGGCTCAAGGGCCCTCCGATCGGAACAGGAAAGTCCTTCAGAATGACCCAGGCTGATTTTGCAGGAACCGCCGCCGAGCCTTCCCAGTTTCCCCGGGAAGGTCTCCCTGAGGTTGCGTTCGCCGGCCGCTCCAATGTCGGGAAATCATCCCTGATCAATGCCCTTTTGAATCGCCGGAACCTGGCCAGGACGAGCAAATCTCCCGGGAAGACACGGGCCATCCAGTTTTTTCGCATTAACGACGAGTTGCTGTTTGCGGACCTTCCCGGATACGGGTTTGCCCGGGTTGTCCGGACCCTCCGGGAGGATTGGGGACCCCTGATCGAGGGGTACCTGACCGGAAGGGATCATCTGAAGCTCCTGATTCTCCTTCTGGACATCCGCCGTGATGTTGCCTCGGACGATCAGGCGCTTCTGGAATGGCTTGCTCTCAAGGGCGTGCCCTCACTGGTGGTACTGACGAAAATCGACACGTTGTCCCGGACGAAGCAGGCGGAGCGGGAGCGTGTCATCCGTTCCGCACTAGGATTGGCGGGAAAGCCAATGCCGATGGTCTCCGCGCGAACCGGAGCCGGGAAAAGCGAGCTGTGGCGTGAAATCCGCAAGAGTGTGCTCTGAGAGTGAGTGGAGCATGATTCGAAATCGAGGCGATGTTTGCTTGCACAAAGGGGGGACCGGTTCGAACCGATCCCCCCTTTGCAGGTGCGCCAAGATTTTTTCAACAGCCTTTCACAGGGAGTAAATTTCTTCCCCGACGATGCGTACCCAGTTCTCCTTCAGGATGCGGGCCGCTTCCTCGATCTTGTCCACGCCGAGAATAACGATGGTTTCCCGGCCGATGCGGTTGATGGTCGTATAGAGGTAATGGACGTTGACATCGCTCCCGGCCAGGGGCTTCAGAATGGCGTTCATCCCGCCCGGGTGGTCGGGAACTTCAGCCGCCAAGACCGCCGTAACTTCGTAATTGTACCCGAATGTCGTGAGGATGGCGGCGGCCCGCTCCGGCTCGTTGACCACCAGTCGGACCATGCTGCTCTCGGCTGTGCTGGCTGTAAGCATGGCCTTGGCGGTGACTCCCTCGTTGTCCAGGATGTTCGAAAGCCTCAGAAGCGTTCCCGGGACGTTGTCGAGCAGAACGGAGATCTGGTTGACAATTTTCATTGGCCGACCCCCCCGTCGACGGACTGGAGAAAGCGGAAACCCGAATCGAAGGCCTTCCTGTTCGATTCGTGCATCGTCTTTTTCTTGCTTCCCATGATGGTCTCCAGGCTCTTCATGTATGTCTCCGGCCGGATGATTCCCGTCTTCTGCAGAAAAGCACCCATCATGACGATGTTGGCGGCCCTCGGGTTGCCGACTTCCTCGGCCATTTCCGCACAGGGGACGGCGTAGAAGGTGATGTCCTTCCGGGTCGGCCGGGCATCGATGATGGAGGCGTTCAGGAACAGGATTCCATCCTTGGCGAGGCGGTTCTGGAACGTGTACAGGGAGGGTGCGTTCATGACCACCAGGTAATCGGGCTCCGATGCGATGGGCGAGGCGATTTCGTCGTCTCCCAGGGAGATTGTGCAGTTGGCCGTTCCTCCCCTCATCTCGGCGCCGTAGGCGGGCAGGTACGTCACGTGGAAACCATGTGTCATGGCTCCGTGAGCGAGACTGTATCCCATCATGAGAACGCCCTGACCGCCGAAACCCGAGAAGATGGTCTTGACGTTCATGGCTTTTTCTCCTTTCCCGTTTCCTTGGCGCCGATGTCTTTGAGGACGCCCAGGGGGAACTCCTTGGTCATGACCTCGTCGATCCATTTGCATGCGTCGACGGCGCTCATCTTCCAGTTTGTGGGGCAAGGAGAGAGAACCTCCACCATGCTGAATCCCCGCTGATCCATCTGGTATTGAAAGGCCTTCCGGATGGCCCTTTTGGTTCGCATGACCGTCGCCGGGCTGCTGACCGTGCAGCGCTCGATATAGGCCGATCCGCGGAGTTGGGCCAGAATCTCGCTCATCTGAACAGGGTATCCGTCCAGGAGAGGGGTCCGGCCGGGGGGAGACGTTGTTGTCTTCTGGCCCAGGATGGTTGTGGGGGCCATCTGCCCCCCTGTCATCCCGTAAACGGCATTGTTGATAAAAATGATCGTGATATTCTCTCCCCGGTTGGCGGCGTGGAAACTCTCGGCAGTTCCGATGGCGGCCAGGTCGCCGTCGCCCTGATAGGAGAAGACGAGGCGGTCCGGAAGAACCCGTTTGACACCCGTTGCCAGGGCCGGGCCACGGCCGTGGGGGGCCTCGATCATGTCGACATCGAAATAAAAATAGGCCAGAACAGCACATCCTGCCGGTGGCACCCCGATGGCGACGCCGTGCAGGTCCATGTCGTCGATGACCTCGGCCACCAGGCGGTGGACGATGCTGTGGCCGCAGCCGGGGCAGTAATGGGTTGGTGCGGGCTTGAGACTTCTGGGTCTGCCAAAGATTTTTTTCATGATTTTTCGGGACCTTGATCGGGTGATCCGGGGATTACGGTCCGAAAGGACCTTCCACGACCTTGAAACGCAGGAAGCGATCCACGTAAGCGTCCTTCTGCGGATATCGGTGTGAGACGACGTTGGACAGTTCCGCCGGTGTTGGGACGACACCACCCGGACGGCCGAAAAAATCGATGTTGGCAAATCCCTGGAGGGCGAGCCGAACATCGTCGAGCATCTGTCCGGTGCTCATCTCGAAGACGATGAAATTCTTGATATGTTCCGACATTTCTCGAAGTTCGCGGGTTGGAAAGGGCCACAGGCTGATCGGTCGGAAGAGCCCCACCTTCAGGCCCATGTCCCGGAGGCGGCGGATGGCGCCCTTGGCAACACGCGCCGCAGTCCCATACGCGACGATCATCATCTCCGCGTCCTGGGCCTGGTGAATTTCGCAACGGGTTTCCTGGTGGCTGATGAGGTTGTATTTCCGGGCCAGCTTCCAGTTGTGCTCTTCCATCTCGATCGCGTCCAGGATGAGTCCCCGGACGTACTTGCTTTTTCCGTCGCCCGCCCCCTTCAGGACGTAGCAGTCGGGATACTGCCGGGGCTTGGGCTTCCGAAATACGACGGGTTCCATCATCTGTCCCATCATGCCGTCGGCGAGAATCATGACCGGCGTCCGGTACTTGTCGGCCAGGTCGAAAGCATCCATGGTCAGATCCGCCAGTTCCTGGCCCGTGGCGGGAGCCAGAACGATCGTCCGGTAGTCCCCGTGTCCGCCGCCGCGGGTGGCCTGGAAGTAGTCCCCCTGGGACGGGCGGATGTTGCCCAGACCGGGGCCGCCGCGCATCATGTTGACGATCACTCCGGGGAGTTCGCAGGCGGCCATGGAGGAGATGCCTTCCTGCTTGAGGGAGATGCCGGGGCTGGAAGAGGAAGTCATCGAGCGGGCTCCGGCGGCACTGGCTCCGGCGATCATGTTGATGGCGGCGATCTCGCTTTCCGACTGGATGAAAACGCCACCCTCCACCTTACGGAGGTGTTCCGCCATGTATTCCGTCAGTTCGTTCTGGGGGGTAATGGGATATCCGGCATAGAAGCGGCAGCCGGCACGAATGGCCGCCTCTCCGATCACGCAGTTTCCCTGCATCAGGACCTTATTCACGGTACACCTCGATGGCCACTTCCGGACACATGATCGCGCACAAGGCGCAGCCGTTACATTTGCCGCCCTCAACCGGTTCCACGGGGCGATACCCTTTTTGATTGAATTCCTTGCCCGGAATGATGTTTCCCTGCTTGCAGGCCTGAATGCAGAGGTGGCATTCCTTGCACAGGTTCCGGTCAATGACGATCATTCCCTTCGGTGCCATTCCGTCTCCTGTAGGGGGAGAGTAGGTATAAAACAGGACGGCCTTTATTCAAAAATCATTCCAGAAGTCAAGGCGAATCTTCGGCTCAGATCTTCGCCACCTGGAATCCCTCCAGCCGGATTGCCACGGAACGCTGAAGAAGTTCGATGGAAACCACGAACAGTTCCTGCCGGTAATCGGCCTTCAGCACAATGCCCTCGATTCCCCGGAAAGGCCCGTCCGTGATGCAGGCCCTTTCCCCAACCTTCGGATACTGGATCTGCTGGATCTCCACGCGGGAGGCGACCAGGCGCTGAATTGCATCGATTGTTTCGTCCGGGACGGGAATCGGTTCCTGGCTGTTCGGTCGTCCGAGGATGCGGACGACGCCAGATGTCTTCAGGATGTCCAGCCGGCTCTTGTTGTCCATTTCCGCTATTTCCACAAAGAGATATCCGGGAAACATGGGAACACGGATCTTTTTCCTCCGGTCCGTGCGCCTGCTCCATACCTCCATCTTCGGCAGAAAGGCATGAATTGCTTTCTGGGTGAGACCCAGGTGAACCTTGTCTTCATGGCGGCTTCTCGTATGGATGGCATACCAAGGCATGGATTGGATCTCCCTCGGAATTCCTGATGCGCCGGGGCCGGTCCGATCAGGGTGTCCGGAACTCCCGCTGAGGCGCCTCCCGGTTCAGGAGAATGCCGTCGAAGATCATGTCGTCCCCTCTGCGGAAGACCTTTCGCCAGGTAAGCCCGAGAGAGTCCTCCATTCTCCGAATATTCAGATCCCCCACCGCCTCGATGCCCTTGCCGAGGATTTTCGGCGCCACCACGACGACGATCCGGTCCGCCAGCCGTTCCTTTAGGACCGACGTGATCACCCTGGCACCGCCTTCCACGAGCACCGACGCAATCCCCTTCCGGCCCAGGATTGCAAAGAGATTTGCCAGGTCAACGCCACCTGCCGCATTCTCGGGGATATGAAGGATCTCGATGCCCTTCCCGCCGATCTGACGAATGCTTTGTATCGGAGCGCGTCCGGTCACGGCGACGAGTGTCCGGGCGGCATTCTGGTTTTGGAGTATCCTGGCTTCCACCGGGATTCGAAGGCCCGCGTCCACGACGATCCGGAGGGGATTGCGCCCTCGCACCAGGCGAACCGTCAGTTCCGGATCATCCTCCATGACGGTTCCTGCGCCGACGAGGATCGCATCGTGGGTGCTACGCAGGCGATGAGCGAAAGCGAGGGAAGGAGGGGAACTGATCCACCGGGAATGACCGGTGCAGGTGGCAATCCGGCCGTCCATCGTCTGGGCGAACTTCAGGGTAATGAAAGGGTGCCCCGTTTCCATATACTTGAAAAACCGCTCGTTCAGGGCCCTGCACCGGGATTCCAGGACGCCCACGGTCGTCCGGATGCCCGCCTTTTCCAACGCGGCGATTCCGGCCCCGGCCACGAGTGGATTCGGATCCATGGTGCCGATGACGACGCGGGCCGGCCGAACGCGAATGAGGGCCTCGACGCACGGCGGGGTTCGGCCGTGGTGGCTGCAAGGTTCGAGCGTGACATAGATCGTCGCTCCTGCGACAGGCTCCGAGGCTTTTCGGAGGGCACTGATCTCCGCGTGCTCCTCGCCGCAGCAGCGATGGTAACCCTCCGCGATGATCCGCCCGTCCCGGACGATGACGGCGCCCACCATTGGGTTTGGAGAAACCCGGCAGGCGCCTTTCCTGGCGAGGGAAAGTGCCCTGCGCATGTAAAACTCGTCATTGTCCATCCGGAGTTCCACCTCGTTCCCGGCAGTCGGTCGCCGTCCTATATCATGCGCCCGGGTGAAGGAAAAACGCTTTTTGTTGGGCATCCGGGGCTTTTATGGTATACATCCCGCGCCGTTAAAAAAGAATGTGCAGAGAAAGGAGCTTTTGCATGAAAGGTATCGTGCTGGCGGGAGGATTGGGGACCCGCATGTATCCCCTGACAAAGGTGACAAACAAGCACCTCCTGCCCGTTTATAATGAGCCGATGATTTATTACCCCATCAAGGCCCTGGTCAATGCGGGCATCGACGAAATCCTGATCGTAACGGGAGGCGGAAATTCCGGAGATTTTCTTCGTCTGCTTGGAAACGGTAAGGATTTCGGTCTCAAACACATCAACTACACATACCAGGAGGGAGAAGGAGGCATTGCCGCCGCCTTGAGCCTGGCGGAGTACTTCGCGGACGAGGACAGAATCGTCGTCATTCTTGGGGATAACATCATTGAGAAGAACATTTGCCAGGCCGTTCATGCCTTCCGGGAACAGAAAGAGGGCGCCCGGATCCTGCTCAAGGAGGTTTCCGATCCCCAGCGATTCGGCGTCCCCGTGTTCGAAGGCGACCGCATTATCCGGGTGGAGGAGAAACCCGTGAACCCGGCATCTTCTTATGCCGTCATCGGCATCTATATGTACGACCATCGGGTGTTCGATTTCATCAAGAACCTGAAACCGTCCCAGCGAGGGGAGCTGGAGATCACAGACGTGAACAACTTTTACATCCGGGATGGGAAGATGGAGTGGGATGTTCTGGACGGCTGGTGGTCCGATGCGGGAACGTTCGAATCCCTTCTCTACGCCTCCAACATGGTGGCGAAAACGGGGGCGAACCGCCTGGATTAGCGGTTTCATATGGAAAGAGCCGGGAGGTGCCATGATTGACGGCGTGAAGGTCAAGAAACTGCGGGTGATCCCCGACGAGCGGGGACGGCTCATGGAGATCCTTCGTGCGGACGACGAGATGTTCCGGGCCTTCGGCCAAGTATACATGACCACTGCCTATGCCGGGGTCGTCAAGGGATGGCATTATCACAAGGAACAGTCGGATAACATGGCCGTCGTCCGGGGGATGATGAAGATCGTTCTTTATGATTCCCGAAAAGATTCTCCCACGTGCGGGGAAGTGAACCAGTTTTTTGCAGGCGAGCACAATCCCATTCTTGTTCACATCCCGCCTTACGTATATCATGGTTTCAAGTGCATATCCGCGGAAGAGGCGATCGTGGTAAACATTCCCGACCAAGTCTACCGCTACGACAAACCGGATGAGTATCGGGCCGATCCCCATGAAAACGACATCCCGTACAGCTGGGACCGGAAGGACGGGTAAAGAAAGGCGACCATGGCCGTTTTCATGGATATATTCATCGTTGTGGCGGCCGCCTGTGTGGGCAGCTTTCTCAATGTCTGCATTGCCCGGATGCCCGTGGAAGGCCAGTCCATCGTAAAGCCCGCATCGAGGTGCCCCAAGTGCGGGCACCCGATCCGCATCTATGACAACATCCCGATCATCAGCTGGCTGATTCTGAGGGGGAAATGCCGGGACTGCGGGGAGCCCATTTCGTTCCGCTATCCCCTCGTCGAGGGTCTGACCGCCATCCTGGGATTGGTGCTCTTCAAGGTGTTCGGTCTCGGCATGCCATTCCTGGCGGCCTTCCTGTTCGTCTCTGCCCTTGTGGTCATCACCTTCATCGACCTGGACCACCAGATCATCCCTCACGCCATTACGTTGCCGGGAATCCCCATCTGTTTCCTGATGGCCGTTTTCATCATGCGAATCCCGGCGGTGGATTCCTTCTTGGGCATCATGATCGGCGCCGGCACCCTTTATTTCGTGGCCGTCTATTTCGAGGCCGTCACGGGCCGGGAAGGGATGGGCGGGGGAGATGTCAACCTTCTGGCCATGATGGGTGCTTTTTTCGGCTGGAAATCCCTGCTGTTCATCATCCTGGCGAGTTCCTTCACGGGAGCGATGGCCGGGGTGGGATACATCCTGCTGAAGAAAAAGGGTCGGGAGACTCCCATTCCCTTTGGTCCTTTCCTCTGCCTCGGGGCCCTGGGTTATCTGTTCGCGGGGGATCCGTTCCTCCGCTGGCTCCTGACGCGGTCTTGAGACTCAAAAAGGCTTGACTTCATCGGGTGGTGCGGATAGATGTATCGCGCGAAGCGGTAAGGGGCCGGCACTTGTTGCGGTGTGATTTCCGGACGCGACGCTGATTGAAGGCTGAAAAGGGGGATCTCGATGGGTACGGATAAAAAGTATTGTGCGATCTGTGCGTGGCGCGGTACCTGCCAGAAGCGATTCAGCGTTTCGACGGATGCCTCGGGGAACGTACATTGTCCCGATTATACGAGGGATCTGGCGATCAAGGATAAGGACATTGAAGAGGCGAAAAAGAAATTCGGCGGATAGGAACGGAACCCTGGCGGAATCCGGGCCAGGGCATGAAGAAGCCTGCGGCACGGATTCAAAACGATGAGGTTCTGAAGCATTGTTCTGAAAGGTTGGCCATGTGCCAACCTTTTTGCTGTTTTGCTGTTCTGACGGATAATTCTTAAAGAAATACGCTATGAAACGAACGCTCCAAAACATGTTGACGGAGGCCCTGACTGCGGCTTTCCGGGAAGGGCTCCTCCCTTTGTGTGAGATTCCTTCCATAGAGGTGGACTGGACGAAGGATTCCGCACACGGGGACTATGCCTCCAACGCCGCCATGGTGCTTGCCTCTCGACTGAAGAGAAAACCGCGCCAGATTGCGGAGATCCTCGTGGCGAAACTTGGCGATTCCGGAGGTGTGATCCAGAAGATGGAAATCGCCGGTCCCGGCTTCATCAATTTCTTCATCGCACCGGCGCGTTGGTGCCAGATGCTCGGGGATGTGGAGGAGAGGGGTGGACGTTACGGGATGTCGGATCTTGGCCGGGACCGGCGAATGCAGATCGAGTTCGTCAGCGCCAACCCGACGGGGCCGCTGCACATCGGCCATGCCCGTGGCGCCGTGGTCGGGGATGTCATTGCCAACATCCTGGCAGCCACCGGGCACATGGTTTTCAGGGAGTATTACATCAACGACGCGGGCAACCAGATGAACAACCTGGGGCGCTCCGTATACTACCGCTATCTGCAGCTTCTGGGAGAAGCTGTTGCGTTTCCGGATAACGGATACCAGGGAGACTACATTACGGATCTGGCCCGGGAAATCATTGGGAGGGATGGTGATCGCTATCGGGTTCTGGGAGAGCAGGAATCCGTGCCGATCCTGTCCGCGGATGCCGGAGGCGTTATCCTCGAAGGGATCAAGGATGACCTGAAGGCCTTTGGCGTTGTTTTCGATCTTTACTTCAGTGAACGGGAACTCTACAAGGATGATGGCGTTGCGAAACTTCTCGAGGAGTTGAAACAGAAAGATTTTATCTACGAGGAGGAAGGAACACTCTGGTTCCGGACGACCGCTTATGGCGACGAGAAAGACAGGGTAGTGGTTCGCCAGAACGGAGAACCGACCTATTTTGCTGCGGATATCGCCTATCACCGGAACAAGTTCGCACGGGGATTCGAGACGGTCGTCGACATCTGGGGCGCCGATCATCACGGATATATCCCCCGGATGATGGCCGGGGTCCAGGCCCTTGGTCACGAGCGCGAGGCCCTTCAGGTCATCCTCGTCCAGCTCGTCAACCTGCTCCGGGACGGAAAACCCGTGGCCATGTCCACCCGGGCCGGTGAATTCGTTACCCTCCGGCAGGTTGTGGACGAAGTGGGCAAGGACGCGGCCCGATACAATTTTCTCATGCGCCGCTCCGACAGCCACCTGGATTTCGATCTGGAGGTGGCGAAGCGCCAGTCCAACGAAAATCCAGTTTATTATGTTCAGTATGCCCATGCCCGGATCTGCAGCATCTTCAGAACCGCGGCGGAGCGGGGCGTAGCCAGACCCACCCGGCGGGATATGGATCCGTCGGTGTTGAAACTGGACGAGGAGATCGCCCTCATCAAGACCATTGTCCGCTATCCCGAGGTTGTGGAAGCGGCGGCCCTCGTCCTGGAGCCCCACCGTCTGACATTTTATCTGAACGATCTTGCCGGACTGTTCCACAGTTACTATAACCGGAACAAGGTTCTCTCCGAGGATGAGCCCCTGAGCTTGGCGCGTCTCTTCCTGGTCACATGCGTCCAGACCGTGATCCGGAACGGGTTGGATCTGCTCGGCGTCACGGCGCCGGAGGCGATGTAACTTCCCGGTTTCTCCCCAAAGTGGCAAGGAGATCGACGGAATGCCCTCCAGGAACGAAAAGCGGTTCGAATTCCGGTTGGGAAAGCGGGGACTGCTGCTCTTTGCCGCGGGGATGTCGATTTTGGTATTTACCTCCTTCTGGGTGGGTCTGCAGATGGGCCGGAACATGGAGACCCCGGTGATGCAGGTCAGCCGGGTGTTGCCGCCTGCCGGAATCGAAAAGGGGAATGTGCCGGTGCCAACTCCGGCAAAGGTTGCTGAAACACCGGCGACGGGAGGGGGGAATGTGGCAGCCGTGTCTCCCGGTGTCATCCCGGCGCCGCAGGCGAGGTCTTCAGGTGCGGTTCCTCCCCCGCCGGCCGGCCGGCCGGCAACGCCTTCGTCAGAGACCGCATCCGCTCCCCGGTCGCTTCCCCTTCCGGACGGTACTGTGTCACGGAAAGGAGCCGTCCCTGCGGCAGCGGGAGCAGTGGAACACGCTCCGGCGGGTCCAAAGGCTGAAACCGCCGCAAGAGCAGCCCCGACGGTTTCCGCTCCTTCACCTGCGGTCTCCCGTGGAACGACGACCGTGAACGCACCCTCCAGAAAACAGGCCGAAACCGTGAAAGAGAACGGGAAGGCAAAGGAATCCTACAGCCTGCAGGTTGCCTCTTACAAGGAGAGACTGAAGGCCGAAGAGGCGGCGAAGAAGTTGGCATCCCTGGGATTCAAACCGCGTGTTCTGGCGGTCGATCTGCCTGCGAAGGGTCGCTGGTACCGCATTGTCATCGGGGGATTCGAGTCCCGGGAGGCCGCGCAGAAGGCAGCCGACCGGATATCCAAAAAAATCAAGGGTGCCAGCTGCATCATTCGCAAAGCCTGATGTTTTTTTGCAGCAAAGGAAAAGATTGCCTCCGCGGGAGTCCTGTCGCAGTCGCAGTCGATGCAACATGACTTTCGGGTCAATGGACCGGAAGACATCGGATAAAGGTTGCAAGTCATGTTTGAGAACCTGACGGAAAAACTGGACGGCATTTTCAAGAAACTCAGGGGTCGCGGCGTTCTGACCGAAGACAACATCCGGGAAGCCATGAGAGAGATCCGGATGGCTCTTCTTGAAGCGGACGTGAACTTCCGGGTTGTTCGTGATTTTGTCGAGGACGTTCGTATCCGTGCGGTAGGCCAGCACGTTCTGGATAGCCTCTCGCCGGGGCAGCAGGTCGTCAAGATCGTTCATGAGCGCCTTGTGGAACTCATGGGCGGCACAGGCAGCGCGATGAGGTTCGGGAATCGGATCCCGTCTCCGGTTATGATGGTGGGTCTTCAGGGATGCGGAAAGACGACGACATCCGTAAAGCTGGCCCGCTTCCTGGCGGCCCAGGGGAAACGGGTTTCCCTTGCCTCCGCCGACGTCTATCGACCTGCCGCCATCGAACAGCTCCGGGTGCTGACCGAATCGATCGGTGCGGGTTTCCACCGGGCCGATGATTTGAAGGATCCCGTTAAGATCTGCCTGAATGCAGTCGATGAGGCTCGCTCGAAAGGGTATGAAGTCCTGATCCTCGACACAGCCGGCCGTTTGCACATTGACGAAGACATGATGGACGAACTGCGGCGTATCAAGGCAGCCGTGCTTCCCTCGGAGATCCTCTTCGTGGCCGATGCGATGACCGGCCAGGAAGCGGTGAACGTAGCGGCGAAATTTGACGAGAGCCTCGGCATTGACGGCGTCGTCATGACGAAGATGGACGGGGATGCCAGGGGCGGAGCCGCCCTCTCTCTTCGTGCAGTTATCGGGAAACCAATCAAATTCGTTGGTGTCGGAGAGAAGGTAGACGCATTGGAGCCGTTCCATCCGGAGCGGATGGCCTCCCGGATCCTGGGAATGGGAGACATCCTGACCCTGGTGGAGAAGGCCCAGACGGCGGTCGATCAGAAAAAGGCCCTCGAACTGGAACGGAAAATCCGCAAGAACGAGTTCACTCTCGAAGATTTCCGGGACCAGTTGTCGCAGATCCGGAAGATGGGCTCGCTTCAGGATATCCTGGGCATGATTCCCGGCCTGGGGCGGATGAAAGCGATGAAGGATGCAACCCCCGATGAAAAAGAACTCGTTCGGATATCCGCCATCATCGATTCCATGACCCGCCAGGAGCGGGCGAACCACCTGATCATCGACGGTTCCCGGCGCAAGCGGATCGCCCGGGGAAGCGGAACATCCGTTCAGGATGTGAACCGGCTCCTCAAGAATTACATTGAAATGAGAAAGATCATGAAAAGGATGACCTCCAAGGACGGGATCAAGGCCCTCCGCAGGGGGAATTTTCCCTTTTCATTCTGAAAAAGATATGTTAATCAACTACCCTTTTCG
>CAYNEJ010000048.1:18502-22086 GCA_964396205.1 uncultured Syntrophaceae bacterium
GTTACAAGCAGATAGGATGGCAACAAAGATCAGACTGGCACGCATGGGAACCCGGAGCAGGCCTTTCTACCGCATCGTGGTAGCCGATTCCGAATTTCCAAGAGACGGGAGATTCATCGAGATTGTTGGCCACTATGACCCGAAAAAAGAGCCGGCGGAAGTGACCGTGAAGGACGATCGCGTCCGGGAATGGCTCTCCAAGGGGGCGAAGCCGACCCTTACCGTTTCCCAGCTGCTTAAAAAAAAGGGAATCCCACTGAAAGGATAGCCACTGCCCGTTATCCAATGCTGACCGGCATGTTGTCGGGCGCTTCCGACCCACGATCGATCGTGCTTGCAGGAGATCCCAGGCTGCCGATGGGCAGCCGGTGTGAATCGATATTCGTGACGCTTCAATCTTTTCAGACATCACGGAGGTGGGAACGATGAAGGAGCTCATCAAGTACATGGCGCAGGCTTTGGTGGATCATCCTGATCAGGTGGAAGTGAACGAAATCGTTGGCGAACAGACCTCAGTGATCGAATTGAGAGTGGCCAAGGAGGATTTGGGGAAAGTCATCGGAAAGCAGGGGCGAACGGCCAAGGCGATGCGGGCCATTTTAAGTGCTGCTTCAACAAAAATTCGGAAAAGGACGGTCCTCGAGATCATCGAATGATGCATGAGACTCCTGGAAATCGGCCGGATTGTTAAGTTTCACGGATTGAAAGGTTCACTGAAGGCTGTCTCCTTCCTTGAAGGCGACAGAACCCTGAAAAACATACATGAAGTTTTTATCGGGAACGAGACCTCAAGTGCTATTCCTTACCGAGTCAGAGCGATAGAGCCGCTCAAGCGGGCGTTTTCTCTGGCCTTGGAGGGAATTGAACGGATTGAACAGGCAGAACCCTTTCTGGGCTGCAGAGTCTGGATTCCCATTGATTGCCTGGAGAAGCTGCCGGACGGCGAGTATTACTGGTGGCAGATCATCGGTCTGGAAGTCCTGTCGGAAGAAGGCCTGTCGCTGGGATTCATAGAAGAGATCCTTCCCACGGGAAGCAACGATGTTTACGTCTGCAGGGGGGGCGAGAGGGAAATTCTGCTCCCGGCCATTGCAGATGTGATCCGGGAGATTGATCCGGAGAAGGGGTTCGTGACCGTACGAATCCTTGAGGGACTTTGACCCGCCATGCTCCGCTTCGATATCCTGACGATTTTCCCCGATATGTTCCGGTCCCCATTCGATGCCAGCCTCATCGGAAAGGCCAGGGAAAAAGGGAAAATCGAGATTCACCTGCATGATGTCCGGGATTATGCCGAGGGAAAACACCGGATGACCGACGATTATCCCTACGGGGGCGGCGGCGGGATGGTCATGAAGGTGGAGCCGGTAGCACGGGCGCTGGATGTCGTCGTTCCTGAGCGGGACGATGCCCTCGTTGTGCTCCTCACGCCCCAGGGGGAACCGTTAAGGCAGAGAATCATCGAGGAGTTGGCTTCATGGCCTCGTCTGGTTATGATTTGCGGACACTATGAGGGAGTGGACGAGCGGATCCGGACTCATCTGGTCGACCGCGAGATCTCCGTCGGTGACTATGTCCTGACGGGGGGGGAACTGGCGGCTATGGTCCTTGTGGATGCCGTCGCCCGTTTGGTTCCCGGGGTTTTGGGAAACAGTGCTTCACCCGTGTCGGATTCATTCTCCACCGGGCTCCTCGAATACCCACAGTATACGAGACCCGAGAGTTTCCGAGGGTGGAAAGTCCCGGATGTGCTGCTGTCGGGTCACCACAAGGTCATTGAAGACTGGCGGAAGCGGGAATCATTGAAAAGGACATGGATCAGGCGCCGGGATCTCCTTGAAGAAGCAGCTTTGCCGGAGGGAGACAGAAAGATTCTGCAGAGCCTAATCCTGGATGAAAAAAAGGAAGGCCATTAATCGTCGGTATCCGGCACCTCCCGGAAAGGGAGGAAAGAAGAAAAAAAACAGAAAAAGAAAAGCAGGACGAAAGAGGTTAATTTACAGGGAAAGCCTTGTAGGGATAGAAGGAGGCGTTTTGTTATGAATGTATTGGATATTATTGAAAAGGAACAGATGCGGGGAGACATCCCCGAATTTAAGCCTGGCGATACGGTGAAGGTGTATGTCCGGATCGTGGAAGGCCAGAAGCAACGGATCCAGGCCTTTGAAGGCGTCGTGATCAGGAGAAGGCGCGGAAATAACCGTTCCAGCTTCACCGTCCGGAAGATTTCCTACGGCATTGGAGTCGAACGGACGTTTCCACTCCATTCCCCCGTGATCGACCGGATTGAGGTGATCAGCCGCGGCAAGGTTCGCCGGTCCCGACTTTACTACCTCAGAGAGTTGAGAGGGAAGAAGGCCCGGATAAAGGACGCGAGCAGAACCTGAAACAGCGGGACAGGCACACTCCATCCCGAGGTGGCGGGGTCTCCTTTGGGAGATCCCGTCGCCCGAGAGAGCGATGGAACATTTCGAACGCAAGGCTCTTGAAGAGGGGTTTTCCTCCATCGCCGGCGTGGATGAGGCCGGACGGGGGGCTCTTTGCGGACCCGTCGTTGCCGCCGCTGTGATTTTCCCTCCCGGATACCGGAATCCCGACATCAAAGATTCAAAGATGCTGCGACCGCAGGTCCGGGAAGCTCTCCATGACCGGATTCACCAGGACGCCTTGGCGGTTGGCATCGGGGTGGTCGAGGCACAGGTGATCGACCGCATCAACATCCTCCAGGCGACCTTGGTCGCGATGAAAGATGCTGTATTCGGCCTTTCCCAAAAGCCGGACTGTCTTCTCGTCGACGGCCGGAATGCCATTCCTCTCGATTTCTATCAGAAGGTCATCGTCGGTGGAGACCGCCTCAGCGTTTCCATCGCGGCGGCTTCCATCGTAGCCAAGGTTTCCCGCGATAAAATCATGGAAATCTATCATTATCAATTTCCACAGTACAATTTTCTTCGGAACAAGGGTTACGGGACGGAAGAACACCGTCATGCCATTCAGGTTTACGGAGCCTCCAAGATTCACCGCAAATCTTTTCACCTGAAGGCGAAGGCCTTTCCTTCTCCCTCGGAGCCTCTCCCCTTTTCATGAGGGGCCAACGGGATTCAAAAAAGACGCCGTCTTCGAAAAAAGGTGCCCATGGTGAAGACTTGGCGGCGGCTCGTCTGAAAAAAGCCGGATATGTGATTCTCGAAAGAAATTATCGGTGTCCTGCTGGGGAGATGGATATCATCGCCAGGGATGGAGACGTGCTTGTTTTCGTGGAGGTGAAGTCACGGTGTTCCAGGGCCTTCGGAGAGCCGGAGGATTCCGTAGGGCCTGATAAGCAGCGGAGACTGACGAAAATCTCCCTGCAGTATCTGAACAGGAAGGGTCTTCAGGACGAAAAGTGCCGCTTCGACGTCGTATCGGTGAAGGTATATCCGTCGGGGACCCATATCGAGATTTTTCAGGATGCCTTTGATGGTCTTTGGTAAGGGGTGCCGGACCAGATCGTAAGCCGAGTTCTGTTCCGCACGGCTGTTACCGGCCGGGCGGTGGTGATCATTCATCTGGGACGGCAGTTGCCTGCCGCCTCAAGCGACGCT
>CAYNEJ010000049.1:0-16199 GCA_964396205.1 uncultured Syntrophaceae bacterium
GGACCACCGGCACGGCAATGGTCGGGATCAGGGTGGCCCGCATGTTGCCCAGGAAGAGCCACATGACCAGGAAGACCAGGAAGATCGCCTCGAAGAGGGTCTTCACCACTTCATTGATGGCCACCCGGATGAAGGGGGTGGTGTCGTGGGGATAGACGATCGTGATCCCCGCGGGGAAAAACCGGCTCATCTCCGCCATTTTCGCCCGGACGCCGTTGGCCGTATCCAGCGCGTTGGCGCCGGCGGCCTGCCGGATGGCGATGCCCGCGGAGGGCTTCCCGTTGAAGGCGCCCGCGATGTCGTAGGCCTCGGTCCCCAGCTCCGTCCGGCCCACGTCCCGGATGCGAACCACGGAGCCGTCCGGGTTGATGCGGATGGGGATGGCGGCGAACTCCTCGGGGGTCTTGAGCATGTTCTGGACGACGATGGAGGCGTTCAGGCGCTGGCCCTTCACCGCCGGCGCCCCGCCGAACTGCCCGGCGGAGACTTCCACGTTGTAGGTCTTGAGCGCCGCGACCACCTCCGCCATCGTCAGGCTGTAATCCCGGAGCTTGTTGGGATCGACCCAGACGCGCATGGCGTAGCCGCTGCCGAAGATCTGAACCTCGCCCACGCCGGGGACCCGCGCCAGGACCTTCTCCAGGTTGGAGACGGCGAAGTCTCTCAGGTCGTTGCCGTCCATGCTTCCGTCTTCCGAGATCAGGCCCACGACCATCAGGTAGTTCCGGGTGGACTTGCTGACCTGGACCCCCTGATTCTTGACCACGTCGGGCAGGCTGGACATGGCGAGCTGGAGCTTGTTCTGCACCTGGGCCCAGGCGAGATCCGGGTCGGTTCCCGCCTCGAAGGTCAGCTCAATTCGGGAGGAGCCCGAGGAATCGCTGGTGGCGGACATGTAGAGCAGCTTCTCGAAGCCCGTCATCTTCTGCTCGATGATCTGGGTGACGCTGTTCTCCACGGTCTCCGCCGAGGCCCCGGGATAATAGGTGCTGATGGCGATGGAGGGCGGCGCGATGAGGGGGTACTGGGAGATGGGCAGGTTGTAGATCGCGAGGCCCCCCGCCGCCATGATGATGATGGCGATGACCCACGCGAAAACCGGACGGTCCAGGAAGAATTTCGACAGCATCGCCGATCACCGCCCGTTCTTTGCTGCCGGCTGCGGGGTTGTGCCGTTCGCCGCCCCGGGACTTTTTTCCTCCTCGGCGACAAAAGGAACGGCCTTTACGGTGCTGCCCGGCCTTGCCTTCTGCATGCCCTCGACGATGACCTTCTCGCCCGCCGCGAGACCGGAGGTGACGAGCCACTGGTCGCCGATGGCGCGGTCCGTCGTGATCATCCGCTGCTGGACTTTCCCTTCGGCATCCACGATCAGCGCGAGGGGATTGCCCTTGGGATCCCGCGACACGGCCTGCTGGGGAACGAGGATGGCCTGCTTGTGGACGCCCTCCTGCACCACCGCCCGGACGTACATGCCCGGCAGGAGGATGCCCTTCGGATTGGGGAAGACCGCCCGGAGGACGACCGAGCCGGTTGTCGGATCGACCGTGATGTCCCGGAACTCCAAGGTCCCCTCCAGGGGATAGGGCCTGCCGTCATCCAGGATGAGCCGGACTTTTCTCTGCTTTGTCCCGTTCTGGTCGAGGCGGCCCTCTTCCGCGCTGCGCCGCAGCCGCAAAAGCTCGGTCGTGGACTGGGGCACATCCACGTACATGGGATCCAGCCGCTGGACGGTGGCCAGGGATGCGGGCTGCTGGGCCGAGACGAGGGCGCCCTCGGTCACGCTGGATCTCCCGATGCGGCCCGAGATGGGTGCCGTAACGGAGGTGTATTTCAGGTTGATCCGGGCGTTTTCAACCATGGCCTTCCAGTACTGGACGTCCGCCTCGGCCTGTTTCAGGGCGGCTGTCACGTCGTCATAGTCCTGCTGGCTGACTGCCTTGTCGGCCAGGAGTTCCCGCACGCGCTCGGCCTTCAGCCGGATCGCCGGGAGATTGGCCTCCGACCGGGCGAGGGCGGCCCGGGCATTGTCAAACGCCGCCTGGTAGGTGGCCGGATCGATCTGGTAAAGAACCTGCCCGGCCCTGACGTCGGAGCCTTCCGTGAACAGGCGCTTCTGGACGATGCCCCCCACCTGGGGACGCACCTCGGCGATCTGGTGGGCCTTGGTCCGGCCGGCCAGTTCCGTCGTTGTCGCCACGGGTTGCGGCTGGATGGTAATGACGGCGACCTCCGGTGGTCCGCCCTGCGGCGGTCCCCCCGCGGTCTGCTGCCCGCATCCGGCAGTGATCAGTATGCCCAGGAAAATCACGGCGGCGGCCATCCGCCCTGTTCTTTCGAAAATCTGCATGCCACACCTCGATGTCGTTGCCTTCCAGTCGTTTACCGCCCGCTCCCGGGCGCGGTATTCGCTTCTGAGGAACCTCCCGGAAACATATTCACGGAATGAATGTTCATTCTTCCCACCATGGAAACGCGGGGCAGATCTCCGCCCGTCCGTGCCTGCTTTTGTTACCTTTTCAACGCGTCCCAGCAGGCCTCCGCGGTTCTTTCGGTCAGGTCTTCGTCCATTTCGATGAACCCGTTGAGCTGATCCTGGATCAGGCCGAACAGGGGACCGAAGGCCAGGGAAAACAAAACCATGATGGGGAGGTCCTTCAGGATCTGCTGTTCGACTCCCTCCTCGAAAAGGTCCCGGATGGGATCCTGTTCTTCCGGCTTGTTCAGGAGCCTGTCCCGGTGCTGGGCCACGCCGTAGGGGGAGTTGTGATACTGTTCCATGTATCGGAAATGGAGCGGATTGGCGGCCATGTACCGGAGCAGCACTTTCCACAAGTGAAAAAACCGCTCCCGGGACGGTCTGCCGGTCGGGTGACCCGCCAGGAGGGCTGCCATGATATTCCCTTTCAGCTCATCGAAGAGCTGCCGGATCAGGACGTCCTTCGTCTCGAAATAGCGGTAGATCGTTCCCGCTCCCACGCCCGCTTTTTCCGCGATCATGGCCATGGGTGCCCCGTGGAAGCCATGCTCGGCGATCAGCTCCAAGGCTGCCTGCAGAATCTCGTCGCGCTTGGTGGGTGTTTTCATGGGAACGTCCGCAACTCCTCATTCAAAGGTCCGGAATGAACGTTCACTCCGCTTAGGGAAACGCGGATAAGATGTCAAGTGATTTTTTGTTAAAGATGCGAAACGGACCCGTCACCGCAGCGGATTTCAGCTTCCCCGCCGGCCGGGTTCGTCACGGCCCCGCCAGTTTCATTCCAAGCGCCCGGGCCTCCTTCATCACCTTTTCGTCGGCCTTGATCTTTCCGGCCTCCATGGCGCTTCCGTAGACCGTGCCGACGAGATCGGCCTCCACGTAGGCATAGGCGTCCTGAAAGGCCCGGAGGGCGTTGACGGCGCCGGAATCGAAGGGGTCCTCCCCGCCGTAGGCCATGGCCACGGCGATGCGTTTCCCCCGGAAGGGCTCCTTCCCGTAGGCGGGCAGGGCGAAGCAGCGGTCCATCCAGAGCTTCGTCTGGGCGGTCATGGTGAACCAGTAGACCGGGCTGGCGATGACCCAGGCGTCGGCGGCCAGGAGCTTCGGGTAGAGCTCCTGCATGTCGTCGTCGAGGGCACAGCGTTTTGCGTTCTTTTTCTGGCAGGCCATGCAGCCCTGGCAGGGGGAGATTTTCAGACCGTGGAGGTACACCGTCTCCACCTCCGCCCCCTTCGAGGCGGCTCCCCGGGTGATCTCTCCGGCGAGGATCGCCGTGTTCCCCTTCTTCCGCGGACTTCCCAGAAGCACCAGCACCTTCTTTCCCGTCTTGTTTTTCGGCATCGGGCATTTCTCCTTTGCTTTGGTTTTCATGATGTTCCCGGGAGGGCTCCGGAGGACGCCGCGCTCTCCCGGGCGATCGGTTCTCCCGCCCTGCCGGGGAGCCGTTCAGCCTGCGGCGGGGATCATTCCCCGGAGGCCGTCCGCTTTCGCAGTTCCCTCCGCAGGATCTTGCCCATGGGATTACGCGGCAGGTGGTCGATGACGGCGATGCGCAGCGGCCACTTGTGCCGGGAAAGATGATCCCGGCAGTGCTGAAGGAGCGCTTCTTCCGAAGTGGTCGCGTCCTCCCGGAGTTCCACGTACGCGACGGCCTCCTCCCCGACGACCGGGTCCGGCATTGCGACGGCCGCCGCGTCCCGGACGGCGGGGTGCCGGTGGAGGACCTCTTCGATGTCGCGCGGGTAGATGTTGAAGCCGCCGCGGATGATCAGGTCCTTCTTACGCTCCACGATGTACAGGTAGCCGTCCCCGTCCATCCTCGCCATGTCCCCCGTGTGGAGCCAGCCGTCCCGGAACGTCCGCGCGGTTTCTTCGGGAAGATGCAGGTAACCCGCCGCAACGCCGGGACCCCGGACGATCAGCTCTCCCACTTCCCCGGGTGCGACGTCGCGGTCCCGGTCGTCGACGATCCGCACTTCCGCGGAGGGGATCGGCTGGCCGACGGATTCCGGCTTGACGGGCCGGCCCTGGTAATTGGTGCTCACCGCCGGCGACGCCTCCGAGAGCCCGTAGGCGGGATAGACGGTGCAGCGGAAGGTTTCCTCGAAGCGCCGGAGCGCCGGAAGGGGAAAGGGTGCCGAGCCGGCCAGGCATTTCTTCAGCGACGAGAGGTCGTGCTTTGCCGCCGCCGGGCTGTTCAGCATCATCATGAACATGGCCGGAACGCCCGGAAAATCGGTCACCCGGTGCCTCTCGATCAGGGCGAAAGCCTCCTCCGCCTGGAATCTCCGCATCAGGACGTGGAGATTACCGTATTGAAAGGCCTTGTTCATGGTCGTGATGCCGAAGGAATGGGAGAGGGGCAGGGCCACCAGTGTCACGTCCGACGCCTTTGTCCCGTGGGCCCGGGCGGCGTTGACGGCGTTGGAATACAGGTTGGCGTGGGTCAGGATCACCCCCTTGGGGTTCCAGGTCGTTCCCGCCGTGTAGAGGATGACAGCCAGGTCCTCCTCTCCGATGTCCGGCGGCCCGCCGTCCCCGGGATCCGCTTCGGACAGGGATCGGAAGGGGAGCGTTCCGGAAGGAGGGGCATCCCCGGTGAGGATGCAGTGTTTCAGGGACCTGGCGGAATCGAGGAGTGCCTTGTGGGCATGCAGGATTTCCGGGCTCGTGATGAGGCCTTTGGCTTCGCAGTCGTTCAGGATATGTCCCAGTTCCGTCGCCCCGACGGACGGGATGACGGGGACGATGACGGCGCCGCACCGCAGGATTCCCTGGTAGCCGATGATGACTTCGGGGCTGTTGGGCAGAAGCACCGCCACCCGGTCGCCCCTGCCGATCCCGAGCCTTTTCAGACCGGAGGCCAGTCGGCCGGCGGCGCGGAGGATTTCCGCATTGGTGAAGGCCTCTCCGTCGAAGACCAGGAACGGGTATTCGCCGAAGCGGCTGAGGTTGTCATTGGCGAGCGTGACGAGGTTCATGCTTCTGGATCCCTCCCGGTGGCGGAAGTCGGGCCGATGCTCAGGTCTTTTTCAACCGGTCCTGGACCTTGCAGGCGTCCTTGATTCCCAGGGTGCAGGCCGTCTGCGCATCCTCCAGGGATTTCTGGACTTCCCCCTTCCGGTAATAGCAGCTTCCCCGGTTGTAGTAGGCCCAGCCGTTGTTGGGACGAAGCTCGATGGCCTTCGTGAGGGCGGCGATGGCCTCGTCGTTCCGCTTGCCCCGGCTGTGGATCCATCCCATCCAGTTCCAGGCGTCGGCGTTTCGGGGGTTCAGCGCCACCGCCCGGTCCAGGTCCACCAGGGCGCGGGCCTCCTGGTTCTGTCTTGCCAGGGCCCGGCCCCGCAGGTAATGGGCCGCGTCATTCATCGGATCCGCCTCGATGGCCCGGCCGAAGGCGGCGACGGCCTGTTCCAGGTCGTTCTTTCTCAGGTGCAGCAGGCCCTCCCGGATGGGCCCCGCCGCGGCGGACTTCCGCACGGTGACGGGGACATCTCCGGACCGCTCCGCCTGGGGCGTCTCCACGACGAGGGGTTGCATCCTTCCCTGCCGATCCTCGTAGGAGACGGTCAGGATCTTCCAGGCGCCGCGCTGTTTCGCCAGGGTCGCCCGGACCTTGGTGGATCCCGTCGTGCCTTCCACGAGGAAGGTCATGGAGGCCCGTCCGGACTGCCCGGAAGTGCTGATGCTGGCGGGGAACCAGGGCTTCACGTTCCGGACCTCGCCCACCTCCTGGCTGATCCGGGGATTCTGCTTCAGGTAGGTCTCGCAGAGCCGGAAGGGATCCGACTCGCGGAGAAAATCGTAGGCTGCGGACAGGACGATGATGATCCCCAGGATGAGGAGAAAGGGCAGCGCCCGCCAGCCCCCGGCCTTGGGCTTGACGGGCTCGTAGGATCCGGCCGGCGTCGGCGACGGGGGCGGAGACGGAGACGAGTGCATGCCCGGATAAGACTCTTCTTTCCTCTTTTTCCTCAGGATTTCCAATGCCTTCATGACCGGTGCCTCCTTCCTGGAGATCCGGGATCCCGGTTCCCCGGTTCTCCCGCATCCGGAATCAGGGGAGCGCGCCTTGCCGCGCGCCTCCGGGGACGACTCAGACGAGAAAACCGGGGCGAATCCGGCCCCGCTTGTCAAACAGGATTCCTTCCCGCTCCAGCAGGGCTCGCTTCAGGGCCAGGCCGCCGCCGAAGCCGCCCAGGCTGCCGTCGGACCGGACGACCCGGTGGCAGGGGATCGCCAGCGGGAAGGGATTGGCCGCCATGACCGCGCCGACGGCCCGGGCCGCTCCTGCATGACCGGCGGTGGCCGCCAGCGAGCCGTAGGTCCTCACCTTTCCCCGGGGAATCCGTCCCGTCTCCGCAAGTACCCGGTGCCGGAAGGGAGCCAGAGGGGCCATCTCCAGCTCCTCCAGGGGAACGGGGACCGCCTCCCCGCAGAGGAGGCGGTCGAGAGCCTTTTCCATCTCCCCGATGGATCGGGCCTCCGCCGGGATTGCCCCGGGGTAATCCCGGCCGATCCTGCGCATCACCTCGCGGCGGGGGGCGGGGAGATAGATGCGGACGACGAGGCCGGCTTCGCAGGTCTGCCGGACAACCGCAGCGATGCCCGGTTCCGACGGCAGCAGGTGGAACCTGAAGACAGGCGATGTTGCCTCGCACGAGCGGGTTTCACGCTTCATGGCGACCTCCCGGGTCGATCATGTCATGTGTTCGATGAGGATCTGGATGCCGATGCCGATCAGGATCAGTCCTCCCACCAGTTCCACCTTCCGTCCGAAGAGGGTCGCCAGCCGGGTCCCGGCCAGCATTCCCGCCATGGTCATCCCGAAGGCGACGACGCCGATGACGGCGCTCGGGTACAGGATGGGCGTCTTGAGCAGGGCCATGGTCATCCCCACCGCCAGGGCGTCGATGCTCGTGGCCACCGAGAGCATGAGGAGCGTCCATCCCCGCGTCGGGTCTCCCCGGTCTTTCCGCTCCTTTCCGTCCCCGGCCAGGGATTCATGGATCATCCGGGCGCCCACGAAGAGGAGGAGCCCGAAGGCCACCCAGTGGTCGTACTCGGAGATGGAATCGACGACGGTTCTTCCCGCCAGCCAGCCGAGGATCGGCATGAAGAACTGGAAGGCCCCGAAGGATATGGAAAGCCGGAGAACGGGGCCGGGGGAGATGCGTCCCCGGGCGGCGCCGATGCCGATAGCCACGGAGAAGGCGTCCATGCCGAGCCCCACGGCGATGATCAGGATGGAAAGAAAACTCATGAACCGGCCGGGCCGCCCGGCAATTCCCGGAAGAAGGCGGCGATCCTCTCTGCGGTTTTCTTACCAATCCCGCCGGCCTTTTGCAAGGTCGGGACGTCGGCCGTGCGAACCGCCGCCGCGGAGCCCAGGGCCTTAAGCAGGGCCTTGCGGCGCGTCGGTCCGACGCCGGGAATTCCGTCCAGGGCGGAGGAGAGGTCCTTCCCGGTCTTGCGCCGGTGGAGATAGTCCTGGGCGAACCGGTGGGCCTCGTCGCGGACCTGCTGGAGCAGGTGCAGGAGTGGGGGCCAGCGGGCCGGATCGAGGGGATCCCGGCGGCCGGGGAGAAACACCCGGTCTCCCCGGACCTCTTTCCCGCCGGGCCGGTGCTCCCGGGATTCCTTGGCCAGGGCGATCACGTCCACACCCGTCGTACCGGTGTCCCGGAGGGCCGACAGGGCCACCCGCAGGTGTCCCTTCCCGCCGTCCACGACGATCAGCCCGGGCAACTCCTCGTCTCCCGAGAGGCGCCTCCGGAGCACCTCATACATCATGCCGTAGTCGTCGATGCCTTCCACCGTCCGGATCCGGTAGCGGCGGTACCGTCCCCGATCGGGACGGCCCGCCGTGAAGACCGCCTTTGAGCCGACGGCGACCTCCGCCCCGATGCTGGCGATGTCGAAGCACTCGATCCGCTCCGGGATCTTCTTCAGGTCGAGCTTCTGCACGGCCAGTTCCAGGGCCGCCCGGGGATCGAATCCGGTCGAGTGCGCCGTTTCTGCGGCATTCCTGGCGTTCCGGACGGCCATCTCCACCAGCCTTCGCGGCTCGCCCCGCTGGGGAACGGAAAGTGCAACCCGCCGGCCGCTCCGTTCGCTCAGCCATTCGGAGACGACCTCCCGGTCCGGGATCTCCGCGGGAAGGAGGATGTCGCGCGGGATGCGGACCTCCCCGTCATAGTAGCGCTTCAGAAGGGCCGAGAGGATCTCCTCCCGCCCGAGGGCGAGGCGGATCGGGGGGAAAAGGTGCTGCCCCGTTACCTTTCCCTTGCGGACAAAGAGAAGGCAGGCCTGGGTCAGATTCTCTTCCCCGTGGATGCCGAAAACGTCCCGGTCGTGACAGGCCATGGAAAAGACGTGCTGCTTCTCCAGGACCCGCTCGATGGCCCCGATGCGGTCGCGGAGCCGGGCCGCCTCCTCGAACCGAAGCGCCTCCGCGGCCTTTTCCATCCTCCGGCGAAGATCCGCCAGGAGGACCCGCTCCCGGCCTTCGAGGAAGGCCAGGCTGTCCGTCACGTGGGCGGCGTACGGACCCGCTCCGATGAGACCCGTGCAGGGGGCCGAGCAGCGGCGGATCTGGTACTCCAGGCAGGGCCGGCGGCGGCCGCGGAAGTCCGTGTCCCGGCAGGTCCGGAGAGGGAAGAGACCGTGGAGAAAAGAGAGGGTCTGCCGGGCCGAGGCGCTGGACGGGAAGGGACCGAAGTAGCGGGCGCCGTCCTTCCGCGGGCGGCGGACGAGCTGGTAACGCGGGAATGGCTCCCGCGTATCGATGCGGATGTGAACGTAGGCCTTGTCGTCCCGGAAATCGACGTTGTAGCGGGGACGGTGCTCCTTGATGAGGGTGTTCTCCAGGAGCAGGGCTTCCTTCTCCGTGGCCGTGACGATGAATTCCACGTCGTGGAGGCGGCCGATGAGGAAGGGGATCATGAACCGCCCGTCCGTCCCGCCGGCGTAGTTCTTGAGGCGGCTCCTGAGGTCCTTGGCCTTGCCGACGTAGAGGATCTCCCCCTCCCGGCCCTTCATGATGTAGACGCCGGGTTCCCGGGGGGCGCTGTCCACGAGGGAATCCAGGGCGGCCCGGTCCATGGCTATCCCTCCAGGCGCCGCACGGCGCGCAGGACCTGGAGCGACTTGAGCTCCCGCCCCAGGATGTGCCGGATGAAGCGGGACATCAGGACGCGGCTTTCCTCCGCCGCCTGGCGGGTGAAGGAGATCCGCCCGATTCGTTCGAGATCCGACTCCTTGCCCAGGAGGAGGGTTTTCAGGGTTCCCGCCGAGACGGTGACGGCGTCGGGATCTTCCGTGCCGCAGGCGCCGCAGCGGATTCCGCCCTGCCGCGGGTCGAAGCGCCAGACCCCGTTTCCCGCCTCGCACCGGCAGGCGGTGCACCGGTCCAGGACGGGCTCGAAGCCGGCGGCTTTCAGGAGGCGGATCTCGAAGAACCGAAGGTGATCCTCCGTCAGGGCCGGCTCCCGGTCGAGGAGGTGCAGGAAATCACGGACCAGTCCGTAGAGTGCATCGTTTCTCTTCCCCTCCACGGAAAAGTGGTCCGCGAGATCGACGATGCAGGACGCGAGAAGCGTCTTTTCCAGGTCCCCCCGGAGGGACTCGTGGTGGTCCACGGGTTCGCTGGATTCGATCAGGGCGAGGGAGTCCCGGGAGCGACGGGTGAAGAGGATCCGGACACGGGAGAAGGGCTCCAGGGCGTTGGCGAACCGTTTCCGGCTCTTCCGGGCGCCCTTGGCGATTCCCCGCACCTTGCCGAAGTCGTCCGTCAGGAAGGTGACAATGCGGTCCGAGTCCCCGTAATCCAGCGTCCGGAGGACGAAGGCCTCGGCCTTAAGAGGCGTTCTCGGATTCACGGTAGACGACCTGGCCGCCCACGATGGTCATCACCGCCCGGCCTTTCATGGGCATGTCCTGGAACGGCGTGTTCCGGCTCCGGGAGCGGAAGGAGCCGCTGTCCACCGTCCAGAAGCGGTTCAGGTCCAGCACGGTGATGTCCGCGTCGGACCCGGGCTTCAGGGTACCCCCGGGGACGCGGAGGATCTGTGCCGGCCGGACGCTCATCCGGAGAACCAGCTCGGGCAGGGTGAGAATCCCCTTGTGGACCAGCTTCAGGGTGAGCCCCAGGGAGGTTTCCAGGCCCACCATGCCGAAGGCGGCGTCATCGAACTCGACGGCCTTGTCGGTGAGGGCGTGGGGGGCGTGGTCGCTGGCCACGGCGTCGAGGGTCCCGTCCCGCAGGGCCTCGCGGACCGCCTCCACGTCCAAGGCGGAGCGAAGCGGCGGGTTGACCTTCAGGTTCGTGTCGTAGTCCCTGAGGGCCTCGTCGGACAAGGTGAAGTAGTGGGGGGCCGTCTCCGCCGTCACGGCGACACCCCGGGCCCTGGCGTCGCGGATGAGGTGCACGGACCCGGCGGTGGTGACGTGGCAGATGTGGATGGAGGTGCGGGTGTAGTCCGCCAGCAGGATGTCCCGCGCGATCATGGCCTCTTCCGCCGCCGCCGGGATCCCCCTGAGCCCGAGCTCCGTCGAGACGAGGCTCTCGTTCATCACGCCGCCCGCCGAGAGGGTCGGGTCCTCGCTGTGGGACAGGACGGGCATGTCCAGGGAATGGGCGTATTCCAGGGCGCGGCGCATGACGGATCCGTTCGTGACGGGACGGCCGTCGTCGGAGAAGGCCGCGGCCCCGGCCTCCTTCAGGTCCCAGAATTCAGAGAGGATTTTTCCCTCCAGGTTCCGGGTGATCGACGCCACGGGATGGACACGGGCCTTTCCGCAGGCCGCGGCCTTCCGGAGGATGAACTCCGTCACGGAGCGGTTGTCGTTGACGGGATCGGTGTTGGCCATGCAGGCCACGGCGGTGAATCCCCCCGCCACGGCGGCCTCGCAGCCCGTCGCGATCGTTTCCTTATACTCGAAGCCGGGTTCCCGCAGGTGCACGTGCATGTCGATGAGTCCGGGGACCACCACGAGCCCCTTCATGTCCAGGACGGTCGTGCCGCTGTCGGTTTTCCCGCCCTTCCCGGCGGGGGAAGGGATGTTCCGGGCGATCCGGGCCACCTTGCCGTTCCGGATCAGGATATCCAGGGGGCCGTCGATGTTCTGGGTGGGATCGACGATCCGCCCGTTTTTGAGAAGGAGATTCATTGCTTTCCCCCTGTGAGGAGGTAGAGGAGGGCCATCCGCACGGCCACCCCGTTGGTCACCTGTTCCAGGATCACCGATGAGGGTCCGTCGGCGATCTCCGGGGCGATCTCCACCCCCCTGTTGATGGGTCCGGGGTGCATGACCAGGACATTCGGGCCGGCCAGGTCGAGGTGTCGCCGGCTCAGGCAGTAGTGCTGGGCATATTCCCGGAGGGAGGGGAAGATGTTCTGCTGCTGCCGTTCCGTCTGAATGCGAAGCATCATGATCACATCCGCCCCCGGGACGGCCTCCTCGAGGGATGTCCGGACCTCCACACCCAGGCCCTCGATGTCCCGGGGCATCATCGTGGCGGGGCCCGCCACCGTCACCTGCGCTCCCATTTTGTGGAGGCCGTAGATGTTGGAGCGGGCCACCCGGCTGTGCGCGATGTCGCCGACGATGGCCACCTTCAGGCCCGCCACGCCGCCTTTCTTCAGGCGGATCGTCATGAGGTCGAGCAGGGCCTGGGTCGGGTGCTCGTTGGCCCCGTCGCCGGCGTTGATGACGGACTGCCTCACCATCCGCGCCAGCATGTGGGGCGCCCCGGAGGCGCTGTGGCGGATCACGATCACGTCGGGGTTCATGGCCTCCAGGTTTTTCGCCGTGTCGATCAGGGTTTCCCCCTTCACCACGCTGCTGGTGGAGGCGGAGATGTTGATGGTGTCGGCGCTCAGCCGCTTCCCGGCGATTTCAAAGGAAGTCCGGGTGCGCGTGCTGGCCTCGTAAAAGAGGTTGATGATCGTCTTGCCGCGCAGGGTCGGAACTTTCTTGATCTCCCGGGAGGACACCTCCACGAAGGACTCCGCCGTGTCGAGGATGACCGTGATCTCCTCGACCGACAGGTCCTTGATGCCCAGGACATCTTTCTTCTGCAGGATCATAGGCGGGCCTCGCTGGTCTGTCTGATACGTCCGCCGGTCATATGGCCGGTTTCCTGGTTATTCCTGGCCGGGCTCAATGACGACTTCGTCGACGCCGTCTTTTTCCGTCAGGTGCACGCTCACATCCTCCCAGAGGGAGGAGGGGAGGTTCTTGCCGACGAAGTCGGCCCGGATGGGGAGCTCCCGGTGCCCCCGGTCGATCAGGACGGCCAGTTGAATGAGTTTCGGCCGGCCGAAGTCGATCAGGGCATCCATGGCAGCCCGGATTGTCCGTCCGGTGAACAGGACGTCGTCCACCAGGACGATTTTCCGGTCGTCCAGGGAAAAGGGGATGTCCGTCTTGCCCAACGGGGGTTTCCTTTTGGAGGTCTGGATGTCGTCCCGGTAGAGGGTGATGTCGACGATTCCCATGGGAACCCGGGCCTTCTCGATCTGCTCGATCTTGATCTGGAGCCGCTGGGCGAGATAGATCCCGCCCGTCCGGATGCCGATCAGGGCCAGGTCTTCGATTCCCTTGTTCCGCTCGAGGATTTCATAGCCGATCCGGGTGAGGGAACGGTCGATGCCTTCCACATCCATGACCACTTTTTTCTTTTCCATGCGACGGGTTACCCCCCTTGGCAAAAAAAAACCTTCCCGGATATTGGGAAGGTGTCACGTCATCCTGTCGTTGCAGAGCGGTTTTTTCATGGCGTTCCTTTTTCAATCTCGCCGGATCAAGTTAAAAGGACCGGTCCTTTTCATCGAGGAACGTTAGTCCAGCGGGCCGCGGCCTGTCAAGTACAAACTGCCCGCTGTCCCCGATGCTTCCGGTTCTCTCTTTTTATTCCCCGTATCTGTGATATAAGGACTCCCGGAAAAGAGCCGGGAGGGACTGAGTCGAACGTGAAGATCATCATTGTCGGGGCCGGCGAGGTCGGCTACCACATCGCGAAGAAGCTGTCGGAAGAGAGACAGGACGTGGTGCTCATCGACAAGGACCCGGTAAAGATCCGGCGGATCGGCGAGAACCTGGACGTCCAGTCCTACCAGGGGTCCGGAACCAGCCCCCAGGTGCTCCGGGACTCGGGAATCGCGGATGCGGACATGCTGGTTGCGGCCACGGACAGCGACGAGGTGAACCTGATCTCGTGCCTTCTGGCCCGGAGCCTCAACCGCCACATGCTCAAGGTCGCCCGGGTCAAGAACGAGGAGTATCTCCGGGAGAAGGAGCTCTTCCAGAAGGAGCTTCTCGGGGTCGACCTGATCATCAGCCCCCGGATCATGATGGTGGAGTCGATCCTGAACCTCATGAAGATTCCAGGGGCCTCCGAGGCGGTCGATTTCGTCGGCGGCAAGGTCAAGCTCATCGGGTTCTTCGTGACCGCCGACTCCCCTTTTTCCGGGAAGAAGCTGAACGCACTCCGGGGATTCGAGGGGAGCGCCCTGGTGGCGGCGATCGTCCGGGGACACCAGATCCTGATCCCCAGCGGTAGAGACGAGATCCAGCCCCACGACCTGGTCTACATGGTGGTCCGGGCGGACCATCTTGACGCCACCCTCGAACGGCTCAACCTGGAGACCGGCCCCGTGAAGAACGTCTTCATCGTCGGCGGCGGGGAAACGGGGTTCGCCGTGGCCCGGGCCCTCGACGGCCGGGGCCTGAACGTCCGGATCCTGGATCACGACGGGGACCGCTGCAAGAAGATGGCGGCGAGCCTGGACACGGTCCTGGTCATCCGGGGGGACGGGACCGAGCGGGATCTTCTCAGGGAAGAAAACGCCGGCGCCTCGGACCTGTTCATCGCCGTCACGGGCGACGAGGAGAGCAACGTCTTCATCTCCTTGCTTGCCAAGGGGCTCGGCGCCCGCCGCACGATCACGCGGGTGAGCAAGCTCAGCTACATGCCCGTTGTCTCCGCCATGGGGCTCGACACGGTCCTGAATCCGCGGATGGCGGCGGTTCGGGCCATTCTCCAGTATATCCGGCGGGGCCGGATCCTGTCGGTGACTCCCCTCCGGGAGGAGCAGGCCGAGGCGATCGAGGCGGAGGCCCTGGAGACGTCGGAGATCGTCCGGGCTCCCCTCTCCCGGGTGAAGTTCCCACGGGGGGCGATCCTGGGGGCCGTCGTGCGGGGGGAGGAGATCATCATTCCCCGGGGAGACACGACGGTCAAGCCGGGGGACCGGCTCATCATCTTCGCCATGCAGGACGTTGTCGCCCGGCTGGAAAAGCTCCTGACGGTGAAGCTGGAGTATTTTGCATGAACGGGCGGCTCATTGCCCACCTGCTTTCGATCCTGGTCCTCGTCCTGAGCCTCTGCATGGTTCTGCCCGTCCTGGTCTCCGTCTGGTACAGCGAGGCGTGCGTCCGGTCTCTCCTGCTCGCGGCGGTCCTCACCGGGGGCCTGGGCCTGGCGATGAGAGCCGCCTCGGGGCGCCCGGCCGACCGGTACCTGAGCCATCGGGACGGCGTCGCCATCGTCACGGGGGGCTGGGTGCTCGCCGGCCTGGTATCGACGCTGCCCTATCTCCTGACGGGCGCAATTCCGGGCTTCACGGACGCCTTTTTCGAGAGCGTCTCCGGCTTCACCACCACGGGCTCCAGCATTTTCAGCGCCGTCGAAGGGCTGCCGAAAGGTGTCCTCCTCTGGCGGAGCCTGACCCAGTGGCTCGGGGGCATGGGGATCATCGTCCTTTCCATCGCGATCCTGCCCTTCCTCGGGATCGGAGGGATGCAGCTCTACAAGGCGGAAACGCCCAGTCCCGTGGTGGACAAGTTGACGCCGCGGATCTCCGATACGGCGAAAGCCCTCTGGAAAGTCTACGTTCTGCTCACCCTCGCCGAGATCGTCCTGCTCCTCTTCGGCGGCATGTCCCTCTTCGACGCCGTCTGCCACACCTTCACGACGATGCCCACGGGAGGATTTTCCACCAGGAATGCCAGCATCGCCGCCTACAACAGCCTCTATATCGAGATGGTCGTGACCGTGTTCATGATCCTCGCGGGGATCAGCTTCGCTCTCCACTACAAGCTTCTCCGGGGGAATTTCCGGTCGGTTCGGAACGACCCGGAGATCCGGGTCTATCTTCTCCTCTTCGGGGTCCTGACACTCCTGGTGGCGGCGGATCTCTTCGGCCGGACCTGCCCGTCGGCCCCGGAGGCCCTCCGCTACGCCTCCTTCCAGGTGGCTTCGATTCTGACGACGACGGGTTACACCACGGCGGACTTCGAGCAGTGGCCGGCCTTTTCCCAGATCGTGCTGCTCCTGTGCATGTTTCTCGGCAGCATGGCGGGATCCACCGGAGGCGGCATCAAGACGCTCCGCCTGCTTCTGCTGGTCAAGCACGCCTATCTCGAGATCGTTCGCGTGATCCATCCTCACGCCATGACGATCGTGAAGCTCGGGAAAATCCCTGTCTCCCAGGCTGTCCTCCGCAGCGTCTGGGGATTTTTCATCCTCTTTATGGGCATCTTCGTCCTGGCGACGCTTGTGATGAGCGCATTGGGGGTTGATTTCATGACCGCCGTCTCCTCGGTGGCCAGCAGCCTGGGAAACGTCGGACCGGGCCTGGGTGCCGTCGGGCCGATGGATAACTTCGGCGGCCTGCCGGCGGCGGGAAAGTGGATCCTCATCGCCTGCATGCTC
>CAYNEJ010000049.1:16299-21813 GCA_964396205.1 uncultured Syntrophaceae bacterium
ACCTGCTCCTTCAGGTAGGGCTCGTCGAACTTCCGGACGTAGTGGCGGATCAGGGTGACCGGGACGATCAGCGGGATGTCGCCCCGCCGGTAGTCGCCGATGACCTCCTGCAGCTCCTGCCGCTCGGCGGCGGAAAGCTGCTTCTTGAAATAACCCGCCATGTGCTGGAGGACATTGGTGTTCTTGGCCGGTGTGGCCTTGAGCCGGAGGGCCTCCACCAGGAGCGTCTCGTACCGGGCGTACAGCTCGCCCGCCGGGATCGTTCCGGCTCCGGCCACGAGTTTTCCCATCTCGCGATAGTGCTTTTCACTGTGGGCGAGGATGAAAAGCTTGTGGACCGAGTGGAACCGCACCAGGCTCGACGCCTTCCGCCCCGATTCGCTCATCTCGCGCCACCGCCGGCAGGCGAAGATCCGCTCGATGAAGTTTTCCCGGAGGAGCGGGTCCTGGAGACGCCCCTCTTCCTCCACCGGCAGGAGGGGAAAGTGCTCCATGAAGATCCGGGCGAAGATGCCGGAGCCCTTTTTGACTGCCTGCCCGCCCCCTTCCGGGAAGACGCTCACCCGCTCCATGCCGCTGGAGGGGGACCGGCTCTTGAAAACGAATCCGCAGAGCCCCTCCTTTTCCAGCTGGGCCGTCCGGCGGTTCGCCCAGGCCTCCATGCGGTCGGTGAGGTCCCGTCTCGTGCGCGTGGTGACGAGGCGGGGCCGCCCCGGGTCGCCCTCCAGGTGCATCGACTCCCGGGGAACCCCCAGCCCGCACTCCACCTCGGGGCAGACGGGAACGTACTCCACGCAGGCACCCAGGGTGTCCCGGAGGTAACGGTCCAGCTTGTGGCCGCCGTCGTAGCGGACGTTTTCGCCCAGCAGGCAGGAGCTGATGCCGAGGCGGACCTTGCTCATCAGCCGTTCCCTCCGGCTCCGGCGGCTTCCGGCTCCCGCCGCCTGACCGCATCCAGGTAGCGGCCGGCTGCCAGGGCCGCTTTCGCCCCGGCACCCGCCGCCACGACGATCTGCTTCTCCGGCTCGTCCGTCACGTCCCCGGCAGCGAAAAAGCCGGGCACCGCCGAGGACTGGTCCCTTTCAACAATGATCTCCCCCGCCCCGTTCAGCGGGACAAGACCGTGGACGGGTTCCGTGTTCGCCTCGAGGCCGATCTCCAGGAACACCCCCTCCACGGCCAGGTCCGTCCTCGCCTTCCCGTCGACGGACTCGATCCGCACGCCGACGAGGCTTTCGTCTCCCAGGAATTCCAGGACCCGGGAGGACCGGTGGAAAACGACCTGCCGGGCCTGCCGGACCCCGTCGACCAGGACCGGGTCCGCCTCGAAGTCCTCCAGGGCATGGATGACGTGGATCTCCGCGGCATAGTGCATCAGATCCCGGACGGCGGTGAAGGCGGAATTCCCTCCGCCCACGACGGCGACGCGGTGGTCCCGGTACAGGGGGGCGTCGCAGGTGGCGCAGAAGGCGATGCCGTTCCCGATGAACCTCGCCTCCCCGGGGACGTTGAGGCGTCGGTACTCCTTGCCGGCGCAGTAGACGACGGCCCGGCCCCGGTAGATTCCGCCGTCCGTCGTGGCGATGCGGAAGCCCTCCGGGTCCGCCTCGATCTTCCGGACCTTGACCCGCAGTCGCTCTGCCATGGGGTAGCGCTCGGCGTGGTCCCGGAACAGCGTGGCCAGCAGGTCGCCGCCGACGGAGGCGATGCCCGGCCAGTTCTCGACGACGGCTGTGTTGGTCATCTGGCCTCCCGTGTGCTCCCCCAGAAGCAGCGTGTCCAGGCCCTTGCGGACGGCATAGACGGCGGCGGTCAGGGCCGCGGGGCCCGCCCCGACGATCAGGAGATCATAAAGACGGTCCTCCCGGGCCTCGGTGACGACCCGCTCTCCCCGCTCCTCCCGCAGCCGCGCCTCAATCCGCTCGTATGCCTCCGGATCGACGGCCTTGAGGATCTCCAGGGCTGCCGTCGCCGGGGGCAGGGCGCCCTCGAAGGCGGCCCCCTCGTCGATGACGGTCTTGGGGACGCCGCTGACCCGGTATCGCTGTACCAGGTGGGGATAGCCGGAAGACTCGACCATGTCGGACCGGATGTTGTCGCTCGCCATGGCGAAGCGGTGGGCCAGGTGGACCATCTTGGGGCAGTAGGGGCAGGTGAGGGTGACCATCACCTCCAGGTGGACGGGACGGTCGATGAGCTTGAGGATCTCCAGGACGGCCGGCTCCAGGCCGTGCTCCTCACTGGAGACTGCCAGGACGGCCTCCAGGAGAGAGGTGAACTCATAGCCTCCGGTGACGCCGAAAAAGCGGATCCCATGGTCCCGCTTTCCCTCCACGATGGTCGCGGGGATCTTGTCGATGCCGTAGCGGCGTGCCCCTTCCCCGTCCCGGACCATGTCCCGGATGTCCAGGCGGATCTTTTCCGAAAGCCGGACCAGTTCTTCGAGGATTTCCCTCTGCTCGCGGCAGGTTCCGCAGGCATGTTCCTGGGTGAAGAGGACGATCCGGACCGGATTCTCCATCGCCTCCAGGGCTTCGGAAATCTGATGTCTTGTTCGATCATCCATCCATTCCGGCATGAGTCGCCTCCCGGATCGGCCCGTCAGGATTTTTTCAGGTGCTGCACGCCCGCCTCCCCGGCCACGACCACCTCCGAGACGGCATTCAGGAACAGGCCGTGCTCCACGATTCCGGCCCGTGATTCGAGGACCCGGACCAGCTCCTTGAGGGCCATGATGGGACCGAAGCGGCAGTCCATGATCAGGTTGCCCTGGTCGGTCTTGAAGAGGCTCTTGTCGGCGTTGCGCCGGTGGGTCACCTTGGCGCCGATGGATTCCAGGAAGGCCACCTGGGACCGCCAGCCGAAGGGAATCACCTCAACCGGGACGCTTCGCCGGGTCCCCAGGCGGGGCGAGAGCTTCGACTCGTCCACCACGATCATGACGCGGCGGCTGGCCTGGGCGACGATCTTTTCCCGGAGGAGGGCGCCCCCTCCGCCCTTGATGAGATTCAGGCTCGGGTCCACCTCGTCGGCCCCGTCGATGGTCAGGTCGATGGAGGGCCGGACATCCAGCGTCGTCACCGGGACATTGTACCGGAGGGCCTCCTCCTCCGCCTGGAAGGAGCAGGGGATGCCCGTGATATCCCGGATCCGCCCGTCCCGAAGGCGCTCGGCAATCAGCTGCACGGCATGGATGGCCGTGCTGCCGTGACCCAGACCGACCACCATCCCCGATTCGACGAACTCCACGGCGAACGCCGTGGCCTGCCTCTTCCATTCCGCTGTGTCTCTCGTCATGGCGAATCCTCCCTTTCTGCCGGTCGTGCAACCGTCATGAGGAATATCAAGGACTTCCATACGCCGCGTCTTGTCCCGCATCCGGGGATCATCACGGGGGAGACGAACCTGAACCCTTCGGCAATGCCCGGATCCCGGTGCCTTGTGAGAGGACTGAATATGGCACACTTTTCCGGGCATGAAAAGGGGATCGGCCGGGCCCGGCTCTTCCGCCGTCAGGCCGGGATTGCGCCGTTTTGTCCCGCAGGCGGAGGGGTTGTGCCGGTCTCGTCCGGACGGCCCTTCCCGCGTTTCAGCCACTGTCCGATGCGGTCGAAGAAGATGTAGAAGACGGGGGTTACATAGAGGGTGAGCATCTGGGAGAACAGGAGCCCTCCGACGACGGAGACGCCCATGGACATCCGGGCGTCGCCTCCGGCTCCGATGCCCAGCGCGATGGGCAGGGTTCCGAAGAGGGCCGCCATGGTCGTCATCATGATGGGGCGAAAGCGGACCACACAGGCCTTGTGGATGGCGCTCCGGGCGTCCAGCTTCTCCTCTTCCTCCGCCACGACGGCGAAGTCGACCATCATGATGCCGTTCTTCTTCACCAGCCCCACGAGCATGATGATCCCCACGAAGGCGTAGAGATCCAGCTCCAGGCGGAACAGGAGGAGCGAGACGAGGGCCCCGAAGGCAGCCAGCGGCAGGGCCGACAGGATGGTGACGGGGTGGATGAAGCTCTCGTAGAGAATGCCCAGGACCACGTAGATGATGAAAATGGTGACGAAGAGAAGAAAGCCCAGGCTTCCGAAGGATTTCTGGAACTCCTCCGAGGCCCCCTCGAACTGGGCCGTCACGGACTGGGGCAGCACCTCGCGGGAGACGTTCCGGACATCCGCCATGGCCTGGTCGATGGAGAAGCCCTGCTTGAGATTGAAAGAGATCGTGGCCGAGGGGAGCTGTCCCGAGTGGCTCACCGTCAGCGGTACCAGCTTCTCTTCCAGGCTGGCGAAGGCCTCCAGCGGCACCAGCTTGTTGTTGGAAGATTTGATGTAAACCAGGGACAGGACGGATGGATCTTCGCGGAACGCCGGGTCCAGCTCCAGGATCACGTTGTACTCGTTGCTCGCCCCATAGATGGTTGTGACCTGGCGGGATCCGAAGGACGTGTAGAGGCCGTCCTGGATCTGGGAAGCCGTCAGCCCCAGGGATGAGGCCTTGTCCCGGTCGATGACGATCCGGATCCGGGGACTCTGGATGTTGAGGTCCGAGTCCACGTCCGTCAGCGACGGGAGGGTGGCCATCTTTTCCTCCAGGATCAGCGCCGTCCGGTAGAGATCCTCCAGGGAGTTGCTCTGGAGGGTGTACTGCCAGTTGGCGGTGGAGTGCCGTCCGCCGATGGGGATGGGAGGGGGATTGTACGGGAAGGCAACGAGGCCGGGGATGCTGTTCAGCTTCGGCCGGAGCTCGTTGATGATCTCGGCCACGCTCTCCTTTCGCTCGGAGCCCGGTTTCAGGGTCACGATGCAGAAGCCCGAGTTGGCGGCGTCGCTTCCGGCGATCGAGAAGAGGCCGCGCAGGTCCGGGTGGGCCTGAAGGATCCGGTTTGCCTGGTCCTGGTGCTCCACCATGTAGTCAAAGGAAGACCGGTCGCTGGCTTTGGTAAAGACGAGGAAGTAGTCCTGGTCCTGGGAGGGAACGAAGCCTTTCGGAATCCAGAAGAACAGAAGGACCGAAAGGGCCAGGATGAACACCGTCACGGCCAGGGTGGTCCGGGGGTGGTTGAGGGGCACCCAGAGGGTCCGACCGTAGAAGGCGGCGGCCCGCTGGAAAAAGCGCTCCGTCCATTCCTGGAAGCGCCGCCGCCGGCCGTCGCGATAGTGGCGGAGCAGCCGGCTGCAGAGCATCGGGGTCAGGGTCAGGGAGATGAACCCGGAGACGAGAATGGCCACGCCGATGCTGACGGCGAACTCCCGGAACAGGCGGCCGATGATCCCGCCCATGAAGAGGATCGGGATGAAGACGACCACGAGCGAGAGGGTCATGGAGAGAATCGTGAAGCCGATCTCCCGGGAGCCCCGGAGGGATGCCGTCATGGCGTCCTCTCCTTCCTCCATCCGGCGGACGATGTTCTCCATCATGACGACGGCGTCGTCGACGACAAAGCCGACCGACAGGGTCAGGGCCATGAGGGACAGGTTGTTCAGGCTGAATCCCAGCAGGTGCATGACGGCG
>CAYNEJ010000050.1:0-21716 GCA_964396205.1 uncultured Syntrophaceae bacterium
TCGATATCCTCGATGGCCTGCTGCATGGAGCGGTGGATGCCGTAGGGGAAACCAGGAAGCGGCGCGCCGGTGAAGCCCCAGCACATCGTCATCCCCACGGCGGAGGCGAAGTGGACTGTCTTGTAGTACCCGATGTGGGGGATGAAGTGGAACGGGAAGAGATTCATGAGGATGTCGTCGGGCTCGAGGTAGCAGATTTTGCAGCCGATGCGGAACATCCAGGTCTGGAGGAACATGTCGTACGTCGTGTTGTAGAACCGCGACGGAAGGCCCGTGGTCGTCCCGGTGGTGTAGGTGATCTCGTAGAGGATGTATTCCATGATCTTGGCGAAATCCATGTCCAGCTTGAAGGATTCGCCCCGGTCCTTCATGTAGTCCGCCTTGCTCGTGACGGGGATCTTCTCCAGGTCGTCGACGCTCTTGATCGATTTTGGATCGAGGCCCCATTCCTTGAACTTCTCCCGGTAGTAGGGACTCTGCTTCTCCAGCCTCTCCATCTGGGCGACCAGGTTGGCGTCCTGGGCGCTCCGGATCTCCTCCCGGCTCTTGAAGGCGAGGTCCAGCGGCTGGTCCCCCTTGTACATGGGGATACTGTCGATCCAGGCCATGATCTCTTCTCGGTTCCGCGGTACTTTGAACGCTTTCGACATGTTGCCTCCTCCTTTTTAGATTGACTGGTCAGTCATGTCTGTGAGCACAAAGAACGTCGCTTCCAAAACGGGATGAATGGCATTACAGAGCCTTCAGGCTCCGTGTGGTGACACGCCGGGTCCGGATGGCCTCGCAGAGGCCCTCCATGTCGGTGACGGGGTCCGGAAACACGGTCCGGCAGATGCCGACGCTCCGGAGGTCATGGGCGTCGCTGCAGCCGATGCCGGCCAGGTTCCGCTTTCTCATGGCTTCCTCCGCCAGATCGGCGCTCTCGCGGTCGTAGGAGGGGTGGGCCACCTCCAGGCCGTCCAGGTCGTAGTCATAGACCCGGAAGCCGGCCCCGTAGAAACCGCCGCCGTTGGCGGAGACAATCTTTTTGAAAGGATGGGCGGCAATCACGACACCACCCTCACCATGAACCAACTCCAGGATCGTCTCCAGGGAGCGGCTCGATCCCAGGCTGCGGGGATATCCGAACAGCAGAAACTCCCCCTGGAATTCCCCCCGGGCGGTGTAGCAGGCCACCTCCTGGCCCGCCAGGACGAGCAGGTCCTCCACACCGCTCTGCGCGACGAGTTCCCGGAGGTTCTCGTCGGACCAGCGGATGCCGTGCTCCGTCAGGGCGATGCCGTCCAGCCCGGCTTCCCGGGCCTTCCGGAGGAGACCTGACGGAGGCAGGTTGCTGCAACCCGAATAGCGGTTGGTGTGGATGTGAAGGTCCATCTCCATGGGAACCATTCCGCGGGCTGTTGAAAAATACCCGTCTGCTGCGTTTCCCTCATCCTGCTCCGCTCAACGTACCTTGAAGTACGCCTCGCGGTTCAGGATTTCGGGGGCCTTGCACCCGGTCATTTTTGAGCAGCCCTTTCAATCGTTCATGATCCTTTTCGCTCGTACGTCGACTGGCGCGGGATCAGGGCAATGCCGCAGGCAGCCCCGTTTCAACCGCCCGCTTCACTACAAACCCATCTGCTTGCTGATGACTTCATTCATAATCTCATAGGTGCCGCCGCCGATGGCGAAGAGGCGCGAGTCGCGATAGAGCCGCTCCACCAGGTATTCCCGGCAGTAGCCATAACCGCCGTGGATCTGGACGGCATCGTAGACCACCCGGTCGCAGACCTTCGTGGCGAAGTTCTTCGCCATGCAGGCCTCCTTGTAGGCGGGCAGGCCGTTGGCGAGCCGGGCGGCGACGCTGTAGCTCATCTGCTTGGCCGCCTCCACCTGGGTCGCCATCTCGGCGAGCTTGTGGCGCGTCACCTGGAAGCCCGTCAGGGGCTTGCCGAAGGCGATCCGCTCCTTGGCGTATTTGATCGACTCCTCCAGGGCCATTTCCGCCACGGCGTGGGCCTCCACCGAGAGGTAGAGCCGCTCCTTCTGAAAATTCACCATGATCCCGGCGAAGCCCTTGTTCTCGACTCCCAGGAGGTTTTCGACGGGGACCTCACAGTCGTCGAAGCTCAGCTCCGCGGTGTCGGAGGACCACCAGCCCATCTTCTCGAGTTTCTTCGAGCAGGTGAATCCGGGCGTCCCCTTTTCGATGATGAGGAGGCTGATGCCGCCGTGGCCCGGTCCGCCGGTTCGGACGGCCGTGGTTACGTAGTCCGCCCGGCTGCCGCTGGTGATGAAGGTTTTCGAGCCGTTGACGATGTACTTGTCGCCTTTCCGGACGGCCCGGGTGAGGAGGTTCGCCACGTCGGAGCCGCCGCTCGGCTCTGTCACCCCCAGGACGGCGATCTTGTCGCCCGCCAGGACGGTGGGGACGAACTTCTGCTTCTGCTCTTCCGTGCCCAGGGCCAGAATGGGGGGCACGGCGATGGCGCTGGAGCCGAGGCTCGACGGCAGGCCCACGGCGCCGCAGCGCATGATCTCCTCCGTGTAGGCCACCTGGTGAAAGATGTCTCCCGGCGTTCCGCCGTATTCCTCGGGATAGCCGAGTCCGATGAAGCCGGCGTCGCCGGCCGTCTTGTACAGCTCCAGGGGGATAATCCCCTCTTCTTCCCACTCTTCGAGGTGCGGCGCGATCTCCCGGGCGACGAACCGCCGGACGCTTTCCCTCAGCATGTCATGTGATTCACTGAAATAGTCGTTGTACATGGATCTGTCCTTTTGCTTCTGGAACCCTCTTGATTCCGTTCAGTATATGGCCGGGTGACCGTCTCCGGTACCCGGAACGTGGATTGCGTAGCCGTCTCCAGGAGGATGCCCCTCGAAATTCTCTCTTCTCCGCTGCTCTTCCGCGGCGCTGGTTCCCCCGAGGATGAAGGGGGGGCCGTCGCCCGTCCCTCCCGAGGGGGAAAGGCAGAGGACCGCCGCATCGTCCAGGACCTGCCCGGGCCGGTCGTACCGCTCGAACAGGATGTCCGGGAGCTCTTCCACGGGATGGCACCTGCAGACCTCGCCGAGCTCTCCGGCGTCGTCCTCCCCCGACGGGAGCAGGGAGGCGAAGCCGTCGGTGGCGAATACCAGCCGGGACGGGGCATCCAGGGGAACCTCCTCGACCTGCGAAAACCGGTCGGCCCGGCCGACGAACCAGAAGTTGTTCTCCGTCAGCCTTTTCACGGTGCCGCTCCCGGTGTCGACCCGGTACAGGAGGCTGTCTCCCGCGTGAAACAACAGGCCCCGAAGGCCGTTTTCCTGCCTCATGATCAGCATGCCTGTGAACGTGCAACCGTCGGACGGGTAAAGATCCCGGATCAGCATCGCCGCGGCGAGAAGCGCGCTTTCCTTGAGGATCCTCGCTTCTTCCTCCCGGTAGACCCGGTCCGCCCGAAGGCCGGGAATGGCTTCCAGGATTCTCTGGAAGCCTTCCATGACCCGCCGGACCGCCCGGGGATTCCGGTCGGAGCCGTCCCCGATGGCGAAAAAGGCCTTTTCGGGGTGAATCAGGATCCCGTCGCCGACTCCCGCAGTCGGCGGGGATCCGGTTGACCCCGCCCGGACCCTTGCCCCGAGTAACCCGGGGCGGCGGACCGAGCGGCGGGGATGGTTAAAGAGATAGCCGGGTTCTTGCAATGTCTCCTGCTCAGCCTTTCGGTTTTCTCCCGCAAAGGGCCCTGGTCGTGTAGATCACCACGTCCTCGCCCCGCTGGTTTTTGATGGCGTTTTTCGAGACGATGACGCCCGTCTTGTCGTCTTTCGGATCCAGCTTTTCCACGGTCACCTCGCAGTGGATCGTGTCTCCGATTTTGACCGGGCCGGTGAACCGGACCGAATCCATGCCGTAGAAGGCGATGAAGGACTTGGGCAGGGCTACGTACTGGCCCAGACGGAAGATGAGGGCGCTGCCGATGCAGAGGCTCAGCATGCCGTGGGCGATCCGCTCGCCGAAGAAGGCCTTTTTGGCAAATTCGACATTCGTATGAATGGGGTGCCAGTCACCCGTCAGCATGGCAAAGAAGGTGATGTCCGTCTCGGTGATGGTCCGGGCCGGCGATTTCAGAACTTCTCCTACTGCGTAATCTTCCAAAAAAAGCTTGTCCATGACTTCTCCTCTCTTGTAGTGGTGTCTCCCCTTATCCGGGATATAAAGGGCACCAGCCTTTATATCCTTTTTAATAGTCCTCCTACAAGCTGTCTTCCGGAATCCGGACGGCCGAGTCGTTCCGGAGCTTGATGATGCGCGCCCGCCCGAAGACCTGGGGAAGAAAGTTGTTGGCATAGTAAGCCGCGGTATACCGCTTCCCTTCATAGAAGGCCCGATCCGCCGCGCTGAGATCCGGGTTCCGGAGCCTGTCCTCGGCGATGAGGGCCTGTTCCAGCAGCAGGTGGGCAACGGCGACCTCGGCGACACAGTCGAGGAAGCGGGTGGAGGTCAGGGGGACCATGTCCATGTTTCCTTCCTTGAGGAAGGAGCCGTAGAGCAGGGCAAGCTCCATGACCGTGTCGAGAGCCTCCCTCAGGAGCGCGAACTCGCCGGAGAGCCGGTTTTCCGCCTGTCCCTTCCGGATCAGGGCCTGGACTTCGTCCATCCAGTCCCGGAAGATCTTGCCGCCTTCCATGTTGAGCTTGCGGCCGATGAGATCCACCGACTGGATGTAATTCGTGCCGTCCCAGATGGAGAGGATCTTGCAGTCCCGGGTGTACTGCTCTACCGGGTACTCCTTCGTGAAGCCGTAGCCGCCGAGGATCTGGATGCCGTCCCGGCCCAGCTCGAAGATCCGGTCGGAGCCGTAGGCCTTCACCAGGGGTGTCAGGAACTCAAGCCGCCCAAGGGCGGTCTTGCGCTCTTCTTCGGTGGCCGCCGCCTTGGACAGGTCTTCCATGAAGTAGGCCTTGAAGACCAGGGCCCGCATGCCTTCCGTGACGGACTTGATGTTCATCAGCATCCGCCGGATGTCCACGTGCTCCACGATCCGCACCCGGTCTCCCCTCTTTCCGAAGGGAACACCCTGGATGCGCTCCTTGGCGTAGGCCAGGACGTTGGCGTAGATGTTTGCCCCGAAGGCCACCGACTCCAGGCCCACGGCCATCCGGGCCAGGTTCACCATGTCGAACATGTAGGCCAGGCCCATGCCGGGCTTACCGACGAGATGCCCGCGGCAGTTGCCGTTCTCACCGAAATTCATGACACAGGTGGCCGAGCCGTTGAGTCCCATCTTGTGCTCGATGCCGATGCAGGACACGTCGTTGGGCTCTCCGAGGGAGCCGTCCTCGTTCACCCAGATCTTCGGCACGGCGAAGAGGGAGACCCCCTTGGCGCCCGCCGGGGCTCCCTCGATCCGGGCGATGACGAGGTGGATGATGTTCTCCACCAGGTCGTGCTCCCCGGAGGTGATGAAGATCTTCGTGCCCTGGATCTTGAACAGGTCCCCGTCGGGAACGGCCTTGGTCGAGACCATGTGGGCATCGGAACCGACGGCGGGCTCCGTGAGGCACATCCCCCCGCTCCATGTCCCGTCGTACATCTTCCACAGGAATCGCTCCTTGAGCTCCGGCGTTCCGTACTTCTCGATCATCGCTCCGTTGCCGGGTCCCATGCCGGCGTAGCACCCGAAGGCGAAGTTGGCGCTCATGAAGAATTCCTGGGCCGCCTCGGCGATCACCAGGGGCAGACCCTGGCCGCCGAAATCCTGCTTCGAGGCAAGGGCGAACCAGCCGCCTTCCTGAAAGACTTTCCAGACGTCGTGAAACGACTTCGGGGCCATGACCCGGCCTGCTTCAAACCGGGCGCCCTCCCGGTCCCCGTCCTGGAACGTCGGCGCCATGACGTCGGCGGCGATCTTCTGTGCCTGGGTGAGAATCATGTCGAAGTCCTCCCGGGTGAAATCCCGGTAGGCCTCCAGCTCCAGGAGCCGCTCGATTCCCAGTTGCTCATGCAGCACGAACCGGAGGTCCCGGTCGTCCCGCTTGTAAAAGTTCTGGCCCATTCAAACCTCCCTCTTGGAAAGCCCCTGTTTGATCACCGAAACGATCTGTTCCTTGGCCTTTTCGATGGGGAATTCCTCGTGGTTGAATTCGGGGTTGTAGACGTACTGCCGGATCGTCATGTCTACGGCCCCGTAAATAATATAGGATGCAATCAGGGGTGAGATATCCCTGCAGTAAATGCCCTGCTCCTGTCCCTCACGGAAGACGTCCGCCATGTTCTTCAGGAAGGTGTTGTATACTTTCCAGTTTTCCGGAGAGTAGAATTGAGAGTGCCGGGGCACGTCCATGATGAGCACCTTCATCATGTCGGGATTGTGCTGATAACTGCGGAAGATGAAGTCGATGATGGCCAGGATCTTGTCCCCCGGCTCGGTGATGGTCTGGTTGATTTGTTTCATCCGATCCAGGAGAACGTGCCATCGCTCCCGGAAGATTGACAGGAGGATTTCGTCCTTGCTGGAGAAGTAATGGTAGAGAGAACCGTAGGCCACCCCGGCCTCCGTCGAGATATCCAGGGTCCGGCTTGAGTAGTACCCCTTTTCGGCGAAGACCCGGACGGCAGCGTCGAGGATGATGTCTCTTTTGGAGGTTGTTTTGTCCGTCATGGCGATTCCCTTCCCACCGGGATAGATGGAGTGTGTTTTTCCAAGTGCGCCGGCAACCCGGCCGGATGAAGGGCCTCCGGCCGGGTCATTCCGATATCGGCGCCCGACCCGCGAAGGATCGATCTCCTTCGTCGGGTATTCCGGGTTGCGATCAGATGACGCCTTTGTCTTTCAGGGCGGCCAGATCGCTTTCTCCCATTCCCAGCAGCTCGCCGAAGACCTCCGCATTGTGCTGGCCGACGTCCGGGGACGCCCCCTCGACGGGGAGAATCTGGCCGTCGATCTTGATGGCCACGCCGGGGACCTTCACCTTGAGGCCGCTGGAGTGGGTCACTTCCGCGACCAGGCCGCGGGCCTCGGAATGCGGATTTTTCAGCATGTCGCCGGCATTCTGGATGGGCGAGCAGGGCACGCCGTTTTTCATGAGCATGCCGAGCAGTTCCATGGTCCCATGCTGAACCGTCCAGCCGACGATGATCTCCCGGAGGTCAGCCTCGTTCACGCAGCGCTGGTAGTTGTCGGCGAATTTCGGGTCTTCCATCAGGTCTTCGCGTCCCATGACTTTAGAGAGGGCGCCGAAGTTGTTGTTGTTCGCCGTGGCGATCATGAGCCAGCCGTCCTTTGTCTTGAAGGTGTCGAAGGGAGTGACGTAGGCGAGGCGGTTGCCGAAGCGCTGGACTTCCTGGCCCAGATTCATCGGGCTGAGGAACGGAACGTCCTGGGTGTTGAGGACGCAGTCCAGCATGGCGACGTCCACATGCATGCCCTGCCCCGTCGTCCGGGCCTGGAGGACGCCCATCACGATCCCCAGGGCCCCGAAGGTTCCGCTGAGGTAATCCACGGCGGCGTTACCGGTTCTCGTGGGGGCGCCGTCGGGGAAGCCCGTGGACATCATCATGCCGCTCATGGCCTGGATGACCGCATCGTAACCCGGCAGGGGCGAGAGGGGGCCGAACTGGCCGAATCCGGAGATGGAGCAGTAAACGATCTTGGGGTTGACCGCTTTGATCGTCTCGTAGTCGATGTTCCAGCGCTTCATCGTTCCGGGGGTGTAGTTTTCGAGAATGACATCCACCTTGGTCGCCAGCTTGCGGAAAAGCTCCTGCCCCTCCGGTTTGTTCAGGTCAATCGACAGGCCCTTTTTGGCCCGATTGATGCTGACGAAGCCCAGGGGTACGCCTTCTTTCTGGGGGGGGAACAGCCGCGAGTCCTCTCCCCGGCCCGGCCGCTCCAGCTTGTAGACTTCTGCACCGTAGTCTGCCAGGAGGGCTCCGCAGTACGGCCCCGAAATGGAACTGGTGAAATCGATTACCTTCACGCCTTTCAGGGGTTTCATGATTCTCTCCTTTCCCATTGACTTTACAGGATGATCCTGTGTGTTGACAAAATGTGACTGACCAGTCAGTCAAGGAACGAATAACGACTTCCCAAGGCCTTGTCAAGAAAAATATTCGCCGCGAAATCACCCAGAATTTGCTTGACAAGGTCCGGGAATTGTCCTTTATTCAGCGCTTTCTTCCGGATGAGGTTTTTTCCATGAAAATCCCCATCGGACAGATCCCCGAGGAAGGGAAAGCCTGCTCCTTCGTGAAGGGGGACAACTGGCTTCAGGAGCTGCTGGACGGAAGCGAGCCGGTGGAATTCTCGGTGAGCGATGTCCATGTCGCCTGTGTCCTCCGGAAGGTCCGCGAGGCGGTTTATGTTGAGGGATCCCTGGCGACGGAGGTCCGGGGCGAGTGCTGCCGGTGCCTGGAAAATGCACGGTTGCGCATTCAGTGCGAATTCCGCTATATCTTTCTGCCCGAACCGGATATACACGCGGAGGAAACGGAGCTCTCCAGAGACGACCTGGACTGCGTGTATTACCGGGAAGAGGTCATCGACCTGGATCCGGTTATCTACGAGCAGATCATGCTTCAGGTTCCCATGAAGATGCTCTGCCGGGACGACTGCCGGGGGCTTTGCAGCTCCTGCGGGGCCAATCTCAACCGCGAGGCGTGTACCTGTCCTCCCCGCGAGGGCGACGAGCGGCTAGCCGTTCTGAAAAAACTGAAACTGAAAAATTCTTGAAAACGAGGAACATCGGTCATGCCAAACCCAGTAAAAAGACATTCCAAGACCCGCCGGAACAAGCGAAGGACTCACGACTTCCTGACTCCGAATCTGGGATCCGCTTGCCCCCAGTGCGGCGAGCCGAAACTTCCCCACCGTGTTTGCCCCAACTGCGGTACCTACAAGGGCCGCGAGGTCGTGCCGGCGGAAAAGCTGTCGTAGTCCGAGCCGGCCGTTCAAGAGAGGCCGTCCATGTTCCGACTGGGACTGGTTTTCCCCGGACAGGGCTCGCAGTACGTGGGGATGGGCAGCGACCTGTACCGTGAGTTTGCCGCCGCCCGCGACGTATTCGATCGGGCCCGCGAAATCCTTGGCTTTGACGTGGCGTCCCTCTGTTTTGAGGGACCCCGGGAGGCCCTGGACCTGACGGTCAATACCCAGACAGTCGTTCTGACGCTGGACATCGCCATCTATGAGGCCTTCCGCCGCGAAGTGCCGCTTGACCCGGCCGTTATGGCGGGCCATAGCCTGGGAGAGTACGCGGCCCTGTACGCCACCGGCGCCCTTTCCCTGGAACATCTTCTCCCCCTGGTTCGGGCCCGGGCCCGTTATCACCAGGAGGCCGTCCCCGTCGGGGAGGGGGCCATGGCTGCGATCCTGGGGCCCGGCGAGGAGGCCGTCCGGGAAGCCTGCAGCAGGGTTTGCACGGAAGGGGAAGAGGTGACGCTGGCTCTTCACAATGCCCCCGGCCAGACGGTCGTTTCCGGGCATGCGGGCGCGGTGGAGCGGGTGGTGGAGGAGATCCGGCGTTCCGGAGGAGCCCAGGCGGTGAAGCTGCCCATCAGCGTCCCCTGCCACTGCAATATGCTGGCCCGGGCTGCAGAGCGCCTCCGGGAGGACCTGGAAGGGATCCCCTTCGGGGAATTTTCCGTGCCCGTCATCCCGAACTGCGATCCAGGCGTATTCTATACCCGGGAAACGGCCCGGGATCTCCTGTGCCGGCAGATTGTCCGGCCGGTCCGCTGGAAGGAGACCATCGAAAGAATGGCCGCTCTGGGGGTGGACACCATCCTGGAGATGGGTCCCAAGCGCACCCTGTCGGCCCTCATCAAGCGCATCGACCGGAGGTTCCGTCTGCTGCATGCGGAGAATGCGGATTCCCTGAGGAAAACCGCCTCGCTCCTCGGCGGGGGAGCGGAACCGCCGCTGCAATCCTGAAGGAGGAAACCGTTCATGACACTGGAGGAAAAGGTCATCAACATCATCATGGAACAGCTTGGCGTGACGCGCGAGGAGTGCGTCCCCGAGGCGGCCTTCATCGAGGACCTCGGCGCCGACTCGCTTGATCTCGTAGAGCTGATCATGGAGATGGAAGAAAATTTCGGCATCACGATCGCCGATAACGAGCTGGAAAAGATCCGCACCATCCAGGATGCCATCGCCTTCCTCAGGAGCAAGGGCGTTTCCTGACCATCCATCGACCACAGGCGGATTTCATGACGAACAGGAGAAGGGTTGTCATCACGGGCCTGGGGGCCGTCACTCCCGTGGGCAACTCTGTCCGGGAGGCCTGGGAAAATGTCTGCGCGGGGCGATCCGGCATCAGGCCCATCACCCGGTTCGATACCACGGGTCATCAGACCACGATAGCCGGCGAAGTGAGGAATTTCGACGCCTTGGCCTTCGTCGACAAGAAGTGGCTCCGCCGCCTCGACCTCTTCATCGTTTATGCCCTCGCCGCCTCCGACATGGCCATGGCGGATGCGGCCCTGACGGGGGACACCGCCGGGGGAGACCGGGCCGGAACGATCATCGGCTCCGCCATTGGCGGCCTCTCCAGCATGGAGACCGCGAAGGAGGCCATCGACCGGGGAGGCCCCCGGAAGATCTCCCCGTTCGCGCTTCCGGCGGCCCTGGGCAACCTCGCAGCGGGCCACGTATCCATTCGGTACAGCCTCCGGGGACCCATCAACTGCACCACCACCGCCTGCTCCGCCGGGAACCATGCCATCGGGGACTCCTACCGGATGATTGCCGGCGGCTGGGCGGATGTCATGATTGCCGGCGGTGCCGAGGCGGCCGTTACTCCCCTGGGGATCGGCGGCTTCAACGTCATGCGGGCCATATCGCTCCGCAACGACGAGCCGGAAAAGGCCAGCCGTCCGTTTGACCGGGATCGGGACGGATTCGTCGTCTCCGAGGGATGCGGACTCGTCGTCCTGGAGGAGATGAACCGGGCCATCGACCGGGGAGCCCGGATCTACGCGGAGATAACCGGTTACGGCTCTACGGCCGATGCCTTCCACCTGGCGGCGCCTCCGCCGGGACACGCGGGAGCGGCCCGATGCATGCGGGAGGCCATCCGGGACGCCGGCCTCCGGCCGGAAGACATCGATTACATCAATGCCCACGGGACCTCCACGCTCCTGAACGACACCTGCGAGACGGAGGCCGTCAAGGCCGTTTTCGGGGAACACAGCCGTCGGCTGGCCATGAGCTCGACAAAATCCATGACAGGACACATGCTCGGGGCCGCCGGCGGGGTCGAGGCCATTTTTGCGGCCAAGACGGTGGACGAGGGAATCCTGCCTCCGACGATCAACCTGGACAACCCCGACCCGACATGCGACCTGGACTACGTGCCGAACAAGGCCCGCCGGCTGGAGATCCGGACGGCCCTGTCGAACACGTTCGGGTTCGGAGGGGCCAACGCCGTGATTGTCCTGAGAAAGTTTGTACCGTGAACATGCAGCCCGTCATTCTCGGCGCCGACCACGCCGGCTACGACCTGAAGGAGGCCGTCAAGGCGATCCTGGTCAAGGGGAACATCCCCGTCACGGATGCCGGCACGAACGGCCCGGAGCCCGTGGATTACCCCGACTTCGCCCGCCCTGTGGCGGAGGCCGTCGCGGCGGGCCGGTTCCCCCGGGGAATCCTCGTCTGCGGCTCCGGCATCGGCATGGCCATTGCCGCCAACCGGTATCCCGGTGTCCGGGCGGCCCTGTGCCTGGATGAGGAGACGGCCCGCCTGAGCCGCCTCCATAACGACAGCAACGTCCTCGTCCTGGCGGGACGCAAGACCGAACCGGAGACGGCCCGGCGCATCGTCAGGACCTGGCTCCTGACGGAATTCGAAGGGGGGCGCCACGCGAAGCGCCTCGACAAGATCCGCGGGATCGAGGAAGCCCTGCTCCTCAAATAAACCACGAGAACGGGAGGAAGACGGAACCCATGACGAACCTGAAAAAGACCGATCCGGAGATCGCCAGCGCCATTCTGCAGGAGACCGTCCGGCAGGCCGGCAAGCTGGAGATGATCGCCTCGGAGAACTTCGTCAGCGAGGCCGTTCTGGAGGCCCAGGGCAGCATCATGACGAACAAGTACGCCGAGGGCTACCCCGCGAAGCGCTACTACGGCGGATGCGAATACGTGGACGTTGCCGAAACGCTGGCCATCGAGCGCTGCAAGAAGCTCTTCGGCGCCGACCACGCGAACGTCCAGCCCCACTCGGGCACCCAGGCCAACATGGCCGTCTATTTCGCAACCCTCCAGCCGGGCGACACGGTCCTGGGCATGAACCTCTCCCACGGCGGGCATCTCTCCCATGGCAGCCCCGCCAACTTTTCGGGAAGACTCTACAACGTCGTCGCCTACGGTGTCCGGAAGGACACGGAGACCATCGACTTCAACGAGGTGGAGGACCAGGCGAAGAAGCACAAGCCGAAGCTGATCGTCGTCGGTGCCAGCGCCTATCCCCGGACGATCGACTTCGAGGCCTTCCGGCGGGTCGCCGACTCGGTCGGGGCGGTCGTCATGGCCGACATCGCCCACATCGCGGGCCTCGTGGCCGTGGGGCTCCACCCCTCGCCGGTGCCCGTCTGCGAGTTCGTCACCTCGACGACCCACAAGACCCTCCGGGGCCCCCGCGGCGGCCTCGTCATGTGCCGCCAGGACTTTGCCCAGGCCCTGAACAGCCGGGTCTTCCCGGGCATGCAGGGCGGCCCCCTGATGCACGTCATCGCGGCGAAGGCCGTGGCCTTCCAGGAGGCGCTGCAGCCGGCCTTCCGGGACTACCAGACGCAGATCGTGAAGAACGCGAAGGCCATCGCCGACGCACTCATGAAGGAAGGCTTCCGCCTTGTCTCCGGCGGGACGGACAACCACCTGATGCTGGTGGACCTGACGGAGGCCGGCGTGACCGGCAAAGATGCCCAGGAGGTCCTGGACCGGGCGGGCATCACCGTCAACAAGAACGGCATCCCCTTCGACACCCGGGGGCCCATGGTGACCAGCGGGATCCGGATCGGCACGCCGGCCCTGACCACCCGGGGGATGAAGGAAGACGAAATGCGCCTCATTGCGGGCTGGATCGCCCGGGTTCTTCGGGATCCCGGCAACGAAAGCCTCGTGACGAGCGTCCGGGCGGACGTCGCAGCCCTCTGTGAGCGATTTCCCCTCTATGCGGAGCGGATCCGGGCAGGGTCATGACGGACGAAATCCGGCAGCGCCCCTCCTGGGACGAGTACTTCATGGACATCGTCGAGGTCGTCGCCCGGCGCTCCACCTGCGTGCGGCGGAATGTCGGGGCGGCGCTGGTCCGGGACCGGAGGATCCTGTCCACGGGGTACAACGGGGCTCCCTCGGGAATGGTCCACTGCCTCGACCGGGGTTGCCTCCGGCTGGAAATGAAGGTCCCCTCGGGGGAACGTCACGAGTTGTGCCGGGGGCTCCACGCGGAGCAGAACGCCATCATCCAGGCGGCTCTCCACGGCGTCAGCGTCCGGGGGGCGACCCTGTACTGCACGAATCATCCCTGCGTGATCTGCGCCAAGATGATCATCAACGCAGCGATTGTCCGGATCGTCATCCGGGACGGCTACCAGGACGACCTGGCGGCGGAGATGCTGCAGGAAGCGGACATCGAGGTGTCCAGAATATGAAATGCCCATTCTGCGGAAACGCGGAAAACAAGGTCATCGATTCCCGGGTGAGCAAGGACAGCAACTCCATCCGCCGCCGCCGGGAATGCCTGGGCTGCGGAAAGCGCTTCACGACCTACGAGTACGTCGAGGAGGTCCTGCCGGTGGTGGTCAAGAAGGACGGCCGCCGTGAGCCCTTCGACATGGTGAAGATCAGGAACGGCATCAAGAAGGCCTGCGAGAAGCGGCCCATCCCCACGGAGGCGATCGAAGAGATCATCGAGCGGGTGGAGCAGGCCTGCCAGGAGTACCAGGGAAAGGAGATTCCCTCGACGGCCATCGGGGAGCAGGTCATGCGGGAGCTGAAAGGCCTCGACGGCGTGGCCTATGTGCGATTCGCCTCGGTGTACCGGTCCTTCAAGGATGTCGGGGATTTCATGGAGGAGCTGCAGGACTTCCTCCAGGTCAACCAGGGGAAGCAGAAATAGCCGGAAGGCCGGGGAATGCGGGTCATGTTCACGGGTATCATCCAGGGGGCCGGGACGGTCCGGGGGCTTGCGAGAAAGGGCCCCGAGGGCCGTCTGGAAGTGGAGGCCGCCCTGGATCTGTCGGACATCAGGACAGGCGACAGCATCGCCGTCAACGGCGCCTGCCTCACGGTAACGCGGCGGGACGGCAACCGTTTCGACGCCGATGTCTCGGCGGAGACCCTGGAGCGGACCACCCTGAAAAGCCTGCGGACAGGGGAGCGGGTGAACCTGGAGAAGGCCCTGCGCCTGACCGACTTCCTCGGGGGGCACCTCGTCCTGGGCCACGTGGACGCCGTGGGACGGATTGTCGAGAAGACAGACCGGGGCTCCTCGGTCGTCTTCGGTTTCGAGATTCCCAGGGAGCTGGGAAAGTATGTGGTGGAGAAGGGTTCCGTTGCGGTGGACGGCATCAGCCTGACGGTAAACCGTTGTGAAAATAACCGTTTCTATGTTAACGTCATCCCCCACACGGCGGAGGAGACCACCCTGGGAGCCCGGAAGGTGGCCGACACCGTGAACATCGAGACGGACATTCTGGGCAAATACATCGAGAAGCTTCTCGCGGGAGGAAAGGGCGGCCGGGGGATCGACCGGGCCTTCCTGGCAGAGCACGGCTTCGACAAGGGATATTGAAAATGGCAGTCAGTTCGATCAAGGAAGCGCTGGAAGACATCCGGAACGGCCGGATGGTCATCCTCGTCGACGACGAGGACCGGGAAAACGAGGGCGATCTCTGCATGGCGGCCCAGTTCGCCACGCCGGAGGCCGTCAATTTCATGGCCCGCTACGGACGGGGCCTCATCTGTCTGACCCTGACGGAGGCGGACGCAGACCGGCTCCACCTCTACCCCATGGTGCGGGACAACCGGTCCCGCTTCGGCACGGCCTTCACCGTCTCCATCGAGGCCAAGCACGGGGTCTCCACGGGCATCTCCGCAGCCGACCGGGCCACCACCATCCGGACCGCCGTGGACGACAACGCCCGGCCGGAGGACCTGGTCAGCCCCGGGCATATTTTCCCGATTCGGGCCCGCAGGGGCGGCGTCCTCGTCCGGACGGGGCAGACGGAGGGATCCGTCGACCTGGCCCGCCTGGCGGGGCTCAAGCCCTGCGGCGTCATCTGCGAGGTCATGAAGGACGACGGGACCATGGCCCGCATGCCCGACCTGGAGACCTTCGCCGCTGAGCACCACCTCAAGATCGTCACCATCGCGGACCTCATCGAGTTCCGGATGCAGAACGAACGGCTCATTCACCGCTCCGCCTCGGCCATGCTGCCGACGAAGTTCGGCGGCGATTTCCGCATCACCGTCTATGAGAACGACGTGGACGACATCCTCCACATCGCCCTGGTCAAGGGGGAAATCGGCCCGGACGACGAGGTCCTGGTCCGCGTGCATTCCGAGTGCGCCACCGGGGACATCTTCGGCTCCCTCCGCTGCGACTGCGGCGACCAGCTTCAGGCGGCCATGAAAATGGTGGAGGAAGAGGGCAAGGGCGTGATCGTCTACATGCACCAGGAGGGCCGGGGTATCGGACTGGTGAACAAGATCAAGGCCTACGAGCTGCAGGAGCAGGGCCGGGACACGGTGGAGGCCAACCTGGACCTGGGATTCAAGGCGGATCTCCGGGACTACGGCATCGGCGCCCAGATCCTGGCGGACCAGGGCGTCCGGAAGATGCGCCTCATGACGAACAACCCCCGCAAGGTGGTCGGTTTGGAAGGATACGGCATCACCATCACCGAGCGGGTCCCCATCGAAATCGAGCCGACGGACAGCAATCTCCTGTATCTCTCGGCAAAAAAGAAGAAGATGGGGCACATGCTGAACGGAGTGTAGACGGATTCGGGGTCGGATGGGAATCCGTCCCCTCTCGGAAAGGACAAGACCTTTGCCCCGGGCTGTTTAATAGGGCTGGATACAAGGCGCTCGAAATCCTGAGCCGTGCGTCGTGCCGTTTCGTACGTCGGGTGGCGAAGGATGAGGGAAATGCGGCGGACAGCCGTTTTTTATCAGCCCCGGGCGGGAATGGAGAGGAGTTATGCCGAAAACGGTGGAAGGAAAGATCGTTGCCAAGGGGATGCGGTTCGGCGTCATCGCCAGCCGCTTCAACGACTTCATCTGCGGCCGCCTCATCGAGGGGGCCCTGGACGCCCTTGTCCGGGCCGGCGCCGACGAAAAAGACATCCAGGTCTACAAGGTCCCGGGTTCCTTCGAGCTTCCCCTGGCGGCGAAGAAGATCGCCAAGAGCGGCCGGTTCGATGCCGTGATCTGCCTGGGGGCGGTGATCCGGGGGGCCACGCCCCACTTCGAGTATATCAGCGCCGAGGTGACCAAGGGAATCGCCATGGTCGGGCTGGAGACGGAAGTTCCCGTCGCCTTCGGGGTCCTCACGACCGACACGATCGAGCAGGCCATCGAACGGGCCGGGACGAAGTCGGGCAACAAGGGTTGGGACGCGGCCATGACGGCCATCGAGATGGTCGACCTCTTCCGGAAGATCTGAAAGGGCCGCCGGCAGGCGGCATCATGGCCATGCAAGTCAGAAGAAAGGCCCGGGAAGCGGCCGTGCAGATCCTTTACGGCCTCGATGTCCAGGAACGGGACCCCTGGGAAGCTCTTGAACACTACTGGCAGAATTTCGACCGCTCGGAAATGCCGGCGGAGGCGAGGGAATTCGCCGCCGACCTGGTGACCGGAACCTGGGAGCGGCGGGGCGAGATTGACGAGCTGATCGGAAGCTGCTCCGAGCACTGGTCTCTCCCGCGCATGTCCAAGGTCGACAAGGCCATCCTCCGGATGGCCGTCTACGAGCTCCGGTTCTGCCCCGGCATCCCCCCCAAGGTGGCCCTGAACGAGGCCATCGACCTGGGGAAGCTCTTCGGCTCCGAGAACTCGGGGGCCTTCATCAACGGGATCCTCGACGCCCTTCATGTCCGCTTCGGGCGGGAAAGCAAGTCCGCGGAGCCGCCGCCCGGTGCGATGGTCTCCGGCGAAAGTGAATCGAAGGGTTCGGCATCCGATCCGGACTGACGGTCCGCCGCACCGCGAAATCCCGTTTTTCCCCTATCCGGTTGAAAGAAGAAGTCCGTTGTGTTACGACGGGACAACATCTCTACAGCAAGGGAGCCCGCCATGAATATCAAGTACAACCCCTGGGAAATCGAAGAGAAATGGCAGAAGAGCTGGGAGAAGAACAAGACGTTCCATGTCCATGAGGATCCCGCGCGGAAGAAGTACTACCTCCTGGAGATGTTCCCCTATCCCTCCGGCCGGATTCACATCGGCCACGTCCGCAACTATGCCATCGGCGACGTCGTTTCCCGCTACAAGCGGATGAGGGGGTTCAACGTCCTGCACCCCATGGGCTGGGACGCATTCGGCATGCCTGCCGAGAACGCCGCCATCGAGCGGGGCATCCATCCCGCGGCCTGGACGAACGACAACATCGCCAACATGAAGAAGCAGCTCAAGCGGATGGGATTCAGCTACGACTGGGACCGGGAGCTTTCCACCTGCGAGCCTTTCTACTACAAGTGGGAGCAGCTTTTCTTCCTGTGGATGTATGAAAAGGGCCTGGCCTACAAGAAGACCTCCTCGGTGAACTGGTGCCCCAAGTGCCAGACCGTTCTGGCCAACGAGCAGGTGGAGGCGGGGCTCTGCTGGCGCTGCTCTTCCGACGTGATGGAAAAAACCCTGGACCAGTGGTTCTTCCGGATCACCGCCTACGTGGAGGAGCTCCTGGAAGGATGCGACCGGCTCCCCGGCTGGCCCGAGCGGGTTCTCACGATGCAGCGCAACTGGATCGGGAAGAGCCACGGCTTCGAGATGATCTTTCCCATGGCCGACGGCAACGGCGAAATCAAGGTCTTCACCACCCGGCAGGACACCATCTACGGCGCGACCTTCATGCTTGTTGCCGCGGAGCACCCCCTCGTCCTGGAGCTGGCAAAGGGAAAGGAATGTGAGCAGGAGGTTCAGGAATTCGTCGACCGGATCAAGCGGCAGGACAAAAACCTCCGCACCTCCGATTATTACGAAAAGGAGGGTGTCTTCCTCGAGTCGTTCTGTCTGAACCCGGTGACCCACAAGAAGATGCCCATCTATGCCGCCAACTTCGTTTTGGCCGACTACGGCACGGGCTGCGTCATGGCGGTTCCGACCCATGACCAGCGCGACTTCGAATTTGCCAAGAAGTACAACTTGCCGCTCATCGTGGTCATCCAGCCGCCGAACCGGGCGCTCAACGTCCAGACCATGACGGAGGCCTACGTTGACGAGGGGATCCTTGTGAACTCGGGGCCGTTCAACGGGATGGAGAACATGAAGGCCCTCGACGCCATCGCGGACCACCTGATCTCCCTGAACCGGGGAAAGCGGACCATCCAGTACCGCCTCCGCGACTGGGGGATCTCCCGCCAGCGCTACTGGGGCGCCCCGATTCCTATGATCTACTGCGAGAAGTGCGGCACCGTCCCGGTTCCCGAGAAGGACCTCCCGGTGGTCCTGCCGATGGACGTGGAGCTGACCGGAGAGGGCGGCTCGCCCCTGGCGCGGCACAAGGCCTTTGCCGAGACGGCCTGCCCCGGCTGCGGCGGTCCCGCCCGGCGAGAGACGGACACGATGGACACCTTCGTGGAGTCCTCCTGGTACTTCGACCGGTTCTGCTGCGCGACGCACGACGTCAAGCCCGGCCTGGACCGGAAGGTCCTGGACTACTGGATGCCCGTGGACCAGTATATCGGCGGGATCGAGCATGCCATCCTGCACCTCCTCTATTCCCGGTTCTACACCCGGGTGCTCAGGGATTTCGGTGTCATCGGTGTGGACGAGCCCTTTGCGAACCTCCTGACCCAGGGCATGGTGTGCAAGGAGACGATGAAGTGCCCCGAGCACGGCTACCTCTTCCCCGAGGAAGCCAGGGAAGGGAAATGCGCCGCCTGCGGCAAGGACATCATCATCGGGAAAACGGAGAAGATGTCGAAATCGTTGAGGAATATCGTAGATCCCGACTACCTGGTGAAAAAGTACGGCGCCGACACGGCCCGGGTGTTCTGCCTTTTTGCGTCGCCGCCGGAGAAGGATCTGGAGTGGAGCGACCAGGGGGTTGAGGGCTCCTTCCGTTTCCTTGGCCGCATCTGGCGGATCGTTACGGAAGAGTACCTGGAAGACATCCGGGACGTGGCCCCCTTCGACGGGAAGACGCCCCTGGAGGGAGAGCTGAAGAACCTCCGCCGGAAGACCCACCAGACGATCCGGAAGGTCTCGGCCGACCTGGAGGACCGCTTCCGCTTCAATACCGCCATCAGCGCCGTCATGGAGCTGGTGAACGCCCTGTACCTGCTGAACCGGCCGGACAAGGGCGACAAACTGGCCCTCTCGGTGATCCGGGAGGCCGTGGAGGCGGTGCTTCTCCTGATGGCCCCCATCGTTCCCCACATCACCGAAGAGCTCTGGGAAATGCTCGGCAAAAAAACGCCGCTGGCCGACATGTCCTGGCCGGTCTGGGACAGGGAGGTGGCCTCCGAGGAGGAGATCACCATCGTGCTGCAGGTCAACGGCAAGGTGCGCAGCCGCATCACCGTGCCGGCCGACGAGGAGGAGGAAAAGATCAAGGCGCTCGGCCGGGGAGACGAGAAAATCGCCAAGCTGATCGAGGGGAAGCAGGTGGTCAAGGAAGTTTACGTACCCCGCAAGCTCGTCAACATCGTGGTCAGGGACTGACGGGGGATCGGCACGGATGAAGCGTTCAAAGCGGCAGTTTTTCTGGCTGATCGTTCTGGCGATGACCTCCTTGTGGGCCTGCGGCTACCACTTTGTCGGCACCGGCGGCGACGGCATCGATCCGGCCATCAAACGCGTTCATGTCGTGACCTTCGGAAATGCTACCAACGAGCCCAACGTCGAAAACACGTTCCGGGCGGCCTTCACCGACCGGTTCATCCAGGGGGGGCGATTCCAGATTGTCGACCAGACCGCCCAGGCGGATGCCGTCCTGAAGGGGAAAATCAAGTTCCTGGTGCGGACTCCCCTGGCCTATACAGCGGGCAACCTGGCGTCGGAAGAGCGCTGGACCGTAACCGTGGACCTCTCTTTCGAGGAGCGCGAGACGGGTAAGGTCCTCTGGGCAAACAGCGATTTCGGCCTGACGGGGGACTACAAGGTGAGCTCTTCCAGCCTCTCGGTGACCGAGCGCAACAGAAAGGAAGCCCTCGTCAAGCTGGCCGGCGACACAGCCGAGAGGGCGTATTCCATGATCCTGTCCGGTTTCTGAGAGGCCGGGTTACTTCTCGAGAAGGGTGTTGACCTTCCTGGTGAGGCGGGAAACCTTGCGGGAGGCTGTCTTCTTGTGAAAGGCGCCCTTGGCGGCGGCCTTCTGAATCGCCGGGATCGCTTTCTTCAATGCTTCCTGCGACTCATCCTTGTCTTTGCCGGCCACGGCCCCGAGAACCTGCTTGACCGTCGTCTTGACATCGGATTTCACCATGGCGTTTCTGAGGCGCCGCTTCTCGTCCTGCTTGTTTCTCTTGATTGCGGATGCGTGTGTGGCCAACTGCCTTCCTCCTTGGGAAATTAAGGTTGAGACTTTTATCCGAATTACCTATCCCTGTCAAGGCTAAAGTGGCCAAAGTCGCCAACAATCACTTGACTTGGCGATGCCGATTGGATATGGTGCCCTCCGCAACAAGCCAATCCGACCAAGACGTGGGGATGTAGCTCAACTGGGAGAGCGCGGCGTTCGCAATGCCGAGGTCAGGGGTTCGAGCCCCCTCATCTCCACCAGCCACCCTGCAAGGGACAGGCCTTCCGCCTGTCCCTTTTTCACGATTCAAACAGCTTGGCGAAGCGCCGCTTCTTTCTCTTTTTCCAGTCGCCCCGATGGTAGGCATAACTGGCCAGGAGCGGCAGTACCGATGTGGCTTCGGCAAAAACCATCTGCTCGAAAGCGGTATCGACCTTTCCCCAGGAACTGGCCTCCTTGAGCGTCGAACTGGAGCAGGCGCCGTCCCGGACATCGGCGACGGTAATCTGAACGGCATATTTGTGCATGGGTACCGTCTCCCCCAGAATCTCGGCGCAGATGACCGTATCCTGGGCAAAATTTTTCGGCACCCCGCCTCCGATCATGAGCAGTCCCGTTGTTTTCGCCTTGATCTTGATCCGCGTCAATTCCCAGAAATCCCTTACGGAATCGATGGAAAGGTGATTCTCCGGGCGCCGGTGCTGGTGAAGGACCAGACCGAATCCGGCGCTGCTGTCGGAAAAGGCGGGGCAGAAAATCGGCACATCGTTTTCATAGGCCGCCTGGACGAGGGAGCCTTTCTTTTTGGCATGAACCGTCAGATAGCGCCCCATTTCCCGAATGAACTCCCGGGAAGAGTAAGGGCGCGGATCCAGCCGATCGGCGATCTCTCCGATTGCGCGGTCGCAGGCCTGCAGGGAGATTTCATCGATATAGGTATCGTAGATCCGGTCGATGTAAAGCTTTCTCAGGATTCGGTCATCGACATGGGGACTCCCCTGGTAATGCCGGAACCCCAGGGCCTCGAAAAAATCCATATCGACGATCGCGGCCCCCGTCGCCAC
>CAYNEJ010000051.1:0-439 GCA_964396205.1 uncultured Syntrophaceae bacterium
CCTGTACTGAGGGGCGCGGGGTCAGGGCTTTCCCGGATCGCGCCCGTCGCGGATGGACTTTTTCAGCTTCTCGATCGCCTGCGAGAGCCGGGCGTCCTTGATCGGGCCGGTCTGCCTCCGGGGCGCGTCCTCGGCGCGGGAGCCCGCATCTTCCGATCCCGCCGTTTCCGCCACGTCCCGCCTTTCCCGCGGAACCGTCTCCAGGGCGGGAGGAGACGAGCCGGGCGGGGCGTCCTTCCTGAGGCGGAAGGCGATGCCCCTCACCGACAGCTCCGGCCAGCCCTTCCTGATGGCGACGAGCATTTCCTCCTGGCGCATTTGCAGAAGCTGTATCCACGAAGGATGGTCGGCCTCGACGATGACGATCCCGTTCTCGACCTCGGCCACGCGCGAATGCGAGGAGAGTCTGTCGCCGGCTATGGCGCGCCAGCTCTTGAAG
>CAYNEJ010000051.1:497-7234 GCA_964396205.1 uncultured Syntrophaceae bacterium
CTCGTCCAGGAAGGCGGAGAGCACGCTGCCGGCTGGCTTGTAGGTCGGCCTATCCAATCGCGCCCTCCTTCCGCCCGGGACTCAGTAATCCCTCTCGAGGCCGGCCTTGTCGACGAATTCGTTCACGCTCTTGCGGTACTTCGGGCCGGCCTGCTCCTCGATGCTCGCCTTGATCACGTCCACGGTCTTGCCGTAATCCTCTCCCAGCAGGACCTGGAGCTTCTCGTGGAGCTTCGCCTTGTCCATCACCAAGTCGAAGATGGCTTCCTGCGCGGAGGCCTCGTCGGTGATCTCGACGCCCTCGTCCAGCATCAGGGTGACGGCGATGGGGTTGGCCTGGAAGACGTTGGAGAAGATCATCGAGTCGATGATGTAGACGATGTTGGCGTCATAATCGATGTCGTCGGTAACCAGCCAGACGGCCTGCTGGACGATGTTGGCGAACTCGGGGTTGTCTTGGGGGTAATCGGCCTTGCCCGATTCAGTGTCCAGGTAGGCCAGGATCTTCTTGAGGGCGGGATCCTTGGTCATCTTGTAGGACTTCGCGGCGTAGGCATCGCCCGTGCCGGCGAGCTCTTTGATGTAGCTCAGGCTGAAGGCAGAGACGGTGACGGTCTTCTCCTCGTCGGGCGCCAGGACGATGTCAGTGTCGGCCGAGACGAGCATGGGCTGATAATCGCCGTTCTCCGCGGCCAGGACGGCTCCGCCGGGGACGCGGATCGATCGTTCCTTCTTGCCGTTGTTCTTGGCGGTGAGGTTGATGGCGCCGATGTATTCCGAACCGGTGATCGAGAGAGCGAGGCTCTTGTCCTTGGCCGCGGCCTTGAGCTCGGTGGGCCCGTTGGCCTGGACGCAGGAAAGGACCGCGGCGCAGGCCAGCGGGACGATGACGCCCTTGAGCGCCGCGTTGATTTTCATTGAAGTCCTCCGCGGCCATGATAGAGCCGCCGGGGCGGGCAGTCAAGGCGGGAGGCTACGCCGGCTCGCGCAGTGTCGCGGCCTGTTCCAGGTTGTGCCGGTAGAGGGCCTCGAGCCAGGCGTCGATCTCTCCCGGTATCATGTGGCCGTTATCCACGAAGTAGCGGCCGATGGGAAGGCCCATGAGGCGCTGCCTTCCCAGCATGACCGAGAGCCTGTAGGGGTCGACCAGCCCGAACCGGACCATCGCCGCGCCGAAGGGCTCGCAAGTCTTCCTGTTGGCCAAGACGAAGGCTATGTCGGTCCTGGCCAGGTAGCCGAGCCCTATGCCGATCTCGCCCAGTTTGGGCCGTGATCGGAATTGCCAGGACAGCGACTTGATGAGGGTTTCCCAGTCGATGCGTTTCGAGTAATAGAGGAACTGCGCGAAACGGAGCTTGGTCCGCGGAACGCTGCCTGAATGGAAGACGCGGGCGGCCTCGGGGTCGACGCCCGACGGGCGGCGGGGCATGGGACGCGCGCCGGGATGGTGGGCGGTTTTCGCGTCAGCGCGCGGCGCGGAATGGCCGGAGCGCTGCCCCGGCCGGTGAAGGAGCGCTTCGAGGCGCTCGTCAAAGAGCGCGGGGGCAGCGTGAAGCTCCTGGAGGGCTACGGCCTCACCGAGGCGGTGACGGCCATCATGGCCACGCCGATCCAGGAGTACCGCGAGGGGAGCGTCGGCGTGCCCTTTCCGGACATGCTGGCCAAGGTCGTGACGGTCGACACGACGGAGGAGGCGCCCCTGGGCGAGGAGGGCGAGCTCTGCGTCTCCGGCCCGGCGGTCATGATGGGCTACCTGGACTCCCCGGAGGAGACGGCCCGGACGCTCCGGACCCACGCCGACGGCCGGATCTGGCTCCACACCGGCGACATCGCCGCCATGGACGCCGACGGCTTCTTCTACTTCAAGCTCCGCCTCAAGCGGATGATCAAGTCCTCGGGGATGAACGTCTATCCCGCCCAGGTGGAAGACATCCTCTACGCTCACCCGGAGGTGAAGGACGCCTGCGTCATCGGCGTTCCCGACGAGACCCAGGTCCAGCGGGTAAAGGCCTTCGTGGTCCTGAAGGACCGGGCGAACGAGACCCCGGAAATGGAGCAGAAGCTGATCCGCTATTGCCAGGAGCACCTGATCAAGTGGAGCTGTCCCCGGGAGATCGAGTTCCGGGACACCCTCCCCTGCACGCTGGTGGGCAAGATCGCCTACAACGCCCTGGAGCAGGAGGAAATCGAGAAGCTGAAGGCCTGCGGCAAGTTCTCCGGGGAATAGCCGCCGCACGGGCGTGAAAGATCGCCTGCTGCGACATACAGACCGGAAACCACAACAGGAGATCGACATCGATGAATCCGATGGCTGAAATCACGGCGGCCCTGGCGGACGCCGGCGGATACGCAAGAGACCTCAAGAAACGGACGAACGGCAGGACGGTGGGCTACGTCTGCTCCTACACACCGGAGGAGCTGATCCTGGCGGCGGGGGCCCACCCGCTGCGGCTTCTTGGCACAACACAGTCCATCCACCGGGCCGACGCCCACCTCCAGACCTACTGCTGCTCCCTGGTGCGGGGCATCCTGGAGGAGGCCCTGTCGGGAAACCTGGACTTCCTGGACGGCATGGTCTTTCCCCACACCTGCGACTCGATCCAGCGCCTCTCCGACATCTGGCGCATCAACATTCCCTTCGGCTTCCACACCGACGTGGTCCTGCCGGTGAAGCTGACCACCGCAAGCGCCCGGGACTACATGGCGGACGCCCTCCGGAAATTCCGGGGGGACCTTGAAAAATCCCTCTCGGTGACGATCCCCGACGCGGCCCTTGTGGAGGCGATCGGCCTCACCAACGGCATCCGGACGGCCCTGCGGCGCCTCTACGAGTTGCGCGCCGAAAACCCGGGGCGACTCTCCGGAAGCGACGTCCACCGGATCGTCCGGGCCTCCATGATCATGGACCGCCGGCGGTTCCTTGCCCTCCTGGAGGAGTTCCTGGCGGAGGCGGGCGGAAAGGACGCACCGGCCGCAGGGAAGCAGCCCCACCGGCTGATCCTCTCCGGCGGAGTATGCAACGCCCCCGACGTCTACGGCATGATCGCCGACGCCGGCGGCGCCGTCGTCTGGGACGACCTCTGCACCGGCGGCCGGGCCTTCGAGGAGCCGATCCCCGCCGCTGGAGACCCGATCGCGGGGATGGCGGACCGCCTCGTAAAGCGGGTCGTCTGCCCGGCGAAGCACGGGGGCCTCACGAACCGCGCGGACCACCTGGTGAACCTCGTGAAGGAGAAAGACGCCCGGGGCGTCATCTTTCTGCTCCTGAAGTTCTGCGACCCCCATGCCTTCGATTATCCGTACCTGAAGGCCGCCCTCGACCGGGAGGGCATTCCCAGCCTCCTGATGGAAGTGGAGGACCCCCTGCCGCCGGAAGGACAGCTCCGGACCCGCATCGAGGCGTTCCTGGAAATGCTGTAACCCCGGACTGCCGGCCCCGGTCCGCCGCGAACGAGCAGCGGGTCGGTCCGCCGGGCGACCAGGATGACTGGGCAATCCCGAAAATCCAGCCAGTAAAGGAATTCATCATGACAGAACAGACAGCCAGCGCAGCGGGGGAACCCGCGGAAGCACATATTCGAAAAATCGCCGGGGAGCTCGGCATCGCAGCGGGCCAGGTCGAGGCCACGGCGCGCCTCCTCGGTGAGGGAGGCACGGTGCCCTTCATCGCCCGCTACCGCAAGGAGGCGACGGGCAGCCTCGACGAGGTTCAGATCACGGAGATCCGGGACCGCCTCGCCCAGCTCGCCGAGCTGGACAAGCGGCGCGAGGCGATCCTGAAGTCCCTGGAGGAGCGGGAGCTCCTGACGGACGAGCTGGCGGCAAAGATCGCCGCCGCCGATACCCTCTCCGTTCTGGAGGATGTCTACCTCCCCTTCCGGCCCAAGCGGCGGACCCGGGCCATGGTCGCCCGCGAAAAGGGCCTGGAACCCCTGGCGGACATGATCTTCACCCAGGAGGCGGACCTCGATCCCGAGGCCGCGGCGGCCGCCTTCGTCGACGCCGAAAAGGGCGTGGCCTCCGTGGAAGAGGCCCTCGCCGGGGCACGGGACATCATCGCCGAGCGGATCAACGAGAGCGAGGAGGCCCGGTCCCGCATGCGGGCGTTTTTTGCGGAAAAGGCCGTCTTCCAGTCCCGGGTCGTTCCGGGAAAGGAGGCGGAGGGCAGCCGCTTCCGCGACTGGTTCGACTGGGAGGAACCCGCCGCCAAAGCACCCTCTCACCGGATCCTGGCCATGCGGCGGGGCGAGAAGGAGGAGTTCCTGTTTCTCCGGGTCACGCCGCCGGAGGCGGAGGCGCTGGCTACTCTCCTGGAAATGTTCGTAACCGGCGTCGGCGCCGCGTCGGAACAGGTCCGGCTGGCCGTCGAGGACGGATACCGGCGCCTGCTGTGCCCGGCCATGGAGACGGAGATCCGCCTGGCCACGAAGAGGCGGGCCGACGCGGAGGCGATCCGGGTTTTCGCCGAGAATCTCCGGCAGCTTCTCCTGGCCCCGCCCCTCGGGCAAAAGCGGCTCCTGGCCCTGGATCCGGGATTCCGGACGGGCTGCAAGCTCGTCTGCCTCGACGCCCAGGGAAAACTTTTGCATCACGACGCGATCTTTCCCCATCTCTCCGAGCGGGCGCGGGGCGAGGCGGCGGAGCGGGTGCGGGAACTTGCAGCAAAATTCCAGGTCGAGGCCGTCGCCGTCGGCAACGGGACGGCGGGACGGGAGACCGAGGCATTCCTCCGGGAGATCGGTCTGCCCGAGGCGGTTTCCGTCGTCATGGTCAACGAAAGCGGCGCCTCGGTCTACTCGGCCTCGAAAATCGCCCGGGAGGAGTTCCCCGACGAGGACGTCACCGTCCGTGGCGCCGTCTCCATCGGCCGCCGCCTGACGGACCCCCTGGCGGAGCTCGTCAAGATCGACCCGAAAGCGATCGGCGTGGGCCAATACCAGCACGACGTCGATCAGGCGGCCCTCAAACAGGGCCTGGACGACACCGTCATGAGCTGCGTGAACGCCGTCGGTGTGGAGGTGAACACCGCGAGCGCGGCTCTCCTGACCTACGTATCCGGCCTCGGGCCGTCCCTGGCGGGTCGCATCGTCGCCTGGCGGGACGAGCATGGCCCCTTCTCCTCCCGGGAGGAGCTGAAGCAGGTGCCACGGCTCGGGGCCAAAGCCTTCGAGCAGGCCGCGGGCTTTCTCCGGATCCGGGACGGGGCGAATCCTCTTGACGCCTCCGCCGTCCATCCGGAGCGCTACGGGATCGTCGACCGGATGGCGTCGGACCTGGGCTGCACCCTGGCGGACCTGCTGGCGAACGCGGAAGTCCGGAAGCGGATCGACCTTTCCCGTTACGTGACAGCAGAGGTCGGGCTCCCGACCCTGAACGACATCCTGGCCGAGCTGGCCAGGCCCGGCCGGGATCCCCGCGAGGCGTTTGAGGCCTTCCGCTTCGCCGAGGGGATCGAGAAGATCGAAGACCTGCAGCCCGGAATGAAGCTCCCGGGAATCGTCACGAACCTGACCGCCTTCGGGGCCTTCGTGGACGTCGGCGTCCACCAGGACGGCCTCGTCCATCTCAGCCAGCTGGCAGACCGCTTCGTGAAGACCCCCGGGGAGGTGCTGAAGGTCCGCCAGGCCGTCGAGGTGACGGTCCTGGCGGTGGACCTGGAGCGGAGGCGGATCTCCCTGTCCCTGAAGAAGAAGCCGGACCTGGCCGGAGGCGCCTCCGTGAGCCGGTCGGAGCGGGACAAGGGGGGAGAAGGTCCCGGAAAGCCCGGGGCCGGAACGGATGGACGAGGCCGTCCCGGTCCGGGCGGGCCGAGGCGGGACCGGCGGGGAGACGGGAAGAAGCAGGGAAAAGGGCCGGTCGAGAACGTCCCCTTCAACAATCCCTTCGCCGCCGTCTTCGGGAAGAAGTGACCCGCGCCTGTAACCCGCTTCGGGTGGTTCACGCGTAGAAAAGAGCGCCCGCGGCGGGTGTGACGCTTTTTAGGGTTGAAATTCAACCGCCACATGGCTGATATTCAACCGTGGATTGGATAACCTGCAACTCCGGAGATTTCGGCACAACGGGGCAAGGAAAGAATCATGGCATCAACCGGTGAAGACAAGCGGAAGGTGAAGGCCGTCAAGAAGATGAAGGACATCATGACGACCTACTACATCGAGGCGAAGACCGCGGCCCAGACGGGAAAGAAGGTCGCCTGGATCACCAGCGGCGGCCCCGTGGAGCCGCTCCTGGCGATGGACGTCATTCCCGTGTATCCCGAGAATCACGGGGCCATGATCGGGGCCAGCAAGATGGGGGTCGATCTCTGCGAGAAGGCGGAGGGCATGGGCTACGCCAGCGACCTGTGCTCCTACGCCCGCTCGGATATTGCCTGCGCCACCGTCAACGGCGGCCCCATCGGCGGGCTGCCGAGGCCGGACATGCTCATCTGCGGGAACAACATCTGCGGCACCGTCCTCAAGTGGTACGAGGTCCAGGCGAGGTATTTCGGCTGCCCCCTCTTCATCTTCGACACCCCCTTCTGCCACACCGAATTCAACGCCGACATGAGGCGGTACGTCCGCCGGCAGGTGGACGAGTACACCGCCTTTCTGGCGGAGGTCTGCGGCCGGCCCTTCGATTTCGAGCGCATGAAGGAGGTGGGCCGCCTCTCCGTCGAGGGCCAGCGAACCTGGCAGGAGGTCCTGGACACGGCCATGAACCGCCCCGCCCCCATCAGCGCCTTCGACGCCTTCTTC
>CAYNEJ010000051.1:7244-11140 GCA_964396205.1 uncultured Syntrophaceae bacterium
CCCTGATCGTGACCCTTCGGGGAACCCAGATCGCCGTGGACTATTACCGGGAGCTCCTGGCGGAGATGCGGGAGCGCGCCGCCGAGGGAATCGGCTCCATCCCGGACGAAAAATACCGCCTCCTCTGGGATAACCTGCCGGTCTGGTACCGAACCAAGTGGCTCTCGGAGAAGTTCGCCTCCCACGGGGCCTGCCTCGTGGCGGACACGTACACCTCGGCCTGGTGCGGCTCCCTGAAGTACATGGACGAAAACGACTTCCTGGGCAGCATGGCCGAGGGCTACTCCCGCATCTACCTGAACATCGGGGTCGACGAGATGGCCGACACGGTGGTCGCCATGGTCGACAAGTACGGCGTCGACGGCGTGGTCCTGCACTCCAACCGGAGCTGCAAGCCCTATTCCCTGGGCCAGTACGACATCCAGCGGATCGTGGAGGAGCGAAAGGGGATCCCGTCACTCATGATCGAGGCGGACATGGTGGACGAGCGCGCTTTCTCGGAGAGCCAGATCGACACGCGGATCGACGCCTTCATGGAAGTGATCCGGAGCCGGCGGAACTGAACACAAGCAAGGAGGACCGGAATGAACGGCATCACCTATGACCTGAGCGGCAAGGTGGCGGTGGTTACCGGCGGCAGCCGCGGAATCGGGCTGGAGATCGCGGACAACCTGCTCCAGCAGGGAGCGAAGGTGGCCATCTGCGGGCGGAAGCCGGATGGACTGGACTCGGCGAAGGCCATCCTCAACGGCGGCGACAACCTGCTGGCCGTTCAGGCCCACGTGGCCCAGGAGGCGGACGTGGAGAGGCTTTTCGACGCTGTCGTGGCAAAATTCGGAACCGTCGACATCCTCGTCAACAACGTGGGGATGAACCTGATGAGCGCCTCCCTGATCGACACGGAGCTTGCCGTCTGGCAGCGGATCATGGACGGGAACCTCACGGGGGCCTTCCTCTGCTCCCGCCGGGCGGGAGCGATCATGCGGGAGAAGAAGCGGGGCAAGATCGTCGGCATCTCCTCCCTGGCGGGCACCCGGGCCACCCCCGGAATGAGCGTCTACGGCATTGCCAAGGCCGCCCTGGAGATGATGACGAAGATCCTCGGCGCGGAGCTGGCGCCCTTCAACATCCAGGTCAACGCCATCTCCCCGGGACTCGTGAAGACCAACTTCAGCAAGCTCTTCTGGTCCTCGCCGGAGCTGGCCGAGCTGATCATCAGGGAGACTCCCGCCGGGCGGATCGCCGAGCCGTCGGACCTGGTCCACTCGGTCCTGTTCCTCTGCTCCGGGTGCTCCGACTTCATCACCGGCCAGACCATCTCCGTCGACGGCGGGGCCTCGATCGTCTGACCATGCTGACAATAGGCATCGACGTCGGTTCCATCACCACCAAGGCGGCCCTCCTCGAGGACGGCCGGTTCGTCCGGGGGCGGATCACCTTTACCGGCTACAACGCCGAGGGGGCGGGACGGCGAATTTACGAAGAGCTGCTGCTTGAATCCGGCCTGGAGGAAAGCGCCGTCACCGGGATCGTCGCCACCGGCTACGGCCGGAAGAGCGTGTCCTTCGCCGGGCGGGCCGTTACGGAGATCCTCTGCCATGCCGCGGGGGCCCGCTTCCTGGATGCGGAGATCCGCTCCGTCGTGGACATCGGCGGGCAGGACAGCAAGGCCATCGTCCTGGACGCGGACGGGAGGGTGAAGACCTTCGCCATGAACGACAAGTGCGCCGCCGGGACGGGACGCTTCCTGGAGGTCATGGCCCGGGCCCTGGAAGTGGACCTGGACAAGTTCGGCACGATGTCTCTCCAGGCTGAAAATCCCGCGAAGATCAGCAGCCTCTGCACGGTTTTTGCCGAGTCGGAGGTGATCTCCCTCATCGCCAGGGGGGAAAAGCGGCAGAACATCATCGCCGGAATCCACGAGTCCATCGGCTCCCGCGTCTCCGCCATGGCCAGGCGACTCGGGATGGTCCCGCCGGTGATGATGACCGGGGGCGTCGCCCGAAACGCCGGCGTGGTGCAGGCCCTGGGGAAAGCCCTCGACCTCCCCCTCCGTGTCTCGCCACATGCCCAGCTCACCGGCGCCATCGGGGCGGCCGTGCTGGCCGCCCGACCGGAACAGGCATAGCCGGCGGCCGGCCCGGGTCCGAACCGGGCCGTACACGGAAACGAGGCTGCCGAAACACGGAGACGCCGTGAACCCCTGAACGAGAAGGGAGGGAACCTGATGAGTCGTTTCAAGAAAATCGCCCTCGGGCTGGTTCTGTTCCTGGTCGTCCTGATCGTTTCCTCCTATTTCCTGGTGCCGCCGATCCTGAAGTCCGTCCTCACAAAGAAGCTTTCCGAGGCGCTGCACCGCGAGGTAACCCTGGAGCGGATCCAGTTCAACCCCCTCACCCTCACCCTTTCGGTCCACGGATTCGGCATCCGGGAGCGGGGCGGAGCCGAGTCCTTTGTTTCCTTCCAGGAACTGCTCGTGGATCTGCAGATGCTTTCGGTGGCCAGGCGCGCCCTCATCTTCAGCGAGGTGAAGCTGGTGAAGCCCTCCGTCCGGATCCTTCGCAATCCCGACGGGAGCTACAATTTCTCCGACCTCCTGGTGAAAAAGCCGGAAGAAGAGAAGAAGGAGCCCGGGAAACCGCTTCTCTTCTCCCTGAACAACATTCGCCTGGTCGACGGCCGCGTGGAATTCATCGACGGCCCGAAGAACACGAAGCACACCGCCGAGAGCATCCAGGTCGGGATTCCCTTTATCTCCAACATGGAATACGCCCTGGAAACCAAGGTGGAGCCCTCCTTTTCCGCCTTGATCAACGGCGACCCCTACACACTCACGGGGATTACGAAGCCCTTCAAAGACTCCCGGGAAACGGACTTCCGGCTCACAATCAAGGACCTGGACATCCCCTATTACCTGGCCTACGTTCCCATGAAGCTGAACTTCCGGCTCCCCTCGGCGAAGCTGGACGTCGAGTCCACCCTCATTTACCGCCAGGAGAAGGACAAGACGCCGGCACTGATTCTCAAAGGAACGGCCGGTCTCCGGGACGTCGTCCTGGAAGATCTCAAAAAGTCCTCCCTGCTGAAAATCCCGGCCCTCACCGTCGACATGGCCTCGGTCGAGCCGCTGGCCGGCAGGATCCACCTGGCGAAAGTGTCCCTGAAAGCACCGGAGGTGAACATCCGCCGGAATGCAGCGGGAGAGATCAATCTGCAGGCCCTGGCCCCGGAAAAGAAAAAAGAGGAAGCAAAAAAGGAGGACCGGCAGGAGACCGCCGCGCCGTCGGCAACCCCTGCACAGGACAAATCGGGCACAATCGTGGATGTCGACCAGCTGCTCATTGAAAAGGGCACCGTCAACTTCCGGGACGAGACGACCCCTCAGCCCTTCTCCCTGCCGCTCCGGAATGTCCGCCTGGAGGGACGAAACCTCTCCACCGCCGCCGGGAAGGAGGGGACCGTCGATCTCTCCGTCGGATTCCCGAAGGGGGGCACACTCTCCCTGAAGGGACCCTTCCGCATCACACCGGTCTCGACCAGACTGTCCGTCAACGTGAAGGACATCGACCTGCCGGGCTTCCAGCCCTACTGGACGGAGGCCATCCATCTCCACATAACGGGAGGCAAGATCGGCACCCAGGGTAATCTCTCGGTATCCCGGGCGGAGAAAACGCCGAAGGTCCATTACACGGGGCGCCTCATGGTCACCCGGTTCGCCTCCATCGACAAGGTCCAGGCCGCGGATTTCCTGAAATGGAAGTCCCTGCACCTGAACGACCTCGATGTCGATGTGTTCCCCCTGAAGGCGCAGATCCGCCAGGTGGCGCTGACGGACTTCTACAGCCGGGTCATGGTCTATCCCGACGCCACCCTGAACGTCCAGAAAATCGCCGCCG
>CAYNEJ010000051.1:11150-21683 GCA_964396205.1 uncultured Syntrophaceae bacterium
AAAGAGGAAGCAGCCGGACCGCAGGCGACACCGAAAGAGCCGGCAAAAGACGAAAAGGAGAAACCGAAGGCGGGACCCGATATCACCATCGGCGCCATCACCCTCCAGGGAGGTGAGATCGACTTTCTGGACAGCCACATCAAGCCCACCTTCTCCGGCCGGCTCGTGGAAATCGGGGGTCGCATCGGCAGGATGTCATCCCGGGAGGAAATCCAGGCGGACGTGGACCTGAGGGGCACACTGGACGGGTACGCCCCCTTGGAGATCACCGGCAAGATCAACCCCCTGAGCAAGGACCTCTTCGTGGACCTGAAGGCGTCCTTCAAGGACATGGACCTGAGCCCGGTGACGCCCTACTCGGGCAAGTACGCCGGATACGCCATCGAGAAGGGCAAGCTGTCCTTCGACCTGAAATACCTGATTGCCAAACGCAAGCTGGAATCACAGAACATCGTGTTCATCGACCAGCTCACCCTGGGGGAGAAAGTCGAGAGCCCCCAGGCCACAAAGCTCCCCGTCTCCCTGGCCATCTCACTCCTCAAGGACCGCCACGGCCAGATCAAGCTGGACATCCCCGTCGCGGGCACCCTCGACGATCCGAAATTCAGCGTCTGGCGGATCATCATCAAGGTCCTGGTGAATATCCTCACCAAGGCCGCCACGGCGCCCTTTGCTCTCCTGGGATCCCTCATGGGCGGCGGGGAGGAGATGAGCTACGTGGAGTTCGACGCCGGGAGCGTCAGCGTGGGCGAGGCGAACCTGAAAAAGCTGGCGACGCTCGGGAAGGCGCTGAAGGAACGGCCGGCCCTGAAACTGGACATCGAGGGGTTCGTGGACAGGGAGAAGGATCGCGAGGGGCTCCGGACGTCGCTGTTCGAGCGGAAGATCAAGGTTCAGAAGTTGAATGAAAGCCTCAAAAAGGGAGCCGCCGCGGTGCCCGTGGATGACGTGAAGATTGAACCCGGCGAGAGGGACCGCTACCTCAAGATGGCCTACGACGCCGAGAAATTCCCAAAGCCGCGGAACATCATCGGCATGGCCAAAAGCCTCCCGCCGGCGGAGATGGAAAAGCTGATGCTGACCAACATCGAGGTCCGGGACGAAGACCTCCGGCTCCTTGCGTCCCAGCGGGCACTGAGCGTACGGAACGTCCTCCTGAAATCCGGGGACGTGACGCCGGACCGGGTCTTCATCGTGGAGCCGAAATCCCTGAGCCCGGAGAAGAAGGAAAAACTGAAAAACAGCCGCGTGAATTTCCGTTTGAAATGAGGATGCCTCGAAAAGAAAGGAGCAACAATGATCGACTATGACGCCATTGTCATCGGCGCCGGCAACGGCGGACTCGCCGCCGCGGCCGCGCTGGCCCGTGGCGGGGCCCGGGTGCTGGTCCTGGAACGCCACAACATACCCGGCGGATGCGCCACGAGCTTCTGCAGGGGCCGGTTCGAGTTCGAGGTTTCACTCCATCAGCTCTCCGGCCTCGGGCGCCCCGAGTTCCCGGGTCCCCTCCGGGGACTGCTGCAGAATCTGGGTGTTCTTGGCAAGCTCGAATTCGTGGAGATGGAGAACCTGTTCCGCTTCATCGTCCCGGACAAGGTGGACCTGACTCTGCCGGCAAACCGGGCCGGCATCGTCCAGGTGCTCCAGGAACGGTTTCCCGACGAAAAGGAGGGAATCGACCGCTTCTTCGACCTGGTTTACCGCTTTTTCCAGGAGGTCATCAGCGCCTTCTACCTCCGGGACCCCGAGGTAACGCCGGAGAAGTACCCCCTGTACTTCCAATACGCCTTCCGGGATTCCCAGAGCGTCATAGACGAGTATTTCCGCGACCCCTACCTGAAGCTGACCGTCGCCGGCTACTGGGGCTACATGGGGCTGCCGCCGCGCCTGCTTGCCTTCAGCGACCTGGCGGCACTCCTCTTCGCCTATATCGAGTTCAAGCCCTGGCATCTCAAGGGCGGCTCCCAGGCCCTTTCCAACGCCATGGCCGCAGCCGTCCTGGACGCCGGCGGTGAGATCCGCTTCTCCTGCGGAGCGGAGCGCATCGTCACACGGGACGGCTCCGTGAGGGCCGTCGTGACGGACCGGGGAGAGGAGATCACCACCCGCTACGTCGTCTCCAACGCCTCCGCGGTGGCCACCTTCGCCGGCCTCCTGGACGATGGAGAAGGACGGAAGGAAGCCCTGAAAGAGGTCCGGGGAGCGGTGGTGGGTACATCATTTCTCACGCTTTACGCCGGTCTCCGGTGCCCCCCCGGGGATGTCTCCATCACGGAGACAACCAACTTCATCTGCACCTCCACCGACATGGACCGCGACTTCGCCCTCTGCCGAACCCTTGACGTGAGCGAACCCCCGCTCATCATAAGCTGCTACGATGTTTCGGACCCTGATTTTTCGCCGGAGGGAACCTGCCAGGCGGCCATCGTGACGATGAAGTACGCCGAGCCGTGGCTCCGGGTGCCGCCTGAGGAATACGCCGCTGAGAAGTACCGCTCCGCCGAGACGATTCTCCGGCGGATCGAGCCGCACTTCCCGGGCTTCACGGGGAACATCGAAGAGTTGGAGGTCGCCACGCCGATCACGCATATGCGCTACCTGGGACACCCCGGGGGGAGCCCCTACGGCTTCGAGCAGCACGTCAAGGACTCAACCCTGTTCCGGAACCCCAAGCCGCCGGTCAAGGGACTTTACGGCACCGGGGCATGGTACGGGATGCCGGGCTACCAGCCGACCCTCACCTCGGGGGCTGCGGCGGCGCGGGCGATCCTGCGGGAGATGAGCAGAAAGGAGAACGCGCGATGAGGCCGGACATTCTCACGAAAATCGAAGGATACGACCGGGTCGTCCGGGAGCGGGAGACCTGCAGGAAATACGGAACCGACTTCAGCGTCGAACGCGGCGCCGTGGAAGAATACGTCCGGCGGCTCCACCCCGACCGGATGCACCTGAAGGTGGTGGAGATTGTCGAGGAAACACCTTCGGCAAAAACATTCCGCCTCGTTTCAACCGATGGTCCCCTGCCCCCCTTTCAGGCAGGCCAGTACATCTGCGTCTACTGCGACATCGGGAGCGTCCGTACCGGCCGCCCCTACAGCCTCTCCTCGCCGCCCGGTCACCGGGGGTATTACGACATCACCGTCAAGGCCGTGGAAGACGGTTTCGTCTCGGCCCACCTGCTGAACGACATCCGGCGGGGCGATATTCTGGAAACCTCCGGACCGGAGGGGCATTTTCATTTCAACCCGATCCTCCACAATCGGGCGCTGGTTCTCCTGGCCGGGGGGAGCGGGATCACGCCCTTCATGAGTATGATCCGGGAGGCCATCGAGAGCGGCCTGGACCACACGTTCTGGCTCTTTCACGGAGACCGGGAATCCGGAGAGGCGATTTTCCGGGAGGAACTGGAGCGCCTGGCGACCCGTTTCCCGAATCTCCGGTACATCCCGGTGATCGAGAATCCCTCGCCCGGATACGGCGGGGCCTGCGGCTACATCACAGCGGACCTGATCCGCCGGGAAATTGGAAGCGCTGCGGGAAAGACCTTCTTCCTCTGCGGCCCCGGCGAGATGTACCGGTTCTGCATCCCCGAGATCCTCTCCCTGGAAGTGGCCGCCGGGAAAATCCGCCGGGAGGTTTTCGGACCGCCGAAATCAATATCCCGTTCCCCCGGCTGGCCGTCGGATGTTCGGGAAGACGATCTCTTCACGGTCTCCGTCAAGGGAAGGAAGGACATCCAGGCGAAGGCCGGGGAGCCGCTGCTTGTCGCCCTGGAGCGCGGGGGCATCGTGATTCCGTCCCTGTGCCGCTCGGGGGAGTGCAGCCAATGCCGGGTGAAGCTGCTGGCGGGACGGGTCTACCAGCCGGAGGGAACGCTGGTCCGGCGGTCCGACCGGCAGCACGGCTACATCCACTCCTGTGCCGCCTACCCCCTGGAGGACCTGGAGATTCTCCTGTAGGTTTCCTTCATCCCTGACACAAGAACGGCCCGATCAGGGACGCCCGAAATGCTGCGGGACGTCCCTGTTCGGGCCGCCGGTGCAAAGTGTGCACACCTCCGGTACTCAGGAACGCAGGGCCTTGATGGGGTCCAGCCTGGCGGCGGAGCGCGCCGGATAATAGCCGAAAAAAACGCCCACCGCAGCGGCCACGCCGAAGCCGAGAATAATGGATCCGTACGAGATCAGGAATTCCCAGTGGGAGACCTTCGCAAAAACGAAGGAGACGATGACTCCGAGGACAATCCCGATCACGCCGCCGACGAGGCAGAGAACCAATGCCTCTATGATGAACTGGCTCTGGATGTCGCCCTGCTGGGCTCCCAGCGCCCGCCGGAGACCGATCTCCATCCGGCGCTCCGTAACCGAGATGAGCATGACGTTCATGACGCCGATGCCTCCCACGATCAGGGAGATGCTGCCGATGGCGCCGAGAAGCAGCGAGAAGATCTGCATCTGCTTCTTCATGTTGGCGATCAACTCTTCCGCCGTGGTGACCCTGACTTTGAGGTCCCGCGATTTCATCCGGAAGTAATTCTGGATATCCATCTTGGCCTGGGCCGGCGAGACGGTGTTCCCGACCAGGGCAAGAAAGCTGTCGATGTCGCTTTTCTCGAAGAACCGCCCGGCCGTGGTAATGGGCATGATCACGGAGTTATTGACTCCGTAAGGCCTCATCCCTCCATCCGAGACGTTGTCGAGAACACCGACAATCGTGAAAATCCGGTTTCCGAGAGGAAACTGACTGCCAAGGAGAGGATTCAATCCGATCCCCCGGAGGAAAGCCGCCGTTTCCTTCCCGATGACACAGAAATAGCGGTTCTCGTCGAGGTCCGAGATGAATCGCCCCTCCGCCAGCCGGATCTTGTTCAGGTCGAAGAAGCTGGAGGTCACACCCATCTCCTCCAGGTAGATGCTCTTCTTGCCGATGCTGAACGTACCACTGGATCGCAGGTAAGGCGCGACATCGAGGATCGAGCTCTCCTTTTCTTTCAGGGCCGTGATGTCCCGCAGGGTCACGTTTACCGATGGACTGTTCTCCGTCAGCCTCACCATGACGACGTCCACGCCCATGTCCTTGAACTGCTTGAGGGCCTCGTTTTCCGCTATGGAGCCGATGGAGACCATGCCGATGACGGATCCGATGCCGATGACGATGCCGATAATGGCAAGGATCGTCCGCTGTCGGGCGTTTGCAAGGCTTGTAAACGCTTCGGAAATGTTTGCTTTCAGGATCATGTTGTCCTTGATTCCGGAGGCCCCGCGGCGCCCGGATATTCAATGAGGTTTCCCGTCTTCCGCCGGAGGGGTGACGAGCCCGTCGACGATCTCTATGCTGCGCCGGCATTGAGCGGCGATCTTGGGATCGTGGGTGATGACGATGATTGTGATTCCTTCCTCTTCGTTGAGCTTACGGAAGAGATCCATGATCTCCTGCCCGGTCCGGCTGTCCAGGGCACCCGTGGGCTCATCGGCGAGGATCAGGGCCGGATTTCCCACCAGGGCCCGGGCGATGGCCACGCGCTGCTGCTGTCCCCCGGACATCTCGTTCGGCCGGTGATGCGCCCGATCCGTCACTTCCACTCTCTGCAGGTAGGCCATGGAGCGCTCCCGGATCTCCGGTCTGCCCATCCCCCGGTAGATGAGGGGAATTCCCACGTTATCCAGGGCCGTCAGCCGCTGGAGGAGGCAATACTGCTGGAACACGAATCCGATCTTCCGGTTGCGGAGACTGGAGAGCTCGCGGTCGTCCTCGTACCGGATCCGGGCGTCCTCGAAATAATACTCTCCCGATGTCGGCTGTTCGAGAAGACCGAGAATATGCATCAGCGTGGACTTGCCGCTGCCCGACGCTCCCACGATGGACAGGAATTCTCCCTTCTCGACTTCCAGGGAAATGCCCTTGAGGACGTTCACTTCCGTGGGACCGACCGGATACGTCTTATGGATGTTCACTGTCCTCAGCATGGACATTCCGGACCGCTTCCTCCCTTACCAGGACTTCATCGCCGATTTTCAATCCCTGCAGAATCTCCACGGAATCGAGAGTCGTAATGCCCGTCTTCACGTTCACCCTCTTCGCCTCCCGCTTTCCCGCCTCCTTCAGCATGACGTAGCGATCGGTGCCATCTGTCTGCACGGCCCCGATGGGCACCAGGATGCCGTCGGGCTTGTTCAGGATCTCGATGGACAGATTGGCGGACATGCCGAGACGGATCTTGTCCGCCACTTCCGGGGGAAGCCTGTCCACCCGGATCAGAATTTCGAAGGTAGCCGCTTTCTTCGCTCCCCCTTCCCCTCCCTTGACGCTCGCCTGGGACGAAATGTGATCGACACTTCCCTTGAGGGTCACATCCGGGAAAGCGTCTCCCGTGATGATGGCCTGCTGACCCTTCATGATCTTCGTCACCTCGATCTCGTCCACTTCGGTGGAAACCGAAAGGCCGGTCGTGTCACCGACGGCCAACATGATCTCCCCCTCGCCGAAAGACGTTCCCTTTTCGACGGCCTTTCCTTTCCTGTCCTTATCCCCCGCGGCGTCCATAAGGATGACCGTTCCGGACACCGGAGCGAGGACATTGGCTTTGCTCAGTTGATTTTCAAGATCGGCGAGTTTCGCCCTTGCATTGTAATAGTCGAGTTTTGCCAGGGTCACGTTATCACCCTCGCCTTTGGCCTTTGTGGTCTTGTACGTCAGGAGTTCGTTCTCGTAATTGTTCTTTTCGTTGTTGTATTCGTCGGCCGACACGATGCCTTTCTTGAAAAGAGTTTCCGTTTCTTCATAGGATCTCTTCGCCTTGTCCAGGGAGCGCATCGCCTTGACCATTTCATCCGTGTTCTTCCAGTCCTTCATTTCCTTTCTTTTTTCATTTGCCTTGATGAAAGCTGATTTCGCTTCGCGGCATTTCGATTCGATTTCCCTGGTATCGAGGCGCATCAGAAGCTGCCCCCTGGTGACGGACTGGCCGTATTCGAAAAGCTTTTCCGTGACCGTGCCCGCGAAGGGGCTCGTCACGTTCACGACCTGGATCGGCTTGAGAGTACCCCGGAGAGAGATTTTGTCGACAAGGGATTGCAGTGCCACCTTGTACGTCTTCACTGCGCCCGCTTGCGAATCTGCGGTTGAGGACTGCCCGGATCTTCCCGGCGTGCCTTTTATCCACGTCAGGATCCCGATGGACAGGAAGAGAAGAAGCACCAGTGCCGTCGCGGCAATGCGGATCATCTGCACTTTTTTCAGGGCGGCCTTGAGACTTGTGTTGGAATCCTCCAGTTCCGAGTAGGACGTCTGCAGTTCCCTGTGCTTCGCCTTGATCTCCTCCGTAAGGTCGTGCTCCGTCTCCCGAAGAGCCTCCACTTCCGTCCGGTCGCTGAAGACCGCAATGACGGCGGCCTTCTTTTTCTGTCCCGTCTCGTCGGACCCGAGAAAAGAGGTCGTGACGGAAAGAACGATGCGCTTTTCCCCGGCCGTATACAGGACAATGCCGTTCTGAGTCACCGCTTCATTGTAAACGGCGTCCAGGATGGCCTGGTTGAAGGCATCGCTCCCTTCCCTTCCGAGGAACACTTCGCTCAGTGAGCGGCCAAGAACATCCTCGGCACGGAGGCCCAGAATCCGCTCCGCCGCCTCATTGAACGTCATGATGCGGCCGTCGAACGAAACGGTCATGACGCCGTCGGTCATGTTTTCCAGAATGTTTCTGTAGATGATCGGATCCTGGTTCATGGCTGTCCCTTGTTTATTTCACCTTCAGCTTCTCGTTGACTGCCTGCTTCCGGTCCTCCGGCAGCCTGACATTTTGATCCTCGCGCTTGACGCTGATGCTCCAGCGGTCGAGCGTAACCCCCAGCGACTGATCCAGGTCCGTCAGGGAGTTGAGATACGTGATCAGGGCCTGCAGTTCCATCGTCTGCTGATCGAGGACGTCGTTCTGAAAAGACACCAGCTGGAAGTTGGTCGTTCGTCCCAGCCGCAGTTTTTCCCGTTCAATTTCCAGTTTCCGCTCCGAAAGCTCACGCCCCTTTTTCGCAAGCACATAACTCCTGTAATTTACGTCGATATTCCTGATTTTATTCTGGACATCGATTTCAATGTCACTCACCAGTTTCTTCAGGTTGATGCCCGCCTTTTCGAGGGTCACTTTTGCGGCGACATAACTGCTTTCCGATTGCAGGTCCCTCAGAGGAATGTTGAGCTGAAGCCAGACATCCCAGTCGCTTTTCCTGATCTGCTGGTCCGCCAGCGCCTTCCGGTACGTGTCGCCCGTTCCGGTTCGTCCGACGTTTGTCACCAGCGAGAGATCCCAGAGGAGGTTTCGCTTGTTGACGGCCAGGTCCAGTTTGGCCAGTTCCATGTTTTGCAGGGACTTGATGTAATCGGAACGGTTTTTCAGGGCCACGGCAATGGCTTCTTCCAGAGAGGGAGGAGGAACAAACTGCTCCCCTTCTTCAACGGGCAGGAAGTCTGTATTCTTGTCCAGGTTGAGGACTTGGAGAAGAGTGAGCCGCGCCGAGTCGACGTCGTTCCTGGCGGTTATGACGCTCAACTCGCGATTGGCCACGTCATTCTCAGCCTGGAGGATTTCCGTCTGGGCCATGCGCCCGGCATCGATGAGCGCCTGGTTCGTCTCCAGGGTTCGGCGGGCCGTCTCCAGCCCCTTGGCTTGAATGTCGTAGCTGCGCAGGGCCGACACATAGGCCCGGTAGTCTGTGATGGTCGTCGTGATCGTGGTGGCCAGCGTGTCTTTCAGGTCGAGGATGTACTGCTCCTCGGCCACCCTGGCCTGCCGGATGGACTGCGTGGCGACATCCACGCCGGCATTTTTCAGGAGCGGCTGGATGAACTGGACGCTCCAGCCGGAGCTGTAGCCATAGTCCTGGCCGATGTCCGCTTTCGTCGCCGGGTTGTCCCAGCTGAAGATTACGGATCCGCCCGTGGGAAGGTTCAAGGTCGTGGCAAACAGCCCGTCCTGATTGGATGCCCGGGTCCGGGTGCCGTCCGTATTGTAGGTGGACGAGGTGCGGGTCGAAAAGCTGAGGCTCGGCTGGGGAACAAACTTGTCCTCGGCGACGCGGAGCTCCATCCGCTGGGAGATTCTGTCCAGGTAAGCGGTCTGGATGGAAATGTTGTTCTGCAGGGCAAGAAAAACGCAATCGGACAGGGTCAGTCTCTTCGATCCCTGTTGTACGCCCGGAATCTCCTGTTTCTCTTCACAGAGCGCCGGAACGGAAGAGGCAAAGAATACGAAGAGAAAAATGACAAGGCACAGGATGCTGATTCGCGAAGATGTCGATACCGATCGGCCTGATTCCATTATCCTCGCTTGAAGGTCATGTTTCCTGCCCATGTCTCATGTTTATAAAAAAGCTTGAGCCCACGAGAAGACTGACCTTTTCCTTTTTTCGGGATATGACTGGAAAACGCCGTGTTCATATAAATAAATCCGCTAATAATATCAACCGAACCATGGAAAGATGAATCGTGTTTCATGGGTAACGGGCAACCGGCTTGTGTCTCATCCATGCTCCTTCATTCATCTCATTGGCAATATTCTTTTCCGTCTGTATCCACACAGATTCGTCCATAGCAATAACGAAAATGCGAATAACACCCTCTGCATTTCCCTCCGCATTGGTCGTTGTTCTCGTTACACCACTTCGCAAGATACGAAAATTTATGCCCCCCATGACACGGCACACATTCAAACTTGCTCCAACTCCAGCACATGCTGAATGTTGTCTTGGCAATGGTATGCGATAATTTTCCATCAATACAGCAGAGGACTTCCAACTCCCCACAGTCGAGGGCACAAGCCGGGTTTGCGGATATACCCGCAATCAGGAGAAAGAAAACCGCCATGATCACGATGCAGCCCGATTTTTTCATGTTACTTTCTCCTTGTTTTCTCGAATTCACCACCAAAGGTCTCTCAGTGAAAAGGAGCACTTCTCCAACGGAGGAGTCGCAACGTCACCTTGGATCAGATAGAGTCTGCCTTGTATTGTTTCGTCCCACCGGAGAAAGCCCGAATCCCGCTTCACGGTCGTCTCTTCAAGAGATCAAGGACCTCCCGGCCAAACAGGTGCCTTCTTGTCACAACCACCACTGATGAATCAGACCGCCCTTGTGTGTTGCTCCGGGGAGTGCTCTTTCGATCCATCAAGGCCAATCACACGTATAATCCCCTTTCTTGTCATAGCATCGAAACCCTCGCAGACAATCAACGTTTTGATCCCACCAGCACCCCTTGCACTTTCCCTCGCATTGGGCATAGTTTTCGTTGCACCACTTGGCAAACCAACTCCAGTTTCCTCCCCCGTGACAGGGTTTACACTTGGCCGACTTCCAACTCCAGCACATGGTGAAGTGAGTATCCGCCACCATCTTCTTCGACTTGCCATCAATGCAGCAGGCGATATAGTGGTCCTTGCAGCCAACTGCGTAGGCAGGGCTTGCCGATATGCCGGCCAGCAGGAAAAAGAAAACCGCCATTGCTACGATGCCGCCTGTTTTTTTCATATCTGGATCTCCTTG
>CAYNEJ010000052.1:0-5521 GCA_964396205.1 uncultured Syntrophaceae bacterium
CCCTCATTTCATGGTCCGGCCATCGAATGCCTCTCCGCGGGGCATTCTCTGTCAGGCAGGAGGTCTCCATGCTCCGGTTCATCATGCCGTTTGTCGTCATGATCGTCCTCATGGCCGGCGCCGTGCTGGTCATGGCCTTCGTGCCCCTGGGAGAGCCGCCGCTGCCCCACACCCTGATCGTCCTGGGCGTCGTGCTGGTGTCCCTGCTGGTCTTCTACCTGAACGCCCGCTTCATGATGAAACCCGATCGCCGCCAGGAAAAGATCCTGACCGAGGGGACCTCGGCCCGGGCGGAGGTCCTTGCCATCGAGGACACCGGCATGACCATGAACCGGGATCCCATGGTCGCCCTGACCCTGAAGGTCAAACCCGGCTTCGGAAGTTCCTTCCAGGTGAAGACGAACGTCCTGGTTTCCCGAGTGGCCGTCCCCCGGCCGGGCGACGTGATCAACATCCGGTATGATCCCGCCGATCCACAGAGAGTACTCGTGATTTCGTCTTTCTCGGAGAAAGGGTAACGAATACGGATGTACATACAAGAATCAGGTTAACCAGCTACAACAGCATTTCCGCGTTTCTTGAACGGATCTGCCTCGTGGTCGCGTTCATTGTTCTGGGATGGTTCAACGGAGATATGCATCCTGAAAGCTTTCATGGATTGATTTCGAAAGGAGAGACGTGATGGGAGACAAGGGCGGGAAGAAAGATAAGGAAAAGGAGCAGAAGCAGAAAGCCGATAAGCAAAAGCAGAAAAGCCAGGACAAGCTGAACAAGCAGCCAAAAAGAAAACCTTGAACTGAAAAGGAACAGTTCATTTTTCATACCCCGGCAATGCGAATGCAGGTCAGATCCAAGAAGGGAGGAAGCAATGAAAAAATATTCCGTATTCATCATGCTTTTTTTTGTTTTTTCCATCGCCCATGTGGAAGCGGCCGGAAAAGATAAAATGATTCCTTTCGATTTTCCCGATCTGAAACAGGAGGATATCGCCAAGCGATACGTGAAGCATGCCTTCAAGGACAGGAAAAATCCGCTGTTCCGATTCGAGATGGTTTTTCCGAAGGACTGGAAGGTCATCAACATCAAGGAGCCGGCCGAACTGCCCGAAAACGGCGTCCCCGTCGAAATCGGCGCCTTTCACCGCTTCCGGATTCCGAATGATCCCAAGAGCGATATTCTCGCCGGGATCTATATCATCGCGGTGCGCGTTCCCGCGGAATGGTCCGATGTGCAGGCCGTGGACAGGGTCACGGAACAGCTGATGAAGGGGCACCGCTTCAGCGTCCTGCAATCCAGGGAATACAAGCTTTCCCGGACCACGCTGAAGGACATGCTGATCACCTACAGGATTCCAAAGGACAAGGCCTACTGGTCCCGGATCACGGGGTTCAAGGTCAAGGACGGGACAGGGGCCGGTCCGCGGGGGAAAAAGGACATCCTGTACCTGGTCCAGTTGAACACTTCGGAAAAGGACTACAAGGCCTTTGCCGCGGAGGCGTTTTACATGGCCAAAGTCTCGCTGAGGCTGGAATGAAGGACGGAACGGAGGGAGGTTTCTGCATGCAATGCCGGGGTGGAATGCGTTTCCGTTTCGGGAACGGCATGGCGGTTAAAAGCGTCTTGGCGCTCGCCGCGTCTCTGGTCATGTTTTCGGCTGCTCTTCCTCTCCCGATCGCATCGGCAGAGGAAACGGCCGCGAAAACGGTAAAAGAGACCGTCGCCGAAGCGAAGAGCACATTCAACGAGGAGATGAGAAAAGCGAAGATCGCCTTCAACGGTGCAATTCAAAAGGCGAAGGAAGACTATCGGAAGGCCGTCCGGCAGGCAAACGAGGACATGAAAGCGGTCAAGCAGGCTTCCACCGGGAAGGCCAGGGAAGTCGGCGAGGCCGGTCGGGATCAGATCCGGGCCGCCAGGGAGAACCTGAGGCTGGCCCGGAAATCGGCTCACGAAGAGTGGCTGAAAGCAAAGGAAGCGGCAGAGAGGAAGTACCGGGAAGCCCGTTCGCGGGAGTGACCCCGCCTTCCCTGTGAAGCGGGATAGACACGCAGGAAGAAAGGAGATTCCGAAATGAAAAAAATGGGTTGTCTTCTGCTCATGGCAGCATGGCTGGTTCTTACGCCGTCTCCGGTCATGGCGGACGTCGACGTGCAGGTCAACATCGGCATCCCTTTGCCGCCGCCCATTGTGTTTCCGGCGCCGCCGGAGGTGGTGGTGATTCCGGAGACCTATGTTTATGCCGTCCCCGACGTCGACGTGGACGTCTTTTTCTACAACGGCTGGTGGTGGCGTCCCTGGGAAGGGCGCTGGTATCGCTCGCGCAGCTACGACAAAGGCTGGGTCCACTACAATCGCGTCCCCGCTTTTTACACGAATGTGCCCCCGGGGTGGCGAAAGGATTATCGCGACCGTCGCTGGAAGGGATATGACTGGGAACAGCGCCGCATCCCACATCGCGACATGGAGAAGAACTGGCGCGGCTGGCAGAGGGGAAAGCACTGGGAGAAGCAAAACTATTGGGGCGTGAAGGGGAAACAGGGCCGGAAGCAGCAGTACAGGGACGATCGCCCCGGACCTCCGGCGAAGCAGGCCGGGCCGCCGCCGGGGCAGGTCAAACGGAGCCAGGAGCGACGTGACAGGGACTCGGATCAGGATCGCGGCCCGGGCAGAGGCAAGGGCAAGGACAAGAACAAGGGCAAGGATAAAGACAGAGACCGAGACCGGGATCGGGATCGGGATCGGGATGGCCGGAGGTAATGCCGGTCCATCCATACTGAAAAAGACAGCCCCTGTTTTTCCGCAGGGGCTGTCTTTTGTCATGTCCAATTCCCTGGATGCTTCCCATGACCAAGAAAAAAATCATCTCGTTCCTGATGGTTGCCGCCGTCGCAGGAATCCTTGTTTATCTTTTCCTGTTCGGAAAGCTGTTCCCCTATTCTCCGGTTGTTGTCGGCTTTGACCGGCATGAACTTGAGCATGCGGTCGTCTATGTGGAAAAGGGCGCGCGGTTCGACCGCTTTCAGGAGATCGATTCCCATATGCGCAAGGTGGAGGATTTTCATACGCTCAAGTTCAGGAAAAAGCCGAGAATCTTTCTCTTCGGCGACAGGAAGACCTACGCCGACCGCTCCCCGTCGCAGGCCCGGTTCTGTGCTTTTTACAACGGCGATATCGTCGTTTCCCCCTGGGCTCAGAAGGAAGCGTCGGAGGGGTTGATCTCCATGGAGATATACCTCCGGCACGAACTGTCCCACGCCCTGCTTTTTCAACAGGCAGGCCTCTGGAACGCCTTCCGGTATCCGAAATGGCTGCTGGAGGGCATCGCCGTCTACAGCGCCGGCCAGATGGGCACCTCCTGGTATCCCTCGAAGGAGCAGGTATACGGCTATCTTCGCGACGGTGATTTCATGCCGCCCGCAATCTACGGGACAAAGAAGGAAGACAAGATCCGGATCGCGGCAAAACCCAGAAGCGCATTCATTTATTCCGAGTTCGCATGCATTGTCGATTATCTGATCGACAAATACGGCAAGGATCGATTTCTCGCATATATGAAAGAGCTGTTAAACGGAAACAAACATGACGGCGTATTTAAAACGATCTATGGCATCGCATTTGACGAATGCATTGAAGATTTCAGGAAATCCGCAATGCAGCAATCATCGTCCACTTTGTCTTCGTCGAGCATCGTTCCTCACAGCACGGCAGGCGGCACCCGATAAACAATCCATGCACGCGCCTGTTTCACCGTTCCCGGGGGATGCAGAGAGGACCGGCAGGAAACTCCGCCCGAAAGGCCGGCGCGGGAGCCGCCGACGTATCTGATCCCGAAAAGGACATCACGGGCTGGTCAAATTGATCATGATATGCTAATGGGGGACGCTTCTTCTGATCGAACATCAAAAAAACACTGACCGGACCGGCCCTCATGACTTCACAGTTATTTGAAATAACAAGAAGGTTCGTCAAGGGCAACCCGGAAAGATCCTCTTACAGAAAAGAATACATGGAGTACCTGAACGGGCAGGCAAGGGGCTTGCAGCGTCCCGCCGCCCTGCTCGCCATGGTCTCCTGGCTCCACTTCGGCTTTTTCCTGGATCCGAAGCTTCATCCCGAATTCCCCGAACTGCTTTATTTCCGGCTGGGACTGAGTGCCGTCGGCCTGTTCGTCTTCGCCGCCACATTTTTCAAAAGGATCCGGGGAAAGGGTCTCGGCCTGCTCCACGTGATGCTGGCGTACCTGCTCTTCAGTTGTGCCTACTTCACGGGCCGGATCGCCGACGACCCGAGCTACATCTCGGGTTTCATGCTCGTCATCGCTGTCGCCACGTTCATGCCCTCGCGGCTGATCGTCTCGTACCGGTATTTCGTTCTCTCCATCATCATCTTCGTGGGCGCCATTCTGATCCACCGGCCGGATATCAGCTCCTACGCAGTCCATTACTCCATGAACAACCTCGTCATCGCGTACTTGTTTGCCGCCGTGACGACATTCATGTTCGAACGCTACCGATTCAACATGTTCATGAACCATCACCGAATCACCCGGACAAACAGGGACCTCCTGCATGAAATCGCCGAGCGCGAGCAGGCCGAGGAGGCCCTTCGGGAAAGCGAGGAGCGTTACCGAACGCTCGTGGAGCAGGCGAGCGAGATCATCATCCGGACGGACGGCAATGGAAACATAACCTTTGTGAATCCGGCCGGTTTTTTGGTTACGGGATACGAAGAAAAGGAACTCGTCGGGAAACAGTACCTGGACTTTATCCATCCCGACGAACGGGAGGCCGTCGACCGGTTCTTCGGCCGCCAGTTTGTCAAGAAGCTGTACAACACCTATTTCGAATATCCCCTGAGAACCAAGCAGGGAAACAAGGTGTGGATCGGCCAGAATACACAACTGATCCTGAAAGAGGGCTGCGCGGCGGGCTTTCAGGCCGTGGCCCGCGATCTCACGGCGCACAAGAAGATGGAGGCGGAGATCCTGGCCCTTTCAATCACGGATCAGCTGACCGGCCTGCACAACCGGAGGGGATTCCTGTCCCTTGCAGGACACCAGTTGAAAGTCGCGGAACGGGATAAAAATGAAATGCTTCTCCTCTTTGCGGACCTGGACTGCCTGAAATGGATCAACGACACATACGGTCATGAGGAAGGAGACAGGACGCTCGTTGAAGCGGCAGCCATTTTCAGGGAGACGTTCCGAACCTCGGACATCGTCGCCCGCCTTGGAGGGGACGAATTTTCCGCTCTCGTCGTGGATATCACCGAGGCGGATGCCGAGATCATCACGGCCCGGCTGCAGTCCCTGATCGACGCGAGAAACAGGAAGGAGAACCGGAAATACAACCTTTCCATCAGCGTGGGCTGCTCCTATTATGATCCCGCATGCCCCTGCACGATCGACGAGCTCATCGCCTCTGCGGACAAGCTGATGTACGAGGAAAAGCAGGGCAAGAAGTTCCTTCCCCTGGAAAGGGGATCGGCCGCCGTCGGCAGTCGATGAGATTCGGCGATTCCC
>CAYNEJ010000052.1:5621-21573 GCA_964396205.1 uncultured Syntrophaceae bacterium
ATCCGCACAGCGGTCCGGCCCGCTATTTTTGCGAGTTCCCGTTTTTCAAATGCCTGGTCAGAAAGCGGTCCAGTTGATTGATGAAGGCCTGGCTGTCTTTCCTGCCGAACGGCGACGGGCCGCCCGTCATCAGGCCGCCTTCCCTCAACTCGCTCAGCAGGTCGCGCGTGGCCAGCCTGTCCTTGATGTTGTCCTCCGTGTACAGCTTGCCCCGATAGTCGAGCGCAAAGGCCCCTTTGGCCACCACCCGGTCCGCCAGCGGAATATCCGCGGTGATCACCAGGTCTCCCGGCTGCACCAACTCCACGATGCGATCGTCGGCGACATCGGGGCCCTCCGGGACGACGACGCTCGATACAATGCCCGAGGGTTCATGCCCCACCGGCTTGTTGGCCACGAAAACCACGGGCACCTGCAGGCGGATGGCGGCCCTGAGCAGGAGATCCCTGGCCGCTTTCGGGAATCCGTCGGCATCGACATAGATCCGCATGGTCATGCATCCAGGATTTCTTTGACCCTGCCCACGATGCCGCTTTGCAGGCGCACCTTGATGCCGTGGGGGTGGCTGGGTGATCTGGTGAGGATGTCCGCGACGATGCCCTCGGTCAGCCTGCCACTCGACTGATCCTGCTTCCGGACGACCCTCACGCGCAGCCCGGGTCTGATATTCAATCGGCTGTTTCCGTTCATGGTCCGGACATTTCCCATAGAAGCATTGAGAAAACAAGCAGATTCCCCGGCCTTTCTTCGTGAGGCCGTTCTTCCTGAACTCGTCGATGGATTTGCACCGTACGCAAGCCCATTCGCCGTCTTGATGACAGGGAACATCTCTTCCGGGGGCCCGGCACCGACATCGGGGAGGGATCCATTTTTTCGGCCAATATGTGATTGACACGCAAATTACATCTTCATATACTCGCAAAAAAGCACGACAAATAGGCCACATACATGTATGTTTGCCCGAAAGGGAAATGCAGGTTGAAGGAGTGACATCAAAGAGTCAACGGAGGAAAAGGTTATGGCGAAGTCCCGCGATACACAAAAAACCGAAAAGAAAAAGCCACTGAAGACAGCAAAAGAGAAGAAACAGGCAAAACGGGAAAAGAAAAAAGGCTGATCACCCAAGATACGGACAATGCGACTCCTTTTATTGTGGATGCCTGATAATTCCAGCATGAAGGAGGGATTGCGATATGCCGATCTTTATGATGTTCGGGAAGTATTCGACAGATGCACTCAAGAAGGTTTCATCGGAACGAACGAAAAAGGCTGTCAGGATCATCAACAAGAATGGTGGAAAAGTAATATCCATGTATGCCGTGCTGGGAGAACACGACCTTGTTTTAACTTTGGACTTTCCTGATGTGGAGAAGGCGTTGTCAACCTCGGTGGCATTGCATGAACTGACAGGGATCTCGTTCGTCACCTCACCCGTGGTGGATGTGGAGCAGTTCGACAAGTTGATCTCTGAAATCAAAGACATGTAAGTTGTTCACAGCCTGTTGCCTTTCGGACAATCTGCATCCCGTGGAACGACCGTCAACATTGCCTTCAACTCCCCACCGCCCCGACCCTCTCCCCTCCTTGACAAGTCGGGGCGGGCAATGACCTCTTTTCCCCTTCCTCGAGGCCCGAGATGATCTCCGCGGCGAGGCAGCTTCGGAGAGTGAACCGGACTGTGCGCATCACGTCCGGTTCGCTCCCGGAGGTTGACGTCATTGCAACCGGCGACTTATGTGATATCCGCTCATTGAGACAGAACGGTACAAGCGACAGAATGTCAAATGCCCCATGCCTCCCGTCATGCCGCCACCGGTAAAGGAAAATACCATGAATTCCATCTCCATCGAGAGCAGGCTGTACGTGATCATCCTGTTTTTCTGCATCATTCTGTCGGCAATCAGCATCGCCGGCAATTTCATCTCCCGTTTTCCCCTCGCCATCAGCGTGAAATGGGGAGCCCTCATCCTGGTTGCCCTGCTTGCCTGGGCCGTTGAAAAAAAGGGGCGACACGCCGAAGTGGCCCGGTCCCTGTTTTTCGCCTTCGTCATCCTGATGTTCCTTCCCTTTGCCTTTCTCGATTCGGGGGGAAGCAACAACAACGCCCTCGGCTACACATTCATCATCCTGGTCGCCGTCACCTACCTGTTCAAGGAACGGACACGGCTGGTTCTGATTGCCTCGCTGATTGCCGTTTTTGTCCTGCTGCTCCTTGTCGAGTACCACCTCCCCCACATGGTCCATCAGCAGCCGGCCCGGACACAGCTCATCGACCGCATGATCCAGGTTCCGCTGCAGATTGTGGCGATCTTCCTGATTGTTCTTCAGTTTTCCCGCGCCTACGACCGGACCAACCAGGAGCTGGCTGACGAGAGGGCAAAACTTCAGGACTCCATGGAGCGATTGATCCTGTCGGAGCAGAAGCTGCAGGAGTCGAATCTCGAGCTGGAGCGCCTGGCCGTCACGGACAAGCTGACCCAACTGCCGAACCGCGTGAAGATCGATGAATTGCTCGAGCTGGAACTGGCCCGGACAGGGCGGAGCGGGCAGGAGTTCTCCATCCTGATCCTGGATATCGATTTCTTCAAATCGATCAACGACACCCATGGCCATCAGGCAGGCGACATTGTTTTAAAGGAGTTTGCCGTAACGGTGAAGGACAGCCTGAGAAAAACCGACACCGTCGGGCGTTGGGGCGGAGAGGAATTCCTGATTGTCGTACCGGCCGTCGGCATCGAGGCGGCGACCGTCATGGCGGAAAAGCTGCGCCGGATCATCGAGACGAAGCAATTCACCGGCGTTCCCGGGATCACGTGCAGTTTCGGCATCACGTCATCCGTCCCGGGCGACTCCGTGACCGCCATGATCAAACGCGCCGACCAGGCCCTCTACCGGGCCAAAAATGCCGGCCGGAACAGGGTCGAGGTGGAGGGCGGCCCGTGAAGAACCCAGTCCTGCGGCACACGGCCATGGAGTACCGGAGGCGCATCTGCCGCGCCATGAACTTCATCAGCCGCAACCTCGACCGGGATCTGTCCCTGGAAGAGATCGCCGGATCGGCCAATTTCTCGATGTTTCACTTCCACCGGATCTTCAAGGCCGTGGTGGGCGAGACCGTCGCGGAGTTCACCAGGAGGCTCCGCCTGGAGCTGGCCGCCAACCGGCTTCTCTCGGACCGTCATGACAGCATCACCGCGATTGCCATGGACTGCGGATTCTCGAGCTCCCAGAACTTCGCCAAAGCGTTTCGCCAGTCTTTCGGGATGTCCCCCTCGGCCTATCGAAAAAGCAAGCAGGGAAACAAAGTCAGCAAGCAGGAAAACGCCTTGTCGCTTTGGATCGGGTACGGTTCCGGCACCGGGTTCGAAGAGGACCCGGAAAAAAGCGAAAGGATGAGAGCCATGAACGCGGAAGTCAAACAAATGCCGGAGTACCATGTCGCCTACGTGCGCAGGATCGGGCCGTACGGCAAGGAAACATGCGAGGGGGCGTTCCATGAACTGATGCGGTGGGCGGGGCCGGGGGGCTTTCTGAAATCCGGTGAGACCATGATGGTCTACTGGGACAATCCCGAAGTGACCCCGCCGGAGAAGTGCCGCATCGACGCCTGCGTGAGCGTTCCCCCGGGGACGAAGGCGGAGGGCCAGATCGGCATGCAGACCATCCACGGCGGATATTACGCCGTCTGCCGCTTCGAGATCCCCCCGGACGGCTTCCCGCAGGCCTGGGAGAGCGCCTTTGCCTGGCTCGTCAGCAACGGGTGCGAATGCGAAGACCTTCCCTGCTACGAGCTGTACCACAACAACGCCGAAGAACACCCCGAGGGCAAGTGGATCTTCGACATCTGCATCCCCCTGAAGCGCCGTTGACCGCCGTCTCTCTGGAAATTGAGACCGGATATTGACCACTGAGCGGCGCGGGCAGGAACCCGCGCCGTTCATTTCCTTGTCAACGTCAGGTCCTAACTTCAATGCCTACCGATTTTTCCACTTTCCTGTGTCATTATCTCCTTACCTCCCCGCCCCCTTCACCTTCCCCCCCTCCTTCACGGTATCGTCGGGGCGGGCGATGACCTTCTCGCCCTCCTTGAGGCCGGAGAGGATCTCCGCGGCGAGGCCGCTGCGTTTGCCGACCTGGACGATGCGCTTCACGGCCTTCCCGGTGTCGGCGACAAAGACGGCCCAGTCCTGTCCCGAGCGGAAGAGCGCGCTGGCTGGCACCTGGAGAATGTCCTTCCCCTCCCAGACGATGAAGGTCGTATCGAGGCGGAAGCCGTCCCCGAGGGCCTTCCACTGCTCGGGCGCTGAGGTGATGTCCACGAGGACAAGGGTCCGCTGCTCCTCCACGCCCAGGCTGGAGATCTTCGTGAAGCCCGCCGGCTCGACGATCCGGATGGTCCCCAGGAGCGGCTGCTCGCCGCCCCACCGCTTGAACTCCACGCGCATCCCTTTGCGGAGCTGCACCGCGTCGGACGACAGGACCTCCACGCGCACTTCCAGGTCCGCCTGGTTTCCCAGGTCGAGCAGGGGCTCACCCTGCTGTACGGCACCCTCGCTCTCCCGGTAGATCCGGAAGACCCGCCCGGAGACGGGGGATATGACGGAAGCGACGCCCCGGCCTCCCGGCCGGCCGGCCGAGTAGTCCTGCCCGGCGGTCCGGGCCCGCTCCAGGTCGGATCGGGCGACACCCACGGCGGCCGTTGCGGAGGAAAGATTCGCGCCGGCCCGCCTGGCGTCGGCCTCGGCCTGGTCCAGCGTGTCACGGGCGATGGTGCCCCTCTGGAACAGGCTCTTCATGCGCTCGTGGCGCTGCCCGGCATAGTCGGCGTCCGCCCGGGCGGCCTGTTCCCGCTCCTGGGCGGCCTTGAGCGAGGATTCCGCCGCCGCGACGGCGGCCTTCGCCTCGCCGTGGCTGCGGGGATCCAGGGCGGGGGAGCGCAGCGGCTCCAGTTGTGCCACGGCCTGCCCCTTCCTGATCGCGTCGCCCACGTTCAGGTCGATCCGGCGGAGGAAGCCGGGCACCGGGGCGGAGACGGTGAAGCGGTCCTTGAGGCGGGTCCGGCCCTCCTCCTCGATCGTCACCTGCAGCGTGCCCTTCTTTGCCGCGGCCATCTCCACCTCCACGGCCTTGGGCAGGAAGCCGTAGATCGTGCCGGCGGCGGCGAGGGCGATGACGGTGATGACGAAGATCCTTCTGCGCAGAACGGGTGTCATGGATTTTCTCCGATTCAGGTTCGCGGAATCCGGCGGAGCGCCGGTAGGGAGGGAGTCCCCTCCCCTTCCCTGCGGTGCCGCGGCTACTCGCGCGTTTTCAATACCTCAACAAGGTCCAGTCGATCAAGCTTGCGGCGCACGATGAGCGCCGACACGACCGCCGAAATCAGGACGACGGCCGCCGCCATCGAGTACGTGGGCGGATCGAGCACCATGGGAATCCGGAACAGGTCGTTCGCCAGCGCCCAGGCGATGAGCACGCAGAGGCTGTAGCCGATGAGAAAGCCGAGCGGGATGGCCGTCAGGACCAGGAGCCCCAGCTCCCCCAGGAGGATGTAGGACACCTCTCCCCGGGTGTAGCCGAGCACGCGAAGGCTCGACAGCTCCCGGCTCCGCTCCGACAGGGCGATCCGCGCGCTGTTGTAGACGACGCCGACGGCGATGGAGCAGGCCATCAGGGTCGCCACGAAGGTGAAGAACAGCATGCCCTTGGCCTGGACGTCGTAGAAGTTGCGGATCTCGTTCGTCCGGAGCGTGATCCCCGAGACCCGGGGCATCCGGATGAACTGGCGGTACAGCTCCTCCCACTTGTTCGTGTCCGCCACCAGGTAGGCCCCGGAAACGGCGTCCCCCTGCCGGAGGAGCCGGTTCAGCGCCGACAGGTCCATCGTCCCGGTCGTCCCGATGAACTGCTTGCTCATGGCGGCGACAGGGATCTGGAGGACCTCCCGGTTCCCCTCCAGGACCTCCACCGTGACCGTGTCGCCGGGCTTCACGTCGAGGAGCTCCCCCAGGTAGTCGCCGAGGAGGAGGCCCGAGGAAGGGATTGGAACGGGCTTCCCCTTGTCGTTCAACTGGCTGTGGAGGCGGCCGTCCGGCTCGACCCCGTCGATGACGGTCTTGTAGCTCCTGTGGCCGAAGCGGAAGCGCACGGGCACCTGGCGGAAGCCCTCCACCCGGTGGACGCCTTCCAGGCCGGCCAGGTCGTAGACGACCCGGCGGGACGTGGGCTCCACGAAGGCGACTGTCATGTCCTCCTTCTGGGAGACCCGGAACTGGACCTGGACCAGGTAATTGACGGCGTCCGAGAAGAAACCGCTCGTCAGCATGGTGGCGCAGGCCACGGCGATCCCGAGAATCGACAGGAACGTCCGGACGGGCTTCCGCTCCACGTTCCGGAGAATGATCCGCGAGGGCTGGGAGAGCCACCGCCCGATGCCGATCCGCTCGAGATAGGAGACCCGGTACTTTGCCGGGGGCTCGGGCCTCATGGCCTCCGCCGGCGTCTCCCGGGCCGCCCGCCAGACGGCGTGCAGCGTCCCCGCCAGGGCCGAGAGCACACTGATGCCCGTCGCCGCCAGCATCGTCAGCGGGTTGATCCGGAGGACCAGGCTGGGGAACCGGTAGACATCCATGTAAAGCTGGCCCATCCTCTGCTCCAGCCAGATGCCGAGCACCGAGCCGCCGGCCAGCCCGAGCAGCACGATCAGGATGACCAGCTTGGCGTAGTGGATGGCGATGTCCGCGTTCTCATAGCCGAAGGCCTTCAGGGCGGCGATCTGCTCGCGTTGGATGCTGACGGTCCGGCTGATGACCACGTTGAGGAGGAAAGCGGCGACCAGGATGAAGATGGTGGGGTAGATCTCGGCGCTCCGCCGGAGCATCCGGAACTCCTCGGAGAGCATGCGGTTCGACATCTGGTCTTTCCGGGCGTAGGCGCCGAGGCCGCCGTACTTCTCCAGGATCATGTCCAGCTCGGTGATGATCCGGCCCGTATCGGCCCCGGGCTGCACGGCCATGACGACGTCGTTGAAGGCGCCGTCCATGTTGTAGGACTTGCCCAGGGCCTTGCGGCCCATCCACAGGATGCCGAACCGCTTGAAATCGGGGCTGAGGGCCTCGGGCCGCATGATGAGGACGAACTCCGGCGAGAGACCGACGCCGGTGATGACCAGGCTCTTCTTCCGGCCGTTGATGATCGCCCCGATCCGGTCGCCGGGCTTGAAGCCGTGGGCCTGGGCGAAGGTCTCGCTGACGACCGTCTCGTCGTCCCGGGCCGGGTCGGGCATCCGGCCGCTCCGGATGTAGAGCCGGTTGAGGAGGGGACTGCCGTGCTCCGGGACCGAGATCATCTGGGCCGTCACCGGCTCGGGGAAGCCCTCGATGTCCAGCTTGACCGGGGCCACCACACGGGTCTCCGCGACGGAGACGCCGGGGATCGCGGCGATGCGGCTCCGCAGGCTCTCCGGGGCCCGCTTCAGGGAGACGAAGACGTCGGCGAAGGCGTAGTCCCGGTAGAAGCGGTCCCGCGTCGCTGTGAGGGACTCCATGGCGCCGATGAACATGACGAAGGCCGCCATGCCGCTCGTGATGACGATCGCGATGGCCAGGGCCTGCCCCCTCATGAGACGCAGGTCCCGGAGGACCTTCCGGTTCAGCGCCTTCATGGCCTCACCAGTGAAGGTCCCGCGGCGACTTCTTCTCGGCGTTCACCGTCACCTGGGAGATCCTCCCGTCGCTCAGGTTGATGACGCGGTCCGCCATGGCGGCGATGTCCACGTTGTGGGTGATGATGACCGTGGCCGTGCCCAGCTCGCGGTTGACCCGGTCCAGGGCCTCGAGGACGACGATGCCCGTCCCGGAGTCGAGGGCCCCCGTCGGCTCGTCGCAGAGGAGGACCTTGGGGTTCTTGGAGATCGCCCGGGCGATGGCGACGCGCTGCTGCTCGCCGCCGGAGAGCTGGGCGGGAAAGTGGTCGAGCCGCTCCGAAAGGCCCACCAGGCGGAGAGCCTCGTCGGCCGGCATCGGCTCCGCGGCGATCTCGGTGACGACCTCGACGTTCTCCCGGGCCGTCAGGCTGGGGATGAGGTTGTAGAACTGGAAGACGAACCCGACGTGGACCCGGCGGTACTCCGTCAGCTCCTTGTCGCCGGCCTTCGTCAGGCTGATGCCGAGGTAGGAGACCTCTCCGCCCGAGGCCGTGTCGAGGCCGCCCAGGATGTTGAGGAGCGTCGATTTTCCGCTCCCCGACGGCCCCAGGAGGACGACCAGCTCGCCCGCGTAGAGCTCCATGTCCACACCGCGCAGGGCGTGGACCTCCAGCTCGCCCATCCGGTAGACCTTGGTGAGCCCCCGGACCTGGAAGACGACGTTGTTGCCGCTTTGATTTTGCGGAGACGCAGCGTTTCCCTTGGCCATTGCGCCGTTCCTCGTTCAAGCGTGGGCGGATGCCCGCTCCTGCTGATCCCGGCCGTCCGCGGCGCGCATCATTCCATGTTTCAGGGCGATTGCACAAGGATCTTTTCGGGGGAGCACGAAAAAGCCGGACGGCGGGGGGCCGCCCGGCTCGTCGGGAAGAACGCCCGGACCGGACCGGATGGAGCACGAAACAACGTCAACGGGGAAAGGGTGTTGCGGCGGCACAGCGGTGCCGCTTTTCTCCGATTTGCGGTCCCGGTTATCCGCCGGTGCCGGGCGTAGGCGTTACGTCCCGGGCTGCTTAGGCCTGACGAGCAGGACCGGGACGTTGGAATCGTGAAGGACCCGGAGCGCGACGCTGCCGAAGACCCACTTCTTGAGGCCCGAGTAGCCGTGGGAAGCGACGACGATCAGATCCATTTCGTTTTCCTTCGCATACTGCACAATGGTTTCCGCGGCCCGCCCCTCCACGATGACGGACTTCACCGCCACGTTTTCCGCCGCCAGCGATTCTTCCACTTTGTTCAGGTACTCCTGCCCGCGGCCGAACTCGAACTGCACGACGTCCAGGACGTTGGCCCCTTCCGCCACCCAGTGGGCCGGAACCTCCACGACATAGAGAAGGGTCACGGATCCGACGCATCCCCACCCCTCCTGCGCCATCTTCCTCAGCTCGTCGAGGGCGCATTCGGCAATTTCGGAGCCATCCAATGGCACAAGGACATTCTTGTACATGACGCACACCTCCTTTCCTTGTCATCCATCGGCTCCCCGGCGTGACCGGATCCTCCGGCCGCGCGCGGGGCGCGGTTCGTCTCTCCGGAAACCCCGTCTCCGGCCGGCCTAAGCCGCCGACTCCATGTAAACGGTACGGATCGGGAAGGGAATCTCGATTCCGTGCTCGTTGAACGCCCGCTTGAGCCTCTTGACGAACTCGTGCTTCACGAAATACTGGTCCACGAACGCGCCGACCCGGAGGATCACCGTGAAATCAATGCTGAAATCGTTGAAGGTATGGTAGCGGATGAAGGGCTCGAAAGCGGCGACCCCGCCTTGGGCCTCCGCCAGAACCCGGGTAGCCGTTTCGATCGTGACGCGCTCCACGAGCTCCAGGTCGCTGTCGTAGCTGACACCGACCTCGACCAGGACGGACATCTCCTTCTGCGGGTGGTCGAAGTTGGTCACGATGGCCGAGGCGATCTTGGAGTTCGGGATGATGATCAGGTTGTTGGCGAGCGCGCGGATCGTGGTGTATCGCCAGTTGATGTCCGTCACGAATCCCTCCTCCCCGCTGGCCAGGCGGATATAGTCCCCCTGACCGATCTGGCGTGAGGCGATCACCTGAATCCCGGCGAAGAGGTTGGACAGCGTGTCCTGGAGGGCCAGGGCGACGGCCAGACCGCCGACGCCCAGGGCCGTCAGGATCGGCGTGATGGAGATCCCGAGGGTCTGGAGGATAATCAGGAAGCCGATGATGAAGACGACAATCCGGGTGATGTTGGTAAAGATCGTGTTGGCGAAGAAAGCACCTTCCGCCCGCTTCCCGTAGCTGTTCATGAAGCCCCGCACCATCCGGGCCAGCACGATCGTGACCGTCAGGATCGCGAGGACCACGATCGCCTTGTCGGCGTTTCCCGCCGCGGCGGAGGACAGCGACGAGGCGTGCACAGCCCCGTAAACACCCGCCAGGGTACACCAGATCAAGGGCATGCGCCGCAGCGACTCGGCCAGGATGTCGTCCACGTCCCACGCTGTCCGGGCCGCCAGGGACCTCAGCCTGCGGAAAACCACCACTTCGGCGATGATGCCGGCGGCAAGGCCCGCGGCAAGGAACAGAACGGGAAGAATCCACGGATAATCGGCGATCAACTTGGACACCATTTCTCAGACTCCCTTTTTCATGGATTTCAGATCGGTTGCCATTTCCCGGGAAGACACCTGCCCCCCCGCTTCCAGCCGGTCCGGGGCCTTTCTCCTCCCACCGGCGTCTTCGGCTCCGGAGGCGAGAACGGCCGAATGCTCAGGCGATCTTCGTGAGGGGAATGATGTTTTCCAGCTCTTCGAAGATTTTCAGCCCCCAGTCGAAGATCGTGTTCCGGCGGACATTGCGGCGCAGTCGCCTCATCCTTCCCTTCCGCTCTTTTTCCGTCATGTGGAAGGCCTCATGCATCGCATCGGCCACTTCATCGACGTCGAACGGGTTGACCAGCAGGGCGTCCGGAAGCTCCCGCGACGCTCCCGTGTACCGGGAGAGAAGAAGCACACCGTCGTCGTCCGTCCTCGCCGAGATGAACTCCTTGGCCACGAGATTCATGCCGTCGTGCAGCGATGTCACCATGAGCACATCCGCCATGCCGTAGGCGGCCAGCACGGAATAATAGTCGTGATGAGCCCGAAGAAACCGGATGGGCGCCCAGCCGTCCGTCTGGTGGCGCCAGTTGATCTCGTCGACCAGGTGGTCGAGATCGTCGCTGACGCTGCGGTACTCCTCCAGGTGCGTCCGGCTCGGGGCCGCCAGTTGCAGCAGTGTCGCCTTCCCGACCAGATCCGGGTGGCGCTTCAGCATGATGTCGAATCCCTGGATCCGCTCCGCGATGCCCTTCGTGTAGTCCAGGCGGTCCACACCGACATAGAGCTTCGTCTGTAGAACCTCCTCCCCCAGCTCCCGAACAAATCGCTGCCGGTTTTCCACAACCCGCGGGCTCGCGGCGTCCACGCCGATCTGCCGGTAATCGACGCTGATGGGAAAGGCGCGGACAAAGGTCGGATGGCCGCCGCGCTGGATCCGGAAATGTTCATAATCCACCATGGCCTCGATTCCGCGGTCCACGGTGTCCATGAAATTGTTGCAGTGGTACTGGATGTGGAAACCGAGGATGTCGTTCCCGAGCAGCCCGTCGATCAGTTCTTCCCCCCAGGGAAAGATCCGGAAGGCCTCGCGGTTCGGCCAGGGGATGTGCCAGAAATGGATCAGCATCAGGTCCGGCCTTTCGTTCCGGAGCATGCGGGGAAGCAGGGCCAGGTGATAATCCTGGATGAACACGACGGCGGGCTCACCCCGGATCTCGTCGAGAATCGCCTCGCAGAAGCGCCGGTTCACGATCCGGTAGGTTTCCCAATCCTCCCTGGAGAAGAACGGCCGGGTGTAGGCGATGTGGCACAGGGGCCAGAGGGCGCGGTTGGAGATGCTGTAATAGTAGCCGTTCTCCTCCTTCCTCGTCAGCCAGACACGCCGCAGCGTGTATCGGGGATCCTCCGGGGTGATGGTGATCCTCCCCTTCTCGTCCGTCACGAGGCGGTCGGCGGAGCCGGATCCGTGGGCCACCCAGATTCCGCGGGTGGCCTTGACGATGGGCTCCAGGGCGGTTACGAGGCCGCTGGCGGGACGGATCATCTCGATCCCGCCCGCCGTGCGCTCGTGCAGACAGGGCTCGCGGTTCGAGACGACGACGACCCTGGAGCCCCGGGTGGCACGGGACACGAAATCGCCCAGGTACTTGGAATCAACAATGTTTTTCATGTGTCCATGCTCCCTGTTGCGCACCGGGAAGGAGCGGGGTGCAGCGGCATTCGCCGACGGCCGCTGTCGCCATCGATCGCCCTGGTTGCCGGGGACTGACAATATCAACGGACAATACGATATTTGCCCGGGATCCGCGGTTTCTGTCAGCGTTGAGAGATGGACAATGGATTGCGGTGAAGAAAGTCTAAACGGGGGATGAAAACAAACCTTCAATCCGGGTGACCTCAATCGCACGTGGCGTGAGACGGGTTCACGGCGGTTATGCTGCGACCATACCTCCTTGCTGACTGGATTGGACCTTGTGGAGCCGGGATGACGGCCATCCGAATATCAATTCTTTCGCGCAGATATAGCAGGATTGGCCTTCCTTGTCAACCCCCGGGGTCGGGACCGCGGCTCCCTGCTCAGCAGGTAAGGCGATTTCCACCCCCCCGCTGGAGGTACAGAAACAGGGTCAGGTATTCCCTCAACTGCCGGTTCAGCAGAAAGTTCTCCCGGACGAATTCCCGTGCCGTCCGGCCCATCTCTTCGCATTTGTCCCGGTGGTGGAGCAGGAAGCGGATCCGGTGGGCCGCCCCCTCGGGACTGTTGACGAGGTATCCCGTGTAGTGGCTGATCACCTGCAGGCGGATGCCGCCGACATCGCCCCCGATCACGGGCTTCCCCTTCCAGAGCCCCTCCGTGACCGTCAGCCCGAACCCCTCCCGGGTCGATTTCTGCAGGACGATGTCGGCGAGTCGCTGCAGGGCGTTCACGGTGTGGTGGGCATCGGGGGGAAGCAGGAGAACGTGGATGTCGCGGTTCCCCTCCGCCGCTTTCAGAACCTCGTCCAGAATCTCCCGGCCCTCGGGATCGTCGGTTGCGGTACCGCCGGCCAGCACGAGCTGGATCGGGAGGATTTGGCGGACCAGGCTATAGGCCTGGATAACCCCAAGGGGGTCTTTGAAGCGGTCGAACCGGGAAATCTGCACGATGAGGGGACGGGAGCGGTCGATGTTGAACTCCCGGGCGACGGCGTCAAGGTCGGTCTCCATGAGGTCCCGGTTCTTTTCGCTCAGCGGATCGATGCTGGGGGGGATGATGAACTGGGGGTGCGGCAGGGGCTGGGCGAACTGCGCCAGGGAAAAGATACTCGCGTCGTAGCCCGGCAGGTATGACCGGAGGGACTGCCAGACCGGACGGAAGGGCTTGCTGACGTCGATGTGGGCCCTCCAGATCCATTTCCCCCGCCGTTTCTGCATCATGCTCAGAAGCGGAGCCGGCTGGGGATCGTGGATGACGACGATGTCGGCCTCTTCGAGGACCGGCCGGAGGCGCTCCAGGTTCCGGCGGTTGACATCTTCATAGGTCTCCCAATCCTGCCGTTTCATGACCACCGGAAATCCCTGCAGGCCGTTGTGGATGCCCTTCGTGATCCCGAAAAAAGCATTCGTCCCCTCGATCACCTCCCAGCTCGCGTCGAGCCCGAGTTCGTTCATCAGGGGAACCATCCAGTTCAGGATCTCCGCGACACCTCCTCCCTCCCGCGTGGAGTTGACATGGATGACGCGGATGCCACGCAGCCGCTCTCCCAGCCGGTGGAGCTGATCGATCACGGAGGCTCCGACAACGGGGATGTATGCATTGAGCGTCGGGATCATCGGCGATTCTCCATGCAGAACGGCTTCAGAACCCGGACCAGATCGGCTCTGAGCTCCGTGAGAGTCTGGAAGAGGAAATCGAAGGAGCGGATCTCCAGGATGGCCGGCGCCCAGGGCTCCCCGAAATTCTCCAGCCACAGGGAGAAATCGTCCACCCTTCCCAGCGTCCTCCGCCGGGCTTCCAGGAAATGGAAGTAAATGCCGCCTTTCGTCATTCTTTCGATGGCGTCGGACAAGTCCTCGGGACGGAGAATGCAGTCGCCCGTCTCGAAGACCAGGGTGACGGCTTCCCGGAAGTGAAACTCATGCCCCGGTGACACCGACGGCAGAAAGGCCATCTCGTTGATTCGCTCGTCCAGGATGTCCAGCACCTCCGCCCGGAGGATTTCCATGGAAGAATAACCGTACGGGTCGATCACCCCGAGACGCTCCGCCAGGACGTTTTCCTCCAGCTGGCGCTTGACCCAAAGGGCGAAGTCGTTGCGGAAATCGGGGTAGTCGAAGGTCGGTGCCAGCAGGGTCTCGCAGAAATGATGGTAGATCACGTCGGTGGAGCAGCAGGCGATCCGGTCCCGCAGCTCGCGAAGGTTGAAGGCGGGGCTGACACCGCTCATTTTGATCAGGAGTGTGCAGTCCTTGGCGAGAAAGGGTTCCATGAGACCTCCCTCTGCTACTTCAGGCCGGCCATGCGCCGGCACACCGACGCCAGGTGGGCCGGATCGCGGGCCAGGATGGTATCCCGGACGGCAGGAGAACGGGCGACCGAGATCGTCACCCCACCAAGGTGCGCCACCAACTCCATCGCCACGGCGTCGTTCTCATCGTCTCCGGCGTAGACAAGCCGGCCCTGCCTCGTATCCCAGTTCACGATCCGGCAGAGGACCGAGACACCGAAGGATTTGTCCAGCATGGGAGAAAACAGGACCTCGAAGGCCTCCGGGGCGCTGCGGATCCTCAGTCCCTGAAGATCCGCCAGGGTCGAAAGCTCCCTCCTCACTTCCTCCTTCTGCTCCTCTTTCAGGCCGCGGACATGGAAGGAGACCGTCCAGTACTTGTCTTCCACGTCGACGCCCAACGTCCTGCCAATGCGCTCCATCCCCGCGGATGCCGCGTCCCGCTTGACGGCGACGTCACCGGAAAAGGTCTCTGCATAACTGTGCCGTTCCCCCGCCGGAAGCATCCATTCCACCCCCATGCCGCCCCCTGCATAGACTCCCGGGATCCCGATCCGCGGGTACAGGTCGTCCAGACTCCGGCTGGAAAGAATGGCTACCCGGTGTCCCGCCCGCAGGAGATCCGAAAGAAGCCGGCGGCACGCAGGATCCATCGTGGCGGCGTTCCGATCGGGTACTATGGGCGACAGGGTCCCGTCGAAGTCGAAAATCCAGAGCCACTGCTCCGCGGAGGGCCGGATCCCCCTCCGCGGCGTTAAAGGGGATACTTTTGACACCACGGACGATTCACACCTCCCGATGCCCGGCGGGAAACCCGGATAAAAAAAGCCGCCATCCGACGATCTCAGATGGCGGCCCGACCATTTGCAGAACACCTCCGCGGATTCGCTGCATCCGCGGACCCCTTTGTTGCGTATGGCGCAAGTTTTCCGATTGCCAAGAGCGAAATGGTACAAACAGCGCTTTACGTGTATCTCATATTGACGTGAAATGCAAGGGAATCCGGAGGTTTGCCCATGTCGCTCCTCCGGTTGAGAGAAATCGTGAAATGACTGCGGAATGCCGTCTGCCGGAACGGCCGCATGCAGGATGCGAATGATTCGGGATCTCGAAGCGGGCGGCTGCCGGAAATGGCCCGGGCGGCTCATGGAGGCCGCCTCCCGCCGCCGGATGGCGTCATGCTATTGCAGGGCAGCGCTCCTTCCCTGCCGGCAGCACAGGTCCGGGAAATGTTGTCCGGTGCCCGCCAGATGGCCTCCCCACTGCCCCGGATGATGCACCGGACGGTAAACCGTCCTGCCCAGAAGATGCTGCTGGGGGTTGAACTCTTCCCGCCCGCCGGCTCTCATGCCAATGATTCCAGTCTCGGTCATCATGGTCCGGACACCTCCTTTCTCTTTTCTTTCCTGTGTCCGGTTACAGATTGCCGGGAACACCCCTTTTTCACAAGTGGAGCCGCTCCGAAATGTTCAGGGGACAGACTGCAGATCCATTTCCGAAACAATGGGGGTTTTCCCTGGGACAAACCGCCGGGGTCCCATCGGACGGCCCCGGAAACCATTACCCGGCCTTTGCCGGGCCGTCTCTCTCCACACCGCCGGAGGGGTTTGCCCCCGATTCTACTGGCGGCGGGCGGGGACATTTTCCCTTGACGCCGCCGGACGCCTCGTTTATACGCTCATGCGCCCGGTAGAATCCCCGCAG
>CAYNEJ010000053.1:0-17013 GCA_964396205.1 uncultured Syntrophaceae bacterium
GAACGTTGGTCGGGGAGGGGGGCTTCCCGGAGCGCGAATAGCGGCTTTTTCGGGGTACCCTGCCGTCGCAGCGCAGCGGCCGCAAAGGCAATGTCTGAGCGCCGCAGGCGCGAGTTTTGCCTTTGCAGCGGAGCGAGACGCTGCAGGGTCGAAAAAACGCTCCTGAGCGCGAGGGAAGACCTGCTCCCACATGCGAGCCCCCATCGGTGCCTGATTTCTGTAAAAAAAGGGAAAAAAAAAGGAGGGGCGGATTGGATATCCGTCCCCCTCTTCCTGTCCCGGGTCGAGCTTTTTAAATCTTCCCCAGAATCCGCCGGATTTCCTCCTCGGCGATCGCACCCCGGCGGAGGATGACCGGGATTTCGCCGGAGACGTCCACGAAGGTCGATCCCAGCCCTCCCGCGGTGGCGCCCCCGTCCGCCACGGCGTCGATGACGCCGCCGAGCTGCCCGAGCACCTCACCGGCGGTGTTGCATTCCCTCTCCCCGGACCGGTTGGCGCTGGTGGCCGTGAGCGGACCGCCGAGGGCCGCTGCGAGAGCCCGGGCCGCCGGCAGGCCGGACAGGCGGATCCCGATCTTCCCGGTGCCCGCCGTCAGGCGGGGCAGAATCAGCGTGGAGGCCCTGAATACCAGGGTGAGCGGCCCGGGCCAGAAGGCGTCCACCAGCCGACGGCCCGCGGCGGGGATCTCCGCAACCAGCGGATCCAGATCCTCGAGGCGGCCGATCACCAGGCCGACGGGGCTCCTGAAGTCCCTCCCCTTGGCGGCGAAGACGCGGTCCACCGCGGCGGGGTTCATGGCGTCCGCCCCGAGGCCGTAGAACGTCTCGGTGGGGTAGGCGACAAGGCCTCCATCCCGGAGGATGCCGGCAATCCGCTCGATGGTCCGCGGATCGGGCTGTTCGGGATGAATCTCGATGCGGTCGGCCACCACCGCTCCTTCCGGGACCGGGCCGCTGCGGTGTCGCCCCTCCCGGGGCGAAAGCGGGGCTCCGTCCTTTTTTTCTAAGGATTGATCTTCTTCAGAAGGCCCTCGTGCCGGGTTTCCACATCCTTCGCCATCTTCTCCACGAAGACGTCGAGGCGCTTTCGCAGGCGCGCGTCCGTGAGGGCCAGGATCCGGACCGCCAGGAGGGCGGCGTTTTTCGCCCCGGCCTTGCCGACGGCCATGGTGGCCACAGGGATCCCCCCGGGCATCTGGACCGTGGCGAGAAGGGCGTCGAGACCCTTCAGGGAGGTGGCATCGATGGGAACCCCGATGACGGGCAGGGGGGTCTGGGAGGCGATCACTCCCGCCAGGTGGGCCGCCGCGCCGGCGCCGGCAATGATGACACGGACCCCCCGCCCGGCGGCCTCCGCCGCAAACTCGGAAGTCCGCTGCGGCGCCCGGTGGGCCGACGTCAGGAAGATCTCATGGGAGACCTGAAAATCCCGGAGGACTTGCACCGCCTCCTCCATCACGGCAAGATCCGAATCGCTCCCCATGACGACGCTCACCAGCGGGGCCTTTGTCCCTTTCATGTCCCTCCGGCCTCCTTTCGGGCAGAATGCGGTTCCATTACCACAGATTCACCGGGTCCGCGAGACCTCTTGACGCCGCCGCCGTTTGACGCTAAAAGGGCTTATCGTAATAATCCGGAATAAAAACACTTTTGAAGACAAGGGCCGGAGGGAGCCGTGATCACCGACAAGATCGTCTGGCTGGGCCATTCGAGCGTCCTGATCCGGAGCGACAAGATCGTCTACATCGATCCCTGGAAGGTCCGGACGAAAGACAAGGCGGATCTGATCCTGATCAGTCACAGCCACTACGACCACCTGTCGCCGGCGGACGTGGAGCGGATCCGGAAGGACGACACGGTCATCGTCACCACCGCCGACGCCGCGCCCCGGCTGCCGGGAGACGTCCGGATCCTGAAGCCGGGAGAAAGCCTCACCGTCCACGGCATTCCCGTGGAGGCGATCCCGGCGTACAACACGAACAAGGCCTTCCATCCCCGGAAGAACGGTTGGATCGGTTTCGTGATCACCCTGGAAGGCAAGCGGATCTATTACGCCGGCGACACCGACCGCACCCCGGAGATGGAGGCCGTCCGGGCGGATGTCGTGATCGTTCCGGTCGGGGGAACCTACACGATGACCGCCGCCGAAGCGGCCGGGGCCGTCAACATCATCAAGCCGGAGGCGGCCATCCCCATCCACTGGGGCGACATCGTCGGGTCCGCCGCGGATGCCAAAACCTTCCAGGAACTCTGCAACGTTCCGGTGTTCATGAAAAAACCCCTGTAGCGGGCTCTTGAACAGGCGCCGCCGCAACAGCAGGAGGAACCGCGATGAGACGATGGAACGGCTGGGGAGACGATACGGAAGTCCATGCCCTGCCCGAATCGGCGTTGAAATTCCTGTGCAGGGAAATCGGCCCGGGAACCGCTCCGCGGGACGCATCCCTGGAAGAGGTGCTCCTTCGGATTCCCCCCTCGCGGCTGCCGGCGAACCCGCTCGTCTCGACGGATCCGGAGGATCGGCTGCGCCATGCCCGCGGCCAGAGCCTCCCGGACTGGATCGCCCTCCGCAGCGGCCGGATCGACACGTTTCCCGACGGCATCGCCCGGCCGTTCACCGGGGAAGATGTACGGAACCTGCTCGATTATGCGAAGCGCAACGGGCTGCGGGTGATCCCATACGGCGGAGGCACCAGCGTCACGGGCCACATCAACCCCCTGCCCGGCGCGGAGCCCGTCCTGACGATGGACCTGTCACGGATGAACCGCCTGCTCCTGTTCGACGAACGGAGCCACCAGGCCGTCTTCGAGGCCGGGGTGGCGGGGCCGGACCTGGAGGCACAACTCCGGTCGCGGGGATACACCCTCGGCCATTTTCCGCAGTCCTTTGAATACTCCACCCTTGGCGGCTGGATCGCCACCCGCTCCAGCGGCCAGCAGTCCCTCGGTTTCGGGAGAATCGAGCGACTCTTCGCGGGCGGACGGATGGAAACCCCGTCCGGCACCCTGGAGCTGCCCCCGTTCCCGGCATCCGCCGCCGGGCCGGACCTCCGTGAGGCCATCCTGGGCTCGGAAGGCCGCTTCGGGATCCTCACCGAGGCGGTGGTCCGGGTGACCGCCATTCCACGGACGGAGGAATTTCACGCCCTGTTCTTCCCCGACTTCGAGCAGGGCGCCGAGGCGGCCCGGCGGATTCTCTGGTCGGGCATCCCCCTGTCCATGCTCCGCCTCAGCACCGCCCGGGAGACGGAGACCACCCTCGCCCTGGCAGGCCATGAATTCCTGATCGGCGCGCTGGAGCGCTACCTCTCCGCCCGGGGGGCGTCACGACACAAGTGCATGCTCCTTCTGGCAGCCTCCGGCAACGAGCGGATCGCGAGGATGGCCCGCCGGGAGGCCCTGGCGGTCGCCGCCGACTGCGGAGGCATTCCAGCGGGGAAAACCTTCGGCAGGGAGTGGCACCGGAACCGCTTCCGGACACCCTACCTGCGCAACGCCCTGTGGGAGGCGGGATATGCCGTGGACACGCTGGAAACAGCCGTCCCGTGGTCTTCCGTCCCCAGGATGATCCGGGAGATCGAGCGGGTCCTGGGAGAAGCCCTCGCCGGCCGAGGAGAGAAGGTCCTCTTCTTCACGCACCTGTCCCACCTGTATCCCTGGGGCTCCAGCCTCTACACGAGCTACCTGTTCCGGCTGGCGGAGGACCCGGAGGAAACCCTGCATCGCTGGCAGCTGCTCAAGGACGGGGCCAGCAGAACCATTGTCGCCCAGGGGGGGACCATCAGCCACCAGCACGGGGTGGGGGTGGACCATGCCCCCTACCTGCCGGCGGAAAAAGGCGCCCTGGGAATGGCCGTCCTGGGCGACCTTTGCCGCCGGTTCGATCCCTCGGGAATCATGAATCCCGGAAAGCTGATCGGGTAGCAAACACCCGGCAGGCCCGTGTGAACGGGGCCATCGCCAAAACGGGGAGGGGAACACAACCGGAGTGAGAAGAAGGGAGGGGGACCATGGAGGGAAATGCCGGGAGGGACAGGATCTGGTCGAAGCTGGGCCAGCCCTGGGACCTTTTGATCGTGGGCGGCGGCATCACCGGCGCCGGACTGCTCCGGGAGGCGGTGCGGCTGGGCCTGCAGGCCCTGCTGGTGGAGCAGAGAGACTTCGCCTGGGGGACATCGAGCCGCTCGTCCAAGCTCGTCCACGGCGGGCTCCGCTACCTGAAGGAGGGGGACCTCCTCCTGACGCGCACCGCCGTTCAGGAGCGGCAGGAGCTCATGGCGGAGTGTCCGGGCCTCGTCGATCCGCTCGGATTCCTTCTCTCCGTCTACAAGGGAAATACGCCGGGGCGGCTCCTGTACGGGATCGGGCTCTCCGTCTACGATCTCCTGGCCCTGCGCTGGGACCACACATACCATCCACCGGAGGAATTCCAGTTGCTGGCTCCGCACATCAGCCGGGAAGGACTCCAGGGGGGGTTCTGCTACGGCGACGCCCAGACGGACGATGCCCGCCTGGTTTTGCGTGTTCTCCTCGATTCCGTGGAGGCCGGAGGCAAGGCGCTTAATTACGTGTCGGCGGAGGATCTCCTCACCGAGGAGGATCCGTCTTCGGGACAACGGACCGTTACCGGGGCGGTGCTCCGGGACCTGGCGGGAAACCGCCGAGCCGAGGTGCGGGCCCGGGTCGTTGTGAACGCCACGGGCGCCTGGGCGGACGTGCTCCGGTCCCGGGTTCACGCCCCGCCCCGGATGCGACCGCTCCGGGGAAGCCACCTGATCTTCCCCGCCTGGAAAATCCCCGTGGCCCAGGCCCTCTGCTTCATCCACCCCGCCGACGGCCGGCCGGTCTTCATTTTTCCCTGGGAGGGAATCACCCTTGTGGGGACCACCGACGTGGACCATCTCGAGAACCTTCAGGAAGAGCCGGCCATCTCGCCGGATGAAACGGCTTATCTCCTGGCCGCCGTGGAAGCCCAGTTTCCCGGCCTGGACCTGAAGCCGGAGGATGTCATCTCCTCCTTCGCCGGCGTCCGCCCGGTGATCGGCACGGGCAAGGCTGATCCGTCGCAGGAATCGAGGGACCACGTCATCTGGGAGGAAGAGGGGCTCCTGACGGTGACGGGGGGAAAGCTCACCACGTTCCGGGTGATCGCCCATGACGTCCTCCGGGCGATCCGCCCCCGGCTGCCGGAGGACGCGGCCCGCCGCCTGGGCACGATCGAGGATTCGCCGGCCCTGAACACCGTCGCCATGGACATCCTCGCGGACTCAGGACTCGAAGCGGAGGCGCAGCGGCGGATCGTCGGCCGGTACGGGGCGGCGGCACCCCTCCTGATCGCGGCCGCGAAGGAGGGGGAGCGGGAAACCATTCCCGGGACGAACACCCTGTGGGCCGAGCTGAGGTGGGCGTGCCGGATGGAAGGCGTGGTCCACCTGGACGACCTCCTGCTCAGGCGCGTCCGGATCGGATTGATCCTGCCCTACGGCGGGGCGGAATTCCTGGAGCAGGTCGGGGCGATCTGCCGGGAGGAGCTGGGATGGGACGAGACCCGCTGGCAGAAGGAGAAAACGGCCTACCTGGAACTCTGGAAGCGTTGCTACAGCCTGCCGCCCCGGGAGGAGATCCCGGACTGGAAGCAGTTCCTGGAAAAGGCCATCCGGGACCGTAACGAGAGAAGGCGGATGAGGCGCCGCAGGCGGATCCGCTGGACCGTCATCGCCGGCATCGTCATCGGCGCGGCGGCCGGCCTGACCGCCTGTTACTATCACGGGAAAAAGGAGCGGGAAGAAGCGGATTGAGACGGCACTCGCTCTCTCCCGCCGGTCCGCCTCCGCGCGGAGACCAGAAAGGGGCGCGAGGCACCGGCCCCGGATCCGTCAGAGGACCTGCTCCAGAAGCAGGAAGAAGACCGCTGCGATCAGGGCGGAAACCGGAATCGTCAGGATCCAGGCCCAGAGGATGTTGCCGGCGACACCCCACCGCACCGCCGAGAGGCGTCTTGTGGCACCGACTCCCATGATGGCCCCCGTAATCGTATGGGTCGTGCTGACGGGGATGCCGAAAATGGTGGCGCCGATCAGGGAGGACGCGGCGGCCGTCTCGGCGGAGAAACCGCCGATGGGACGAAGCTTGGTGATGCGCGTGCCCATGGTCTTCACGATCCTCCAGCCCCCCGCCATGGTCCCCAGGGCAATCGTGAAGTTGCACATCAGCACGATCCAGAAGGGGATGTAGAAAGTCGACCCCAGGTAACCGCTGCTGAACAGGACGATGGCGATGATGCCCATGGTCTTCTGGGCGTCGTTCATCCCGTGTCCGAGACTGTGGACCGCCGCCGAGACAAGCTGAAGCTTCCGGAAGACCGTGTCCGTTTTCGACGCGGAGAATCTCCTGGTCAGGTTGAGGACCAGGGCCATGTAAAGGAATCCCAGCACCAGTCCGATCATCGGCGACAGGACGATGAAACTGGCCGTCTTGATGATCCCCTCCCAGACGAGAAACGCCGTTCCTCCCTTCACGATGCCGGCGCCGATCATTCCCCCGATCAGGGCATGGGAGGAACTGCTGGGGAGACCGAACCACCAGGTGATCAGGTTCCAGATGATCGCCCCCGCCAGGGCTGCCAGGATCAGGTTGTTATCGATGATGCTGGGCTGGACAATGCCCGTGCCGATGGTCTTCGCGACGGGAGCGCCGATCATGAAGGCCGCCAGGAAGTTGAACGTGGCGGCCCAGTAGACGGCGTAACGGGGGGAGAGAACCCTTGTGGAGACAACACAGGAGATGGAATTCGCGGCGTCGTGAAAGCCGTTGATAAAGTCGAAGACGAGGGCGATGACGATGAGGAAAATCACCATCGCCAGGGAAGCGCTAACCATGTTTCAGGACGATGCCTTCCACAATGTTGGAAACGTCCTCGCAGGTATCGATGGACTCCTCGACACGCTCGAGAATCTCCTTCCATTTGATCAGCTCGAACACATCCCCCTCCTGCTCGAACAGGCGGGCCATGGCCTGCCGGAGGATGTAGTCCCCTTCGTTTTCCAGGGTGTTGATCTCCACGCAGGCCTTCATGATCATCTCGGCGTTCTTCTTGTTCCGAAGGGCGTGGACGATCGTTTTCACCAGGGCAATGGAGTTGTTGACGATGATGCCGAGTTCCCGAATCTCCCGGGAGGTGCTTTTGACCTTGTAGAGATACATCCTGGCCGCCGCCGCCTCGATCAGGTCGAGGATGCTGTCCATCTTGTTGGCCAGGGCGTAGATATCCTCCCGGTCCAGCGGGGTCAGAAAGGTCTTGTGCATCTTCTCGTAGATCAGATGGGTGATCTTGTCCGCCTCGTGCTCAATCTCCTTCATCCGGGCTACTTTGCCCTCGGAGTGGTCGAAGTTGTCTATGATCTCGATGAAGAGGCGGCCGCCTTCCTCGATCTTGTCCGCAAGATCTTCGAAGTGATCGAAAAACTTCTCCTCTTTCGGAATAAATATCATGGCTTACAGCTCCTTTCCGGCCTGGAGGGCCTGCGGGGCGCATGCTGATTACCACAACCGGGGGGTCTTGTAAACAGGTTGCGATGCGTTGAACGTTTCGTTAAACCGGGAGCCCTCTCATTCACAATCCGGAACAGCCGGCGCGGCAACCTCGAAACACTAAATCATAAATATTTTCAACTTGTAAACAGCCTCTCCACAACCCATTGCACTTCTGGCACGAACCTTCCATACTATGAACATAAAAGGACAGGAAAGAGAATAAAGGAGGTTTGTAAAATGAGAAAGAGCCTGCACATCGCCATCCTGGTCGGAATCATGATCTTCCTGACCGCCTCGTTCGGCTTTGCAGAATACGCCGCCGCCGGAAAGGATAACTTCCCGTATTTTCAGTTCGGGTGCCTGGTGCTGGGCGGCATGTTCATCGTTTCCCTCAAGCAGCGCTTCCCGAGGATCTACATGACGGAAGCGGTCGGATCGTTCGCCCTCTACACCGCGCTGGTGGCCCTCTTCACGAATCCGGTCGTGGACGCGATCCGGCTCATGGTTCAGTAATCATGAACGACCCGGGCTTTCCGCCGTCCCCCGGCGGAAAGCCCTTTCCGACCCTCCCTCACCCCCGGGGAAAAGAAGTGTTCCAACTCCAACCATTGGTGCTCCCTTAATTTCTGGTTGATCCCAAAATCAATCTTGTGCGGACCCTGTCAATCTGTTACATTCTTGCTCCCGCAAGTTGCGTAACTTGCTATTTTTTCAAAGATATCCAAACAGGAAAGCAACCGCTGAACGGGAGAGAGGAAGAGGAGATGGATTTCAAGTTCAAGAACCTGCGTGACATGATTCAGACTCAGGGTGATCGGTTCGGTGACAAGGCGGTGATCCGCTTCTACGACGAGGAAGTCACCTATCGCGAACTGGACGAACGGAGCAGCCTCGTTGCCAACGCCCTGAGACGGCTCGGGATCCGGAAGGGGGACCGGGTTTGCCTCCTCATGGACAACGGCCCCGAATTCTACTACGTATATTTCGGAATTATCAAGCTCGGAGCCGTCGCCGGCCCCGTCAACTGCTGGTGGCAGACCGGCGAGATTCAGTATCTCCTCAATGATTCCGGCGCAGCGGCCCTTTTCGTCGACGCCCCCTACCGGGTCCACTCGGACCGGCTGCAGGGAGAGACGCCCGCCCTGAAGCACAGGATCGCCCGGGGGTTCGAGGCGGAGGGCTATCTTTCCTTCGACGATTTTCTGAAGGGAGACAGCCGCCTGGAAGATGTCCCGATCAGCCTGGACGACATCTCCACCATCGTCTACACCTCCGGAACCACCGGCAACCCCAAGGGGGTTCTCCTGTCCCACGGCAATATCCTGACCAATTCCTGGCAGGCCACGAAACTCGCCGACATCAGCGAGCGGGAAGTGGTCCTGTGCTTTCTGCCCCTGTTCCACGTCAACGGCCTCGTCATCACCGGCACGGCCCCCATGGCCGTGGGCGCCCAGATCGTGCTGCGGAAGAACTTCTCCGCCTCCGACTTCTGGGACACCGTCGCCCAATACCGGGTCAACATCTTCAGCGGCGTCCCCACGGTCTACCAGATTCTCCTGAACACCCCAGGAAGCGAAAAAGTCGACGTCCGTTCGCTGCGCTACGGAGTCTGCGGCGCCGCTCCAATGCCGGTGGAGACGATCCGCCGGTTCGAAGAGACATTCAACATGATCATCGTCGAAGGCTACGGCCTCACGGAGGGAACCGCCGGCGCCACGGCGAACCCCATCAACGGCATCCGGAAAATCGGCTCCATCGGGATTCCCTTCGCGGAAAGCGAGATCCGGATCGTCGATGACGACGACCGGGAGGTTCCGCAGGGCGAAGTCGGAGAGATCACCATCCGCGGCGGCCACGTCATGAAGGGATACTTCAACAAGCCCGAGGAGACCGTCCGGACCCTGCGAGGCGGCTGGCTCCATACCGGCGACATGGCCTACAAGGACGAGGACGGCTACCTCTTCATCGTGGACCGGAAGAAAGAAATGATCATCCGCGGCGGAGAGAACATCTACCCCAAGGAGCTGGAGGGCATCCTCTTCACCCACCCGAAGATCCTGGAGGCCTCCGTCGTCGGCGTCCCCGACCCGATCTACGGGGAGGAGGTCATGGCCTGCGTCGTCGTCCGTCCAGGAGAAACCCTCGGGGAAGAGGAACTCCGGGAGTGGTGCCGTCAGAGCATGGCCTCCTACAAGGTGCCCCGGTACGTGGATTTTCGGGACTCCCTGCCGAAGAACATCATCGGCAAGGTCCTCAAGAAGGAGCTCCGCGGCATCCTCCAGAAGGAGGGAAAGATCCGGTAACCCATGGACGGTCCCGAGGGCGAACGAAGCAGCTTTTCCATCATCGAGGACGTGGGGAGAATCATCTCCACGTCGACCAATGCCGATCAGACCCTCCAGGAAGTGGTGCACCTGGTGGCCGGGAAGCTCACGGTGGACGTCTGCTCCATCTATCTTCTGGAGCGGGACCGCCACTGTCTCACCCTCGTGGCCACGGTCGGGCTGAATCCCGATGCGGTGGGCCGGATCTGCATGAACATCGACGAGGGGCTGGCTGGCCTTGTCCTCGAGGAGTCGGCCCCTCTCCTGGTTCAGAACCCCTCCTGCCATCCCCGGCACAAGTACTTCCGAGACAGCGGGGAGGAGCGCTTCTGCAGTTTCCTCGGCCTGCCGCTGATCTACCACGGCGAGATGCTGGGAGTCCTGGTGGTGCAGACGGAACGGGCGGATGCGCTGCAGGAGAAGGACATCCCCGTCTTCTCGGCCATTGCCTCCCAGATCGCCGGGGCCGCGGCCTACGCCGTCCTGCTCCGCAACCTCAAGCGGACGGAGGAGGAGACGGCGGGCCTCAAGGAGCGGCTCCAGCAGGCGGAGAAGGCCCGGGCGGAAAAGAAGGAAAAGAAGAAAGGCCCCCTCCGGGGCATCGCCGTTTCTCCGGGATTCGCGGAGGGATACGCTTATTTCTACCGGGAGACCCTCGGCTTCACGGACGTCTACTTCCGGGAGATCGACAACATCCCCCTGGAGATCACCCGGTTCGAGGCGGCCCTCAAGGAGGCGGAGAACCAGATCTTTCACATCTTTTACGATTTCCAGGAGGAGCTGTCGCCGGGCGATGCGGCCATTTTCCAGGCCTACCTGATGTATCTCCGGGACGGCGGGCTCAAAAAGAGGGTCATCGACACCATCCGGAAGGGCTATGCGGCCGAGTATGCCCTGAAGGAGACGGTCCTGGAGTACACGAACGTGTTCTCACGCATCGAGGACCCCTATCTCCGGGAACGGGGCCACGACATCGAGATCGTGGGCAAGCGGATCCTCGACAACCTCCTGGGATTCAACGAGGAGATCCGGACGTTCAAAAAGAAAACCATCCTGGTCGCCGCCAACATCTCGCCGGCCGAGCTGATCCGCTTCCGCCAGGAGAACCTCAGGGGCATCATCCTGACCAAGGGTGGGGAGACCTCCCACGTCACGATCCTCGCCCGGTCCTTCGAGATTCCCATGGTCATCGGCGTCCCGGGCATTCAGAACGAGGTGCGGGAGGATGGCTTCCTCATCGTCGACGGCACCTCCGGTTACGTCTTCCCGCACCCGACCCGCCTGGTCATCCGGGAATACCAGCGGCTGGAAAGTGAAAAAGTCCGGAGAAACGAGCGGCTCGACGGACTCAAGACACTCCCGGCGGAGACCCTGGACGGGTTCCACGTCCGCATGGGGGCCAACATCGGCCTTCTGTCGGACCTGGACCTGGTGGATAAGTACGGCGCCGATCACATCGGCCTGTACCGGACGGAATTTCCCTTCCTGTCCCGGGCCCGCTTTCCCTCCGAGGATGAGCAGGCCCACCTGTACCGGCGGATTCTCAAGGGCGCCGGGGGCCGGCAGGTGACCATCCGGACCCTCGACGTGGGCGGGGACAAATTCCTGGCCTACATGGACTATCCGAAAGAGGACAATCCCTACCTGGGGTGGCGGTCCATCCGGGTATCCCTGGAGCTGACGGACATCTTCCGGGAACAGATCCGGGCGATCCTCCGGGCCTCCACATCGGGACCGCTCCAGATCCTGTTCCCCATGATCACCTCCGTCACGGAGATCAGGGAGATCCTCTCCATTCTGGAACAGGAGAAAGAGATCCTCTCCCGGCAGGGCATTCCCTTCGATCCGGACATCCCGGCGGGCATTCTGGTGGAGGTCCCCGCGGCGGCGGCGATTCTCGAAAGCCTTCTGAAGTATGTCGCCTTCGTCAGCATCGGCACGAACGACCTGATCCAGTACGTGCTGGCGGTGGACCGGAACAACCAGAAGGTGGCTCCCCTCTACAATCCCCTCCACCCGGCGGTGATCGCCACGATCGCCCGGGTGGCGTCGATCTGCCGCGAGCGGGACGTTCCCGTGGGAATCTGCGGCGAGTCCGCCGCGGACCCCAGGCTGGCCTATCTTTACATGGGCATGGGAATCGACCGGCTGAGCATGAACGCCGCGGCGGTCCCGGTCGTCAAGGATCTGCTGAGGAAAGTGAAACGGTCCGAAGCGGAGGAAGCCCTCCGGGAGGCGCTCCGGCAGGAGGAGGCGACAGACATCGCCCGCCTCCTGGACGAGCGGATCGGCCCGCTGGTGGTGCAGGCGTAGCGAGGATCCGTCAGGGCTCCGGGATGTCTTCCGTTCCCGCCGGCTGCTCTGCCAGGAGGCAGCGGGCCACGACGGCCATCAGTTGCTCCAGGAGTCCCGTGTCCATGCCGGGCTGATACCGGACGGGAGAGGGATCGGCGGAGTTGAGGCTGCCGACGGCCCGGCCCTTCAGGATCAGCGGAGCCATCACAATGGACTTGAAGAAGAACTTCCGCCTCCGGGGGAGAAGCCGGTAAAAGGGCTTGAGCCCCTCGTTGGCCAGGACGGGCGCCGTTCCGCCGCCCAGCAGCTCCTGGAGTGTCTCCAGGCGAACGACGTTCAGCACGTCCTTGAGCGCCGGGGCCTGGCGAAGCTTCGCGAGAAGATCCAGCGCCTCCGGGGCGTCCGTCAGGGAGATCCACACGTAGGGGATTTCAAAAGCCTCCCGGACTCCCGTCACGAGGGCCTCGAAGAGATCCCCCTCGCCCCGGCAGGCCGTCAGGGCTTCCCCGATGAGGGCATACTTCCTGGCGATCTCCCTGTTTTTTTTCAGCGTTTCCATCTGTTCCCGCCGGTCGGTCTGGTCTTTCAAGATCCCTCCTTATTATCTCCCCATGGGACGGATGATTTCCTGCATGGCCGGGTCCTTCTGGACCTCCGACGGCCTGGCGGCGAGCCAGAGCACCAGCGCCAAGGAAAGCGCCAGGACAACGCCGATCAGGATACGGACAGTCCGGCTCACCGCTTCCTCTCCTCCCGCAGGCCGTTCCAAACCGGCCGGTTGCAAGACTCCCGAAATCCCGTGCCGCGAGGCGTACGGGATCATACGTCGATTGGCGAAGGACAAGGGGAACGCCGCAGACAGCCCTTTTTCAACAGCCCGCCTGACAGTACCTCTCGGGGCTGTTCAAAAAGGGTTGGATGCAAGGCGCCCGCAGTCCTGAGCCATGAGTCGTACTTCCTGGTACGTCGAATGGCGAAGGACAAGGGGAACGCCGCAGACGGCCCTTTTTCAACAGCCCGCATCAGATATCGAATTCCGCCAGCACCACCGTATGATCCGACGGCTTCTCGGCCATCCGCGGCCCCAGGTCGATGTCGCAGCGGACGGACTTCGCCGCCAGGGGCACCGTGGCCAGGATGTGGTCGATCCGCCATCCCAGCCCCCGTTCCGTTGCCTTGGGCATCCGGTAATCGAAGAAGCTGAACTGCTTCGGCTCGCCGGGGTGATGTTTCCGAAAGACGTCGAGGAGCCCCCAGGAGGTGACGCCCCGGAAAGCATCCCACACCTCCGGGCAGAAGCAGACGTGCCCCAGGAGGCGCTTCGGGTCGTGGACATCGATGGACTCCGGCGCGACGTTCAGGTCGCCGACCCACGCGAGGGGCTTCTCCGGCGACAGGCTCCGCTCCAGGCCGTCCCGGAAACGCCGGAACCATTCGAGCTTGTAGGTGAAATACGGCGTCTCCCGCTCCCTTCCCTGGGGGACATAGGAGTTGATCACCGTGAGCTTCCCGAAGTCGGCCCGGATCAGGCGGTCCTCGTCCCGGGGCCCCCCGTCGTCGAGACCGAAGGATACGCTCCGCGGCTCCTCGAGGGACAGCACCGCCACGCCGTTGTACTGCTTCCCGCCCCGGTAGGCGGCCCGGTAGCCCAGGGCCGTGAAGTCGCCGGCGGGAAACCGGGCGTCGTCCACCTTGGTCTCCTGGAGGCACAGGACGTCGGGGCGGCTCGCCTCGATCCAGGGCAGCAGGATGTGGAGGCGGGAGCGGATGGAGTTGACGTTGTAGGTGGCGATCCGGAACAGGGCCATTTTCCTCTTGTTTCAAGAAGATCCGGGATAGGAAAAGCGAATTTTCTATAGCATAGAATTTTCCCCGTTGACAATAGAACGAACGTTCTATAAATGGAAGGCCATGGACGAGAGACGAACCACCGAAACCGCATTTCCGCCCACTGGCGCCTTCCACCGGGAAGGCTGTCGCCCGCCCTTCCGCCTGGAGACGGCGGGCCTCACGGCGGCGCACCCCGGGGAGGCCCCCCGTCCCGGGTTTCCGGAGGGGCTCCCGGAGGAAGGCGATCGGGACGGCGTGCCCCCCGCCGGCCCCGGCCGGGTGCTTCCCCTGGCGGGAGAGGTCCGGGCCGGGTTTCCCTCCCCGGCGGAGGAGGAGCTCCGGGACATCCTCTCCTTCGACGAGTATCTCGTGCCCTTCCCCGACGCATCCTTCCTCGTGCAGGCAAAAGACGACTCCATGGCCGGCGAGGGGATCCGGAAGGGGGATCTCGTCATCATCGAGCGGGGACGGGTTCCGAGGCACGGCGACGTCGTCCTGGCGGAGGCGGACGGGGCGTGGCTCCTCCGGTACTTCTGCCGGGAGAGGGGGTGCGTCGTTCTCCGGACGGCCGACCCGAAGGATGAACCCGTCGTCCCCCGGTCGGAGCTGCGCCTCGGCGGCGTGGTGACCGCGGTGGTCCGCAAGTATCACAAGTAAGACGCAGGAAGACTCCCCCGCCCTTCCCGCCGGGCGCTCCACCCCCGCCACTCCGCGGCGGGAAGGGCTTTTTCGGGAGCGGAGGAGAGAAGCGCCGCATCCATTTTACTCCGCCCCGTCCGGAGAACCGGCGACGCTGACGCTCCCGATTTCGAGGTACGACCCGTGGCACCCCCCGGCGGCAGGACCGACGACATTCTTTTCAGCCTCTCCTCGTGGCCCCGGGCGATCCTCCACGTCGACGGGGACGCCTTCTTCACCTCCTGCGAGGAGGCCATCCACCCGGAGCTGCGCGGGAAACCCCTCATCACCGGGGGCGAGCGGGGCATCGTGGCCTGCGCCAGCTATGCCGCCAAGCGGATCGGGATCAAGCGGGGCGTCTCCCTCCCGGAGGCAAAGCGGATCTGCCCGGGGCTGATTGTCCTCCCCTCGGACTACGAGACCTACAGCCTCTTCTCCCGCCGGATGTTCAACATCATCCGGCGCTACACCCCCGACGTGGAGGAATACTCCATCGACGAGGCCTTCGCCGACCTCACGGGCATGCGCCGGGCCCTCCGGGCCTCCTACGAGGCCATCGCGGACCGGATCCGGCGGGAGATCATCAAGGAGCTGGGGATCACCGTCTCCGCGGGGCTCAGCCTCACGAAGGTCCTCGCCAAGGCGGCCTCGAAGCACCGGAAGCCCGACGGGTTCACCGTCATCCCCGGCCGGGCCATCGCCTCCTACCTCCGGGACCTGCCGGTGGGAACGCTCTGGGGCATCGGCCCCGCCACCACGAACTACCTGAACAAGATGGGGGTCCGGACGGCCCTGGAGTTCGCCCGCCTCCCCGAGGAGACGGTGAAGCGGCGCCTCACCAAGCCCGGCGTCGAGATCTGGCGGGAGATCCGGGGGGAATCGGTCTATCCCGTCACGGCGGAGGAGAAGAGCACCTACTTCTCCATCAGCAAGACGAAGACCTTCGCCCCGCCCTCGGCGGACCCGGACTACCTCTTCGCCCAACTCCTCCGGAATCTCGAGTCGGCCTGCATCAAGGCCCGGCGCTACGACCTGGCGCCCCGGAGCCTCGTCCTCTTCCTCAAGCGGCAGAACTTCTCCCTCGCCGCCGCGGAGGTGCGCCTCACCCGCCCGTCGGTCTATCCGCTGGAGATCTCGGGAGTCCTCCGGGACGCCTTCGGCGGCCTGTGGGAGCGGCACGTTCTCTACCGGGCCACGGGCATCGTCCTCCTGGACCTCGTGCCGGACGCGCAGGTCCAGTACTCCCTTTTCGAGGACGCCCTCCGGGCGGAGCGGGTCGAGCGGCTCTACGAGGCGGCCGACGCAATGGGAGCGAAATACGGCAAGCACGCCCTCCACCTGGGAGGCTCCCACCTCATCGAGGAGCAGGGCAAGGGAAAGCGGGGCACCCCCACCGTCCGGGAGCGGACGGTCCTCTACGGCGAGACCCGCCGGAGGCACCTGCCCCTGCCGATCTTCCACGGGAAGATGGACGAACCTCCGGGAGCCGGGGAGGAATGAAACGGAGGCCGGGATAACCGTTTGACGATTTGCCCTTTTCCAAGTAAACATCATGGCGGTCGGCCTCCAGAAATCCTCCCTTTTTTATCACCGTGACCGCATGGAAAGATTTATGCCGAATCATTCAGGAAGGTTGACGCCTTGATCGAACGCGACTTCGATATCCCTTTCATCGCCGACCTTGCCCTCCGGGAGAAACAGATCCAGCAGAATTACCGCCCGGTGATCGCTGTCCACAAATGGTTCGCCCGGCGTCCGGGTACCCTTTTCCGGGGGCTCCTCCTCTCCGAGTTTGCCTCAAAACCCCTGAAGGACTGCTTTTATGAAGGAAACGACTTCCACGGACGCCGCATCGCCGACCCCTTCATGGGCGGCGGCACCCCGCTCCTGGAAGCCAACCGGACCGGTTGCGACGTCCTCGGATACGACATCAATCCCATGGCCTGGTGGATCGTCAACCGGGAGATCGAGCACCTCGATCTGAAGAGATATTCCGATGCGGCGGCGACATTGAGGAACACCCTGGAGGCGGAGATCGGCACCCTCTATCGGACCCGCTGCACGCTCTGCGGGTCGCCCGACGCCCATGCAAAATATTTTCTCTGGGTCAAGACAAGAACCTGCGCGCAGTGTCATGAAAGGTTCGATCTGTTCCCGGGATATCTCCTGGCCGAAGACGTCCGTCATCCGAAAAATGTCTTTGTCTGTCCTCAATGCGGTGAACTGACGGAAGCGGAGGACAGACGCCATCCGGGCGAATGCCTCTCCTGCCATGCACCGCTGGCCCGCGGCGGACCGGCGGGCCGGAACAGCTGCAAATGCCCTCATTGCCAATCCGTCAACACATATAC
>CAYNEJ010000053.1:17113-21201 GCA_964396205.1 uncultured Syntrophaceae bacterium
CTGGGTTTGGAGTTGAGCGCCGGGCTCATTCAGACGATCCCTGATGAGAGGGTACGAAATGCCTTCGCCACGAATCTCTCCGATCTGCTGCGGTATCAGAACATGCTCTGCCGCTATGACACGATGGCTCTAAAGTCCCTGGATATCTTCTCCGTTCACGGATTCCCCGTCGGCCTCATCCAGTGCGAATCAAATCTGCTTGGTATTGTGGATCCGGTGAAGCGGACCTGCATCGGCAGCGGAGGATGGGCCAACATCATCGACAAGTACCGAAAGGCGAAGGCCTATTGCGACCACCCTTTCGAGGTACGCCATCAGGGAGGAAAAAAACAGGCCGTCCCCGTTCGAAACGAATGGATCGGCGACCGCTGGAACGGGAATGGCAAAAGAAAACAAAGAAACGTAAACCTGATCTGCGGGGACGCGGCGGTTTCGGTACTCCCTGAATCATCGCTGGACGCCGTCTTCACCGACCCCCCCTACTTCGGCAACATTCAGTACGCTGAGTTGATGGATTTCTGTTACGTCTGGCTGCGGCGTCTGGCGGGTCAACATCATTCCGCCTTCCGGGTCCGATCAACGAGGCACCAGGATGAATTGACCGGCAACGTCAATATGGGACGGGGTCTGATTCAGTTCACGGAGGGCATCTCCCGTGTCTACCGGCGGATGGCCGAGGCCTTGAAGCCGGGAGCCCCGCTCGCATTCACGTATCACCACAACGATCTCAAGGCCTACTATCCCATCGCCGTCGCCATTCTGGACTCCGGCCTGACCTGCTCCGCCTCCCTGCCTTGCCCGGCGGAAATGGGCGCCTCCATCCACATCAAGGGAACCGGTTCTTCCATTATCGACACGGTCTTTGTCTGCCGATCGACAGGACGGATTCCCCGAAGCTGGATTCCGCAATCATCGGAAGGAGTTGCAGAGCTCGTCCGGAGAGATATCGAAAAATTGAAGTCGGGGGGCGTCCGGCCATCGAGTGGAGACACTCGCTGCATTGCCTACGGTCACCTGACGCGGCTGGCGGTCTGGCATCTTCGAACGGACTGGAAGAGAGACGATGAAACGTCGGTCCGGATTGAAAAAGTGGCCCACTGGCTGTTTGCATTCGGCGGCTGGCCGGAAGTGGAAAGGTTCCTGAACGGTGAAACAGCGGATCAGCCTTTTGCACTGACACCGATGATTGCCGAACACATCTCGGAATACGGAGGAGTGGATGAAATATCCTTTTGAAGCCACGATCGACGAAATCCTGGCCGAGCCGGATCAATACATCGATGCGGTCTTTTCCTGTCTGGAATCGGAGTTCATGGTCATGCCCAAGGGGGAAGGCTTCATTGAGTACCCCGTTTTCGAAAAAGGGTACGAGGCACTCAAAGCGGCAACGGCCGGATTCACCGACCTGAAAGCGGAAAGGATCCTTCCGGTTATCACAGAACTGCCGATTTCCTTTGTTGTTCTCAGGGCTATGCTGGGATTTACGCCTTCCGAATGGGGGTATGTCACCACCCGGCACACAGGCATCACCGTGTCCCAGGGGTATGCAAGGACCCTCGACCGCAGGGTTCGCATGAATCCGGGAAAGTCCCTGAAACTGTCCAGTGCTGTTGCGGCAAGGCTTGATGCACTGGTGAAAACCGCCTGCATCCTGCTCTGCCAGGGGGTGCCGGATGTTCAGACGGATCAGATTCACAGATTGGACAAGGCCGACACAAAGCACGGCCGGGACAGCATCCGCCATCTTGCCTCCCTGGGAGCGCCGTACGCCATGCTTCTTTACGAACGGTTCCTTGGAAGACCCTTCGCCGGTCACCGGGATTCCGTGAGTGAACTAGTGGGTGACAGCCTTGAGTCGGCCATAGAGGATGTCCTCTCCCGTGCCGGGATCAGTTATCGCAAAACAAAACGGGCCGAGAAAATTGAAGGGTTCGATCAGACGCCCGATTTCATCATCCCCAGTGAATTCAATCCCCAGGTTGTCATCGAAGCAAAAATCACAGAGGACGATGGGACGGCGCGGGACAAGGTGACCCGCATCCTCCGCCTGGTGACGCTCAGTCACAATCAGGAAATATCGTCAAAGCAGAGATATGAAGTCATTGCCTGCATCGGTGGAAGAGGTTTCGGCGAGAGGCGGGAAGACATGAGACGGCTGATCGAGTCGACACATGGGAAAGTCTTCACACTGAAAATGCTGGACCGTATGCTTGACCACTCAAGGCTGCGGGAATTCCGCACCCGGTGAAGCAGAGGAGCATTGCGGCCGGTACCGTGAAGAAGGCAAAAGGACGGACTCCATGAAGACCATCCGGATCGGCTCGGGGGCCGGCTATTCGGGAGACCGGATCGAACCCGCCGTCGAGCTGGCGGAACAGGGCGGCATCGGGTACCTCGTCTTCGAGTGCCTGGCCGAGAGGACCATCGCCATCGCCCAGCAGGCAAGGAGGAAGGATCCAAAGGCGGGCTTCGACCCGCTCCTGGCGGCGCGGATGGAGGCCTGCCTGCCCGTGTGCCGGGAAAACGGGGTCCGGATCGTCACCAACATGGGCGCGGCCAACCCCGCCGCCGGGGCGGAGAAAATCCGGGAGGTCGCCCGCAGGCTGGGCATCGGGGGCCTGAAGATCGCTGCCGTGACGGGCGACGACGTGCTGGAGGCGATCCGGGCAGGCGACTACCGCATCGAGGAGACGGGCGAATCGTCGGCGCCCCTGAGAGACCGGATGGTCTCCGCCAACGCCTACCTGGGGGCGGAGTGCCTGGTCGAGGCCCTCCGGAACGGGGCCGACGTCGTCATCACCGGCCGCGTGGCGGACCCGGCGCTCTTCACCGCCCCGGCGATCTTCGAGTTCGGCTGGGACGTGGGCGACTGGAACCGGATGGGACAGGCCACCGTCATGGGCCACCTGCTCGAATGTGCGGGGCAGGTCACCGGCGGGTATTTCGCCGACCCGGGCCGCAAGGACGTCCCGGGGCTGGCCCGGCTGGGATTTCCCATCGCCGAGGTCCGGGAGGACGGCGTCTTCGTCGTCACCAAGGTGCCCGGCTCCGGAGGGATGGTCACCCTGGCCACGTGCAAGGAGCAGCTCCTCTACGAGATCCACGATCCCTCGTCCTACGTCACCCCGGACGTGGTGGCCGACTTCACCGGCGTCCGGATGGCCCCGGCCGGACCGGACCGGGTGGAGGTCTCCGGCGGAAGGGGAAAGCCCAGGACCGGATCGCTCAAGGTCTCCATCGGCTTCCTCGACGGCTGGATCGGAGAGGGCCAGATCAGTTACGGAGGCCCCGGCGCGGTCGCCCGCGGGAGGCTGGCCCTGGAGATTGTGGCGGAGCGATTGAAGCTCACGGGCGTGCAGTTCGACGAAATCCGCTATGACCTCATCGGCGTCGATTCGCTCCACCGGAACAGGCTGTCCGCCGGGCACGATCCGTACGAGGTCCGGGCGCGGGTTGCCGGGCGCACGAAGAGCATGGCGGAGGCCGTCCGCATCGGCAACGAAGTGGAGACCCTGTACACGAGCGGCCCGGCGGGGGGAGCGGGCGCCTGGAAATCGGCCCGGGAGGTCGTGGCGATGGGGTCCACCCTGATCCCGAGGTCGCGGGTGAAACCTTCCATCCATTACAAGGTGACGGAATGAAGCTGAAGGAGATCGCCCATTCCCGCACGGGAGACAAGGGCAATACGGCGAACGTCTCGGTCATCGCATACGACCCGGCCGACTATCCGCTGATTGAGCGGCACGTCACGGCCGAGCGCGTCAAGGCCTTCTTCTCAGAAATCGTCGAGGGAGAGGTCATCCGCTACGCCCTTCCCGACATCGGCGCCCTCAACTTCGTGATGCACAACGCCCTCTCCGGCGGCGTGACGCGGACGCTGGCCCTCGACCTCCACGGAAAGTCCCTCAGTTCGGCCATCCTGGAATTGGAGATTCCGGACCGGGGCTGACCGGCACAAGAAATCCGAAAGGAGCCCGCATGGAACAGCAGATTCTCTTCTGGCTCTACCTGGTGAACCTGACGCTTCTGATCTTGCACGAGATGGACTCGGCCTACTGGAAGGAGTGGGAGCTGTTCCGCCTCCCCGG
>CAYNEJ010000054.1:0-10431 GCA_964396205.1 uncultured Syntrophaceae bacterium
GGAGGGATGGCCGAGTGGTCGAAGGCGGCGGTCTTGAAAACCGTTGACCGAAAGGTCCGCGGGTTCGAATCCTGCTCCCTCCGCCAGAAAACGGACCATCCGCGGAATGGGGACGGATTTGGATGGAGCGGGGACGGCCGGATGAGCTGTCCTCGGTGGTCTGACCCCCGGGATGTTTCAGATCGGCCCAGCGGAGAGATGGCTGAGTGGCCGAAAGCGAGCGCCTGCTAAGCGCTTGTACGCCCTAAAAGGTGTACCGCGGGTTCGAATCCCGCTCTCTCCGCCAGAACAAAAAGGGGACAGACGGATGTCTGTCCCCTTCTTTGTCGGCCCCTGTTGCCATGCACGAATAAGCCGGACTTATTTTTCCGGTCGGCACACGGGCTGCTGAACCTTGTCCCAGAGGCTGCCCGGTTGGACGGTGTGCCAAGGCGGCGCAGGCTCGGCGGCTTCATGGATAGGGTTCCAGTTGCGGTTCAGGTAGACATAGCGGAGAAAGCGGATCCGGTTGCCGGCGCAGTCGTATTCGCACAGGATCTCAATGGCCCGGAAGGTCCGGGGGTCCACTCCGGCCGAGGCCAGGTAATCCCGTATCTCTTTGAAGTAAGGGCTCTTTCCCCGAGGAGCCACGCGGATCCAGGCGGCGGCGTGTCCCGGAGACGGGACGGACCGGCGCTCCCCGTCCACGAAGACGCCGTCCTGGTACTTCGTGAATCCCGCCAGGGTCCAGCGCCCGTCCTTCTGCTGCGCTGCCGCGGGGATGGACCAAAACAGGGCCGCAACGACCAGAATCACAAAAAAAATCTGATATTTTCTCATGGACCCCCTCCTCGACGGGAATTCATTGCCCCTGTCCGGTTTCGTTTCGCCGTTTCGCTGATCCGTCGTCCCACTGTCCTGACAGGCAATACTACCACCACCCGGACGGCGGAGCAATCACCGTCTGGCAGCACATTCCGGCGGACTGTGGGCGCGCTCGCGGGGCAGGGGATTCGGCAGGCAAACCGCCGCAGTTACATGAGGTCATAGAACGATTCGACATCCTTGAGTTTTTCTTCCTCCAGCCGCACCTTTCCCGGCGCGATGGCCCTGAACACGTGAATCAGCTTCAGGCGGGGGATCCGGAGGCCCGAATTGATCCGGAGCGCCCGCTCGTAAGCCGCCGCAGCAAGGGGAAGCTGTGCCTGGCGGAGATAGTAATCCCCCAGAAGCTCATATTTTGCGGCGGCAAAAAATGAGGTGTCGCGAACCTGTTCGACGTAACGGTTTCCCTCGTTGACGAGGCCTCTCGTGTAATAGATCGCGGCCAGGGGGACGCGGGCGAAGTCGGAGAAGCGGCCGTTCATGTCGGCGGAGGCCTTCCAGAAGCGGATTGCTTCCGCATGGGACCCCCGCGTTGTGAGGACAACGGCGTGGGTGTTGCAATAGGCCGTCCGGTCGCCCGCGCCGGGAATGGGTAGGAACGCGATGATTCCAAAGACGGCCATGGCGGCGAGCGGAAGCGCCGCTTCCCGGTGGCGCCGCTCCCGCAAAAGCAGGAAGATCCGTTCAAGGGCGACGGCGGCGAAGGGAATCAGGATGACCAGGAGTGGAAGGCGATAGCGGTCCACCATGCTGAAGGCAACGAGGGTCGATGCATAGACGGCGGCCAGCGCGATCAGGGCCCCGGCCTTTCGGCCGTTTCGCCTCATGAGGACCATCCCGGCCATGCCCAGGGGCATGACGAACCAGAATGCAAGGAAGGGAAATTGGAAGAACTTTGCGAAATCGCTGATAAAACCAATGTCATAATGGTCTCCCGCCTCGTACCGGTTCAAGACGGCCAGGGTTTTTTCCCCGAGGCGCTGGAGATAGGCGCCCGGCTGCTCCAGGGCCTCCTGAAGGGTCGCCTTTGTCCAGTAGCGTGAGGCCTCTCCCGGTGTCAGCTTCTTTCCCAGGCGGCGGCTGGCCTCGATGGTGTACTGGATTCCCTGCTCGAAAGGCGAGGTCGTGGCGAACGGGACCGGCCAAGTGTACGGGTCCGGGTTCCGGAGGTTGTTCGTCAGGTTGAAATTGAAGCCCCCCTGGGAGGTCGTCAGGGTGAATTCGCCCGCCGTCCGCCAGTTCCGGATGACGAACGGGGAGAGGGCGACGGCGGTGCCGATGAGAACGAGCAGAACGTAGACCCCGGCGGTTTTCAGGGCGGGCCCCCGGAATCCGGCGAGCCAGGGCAGGATCAGGAGAACCGCGGGCAGGAGAATCGCCGCGTTGGGGCGGACGTTGATCAGGAGACCCAGGGCGAGGCCGAGGGCCGCCGCCCGGATCGACGGCTGGAAGCGGCCGGTTTTCTCCGCGTTTTCCGGGGCCGGTCTCCCCTCCAGCGACAGGAGGAGCCAGGCCGCACAGGCGAACAGGCAGACACCGAACATCTCCTTCAGGGGGACGGTGCTGTAAAAGATGAACGGTCCGTAGAGAGCGGCGATCAGCGCCGCCAGGAGCCCGACCTTCCGCCCGGCCAGGGATCGGCCGATGAGATAGACGAACCCGCAGGCAAGGACGCCGAAGCCGATGTTCAGGAAGCGCAGGGAAACGGGATCCGGGCCCAGGACTTTGTAAAGGGCCGCCGCCAGGTACGCGTAAAGCGGGGGGAATTCATAGACCGACTTGGACTGAAAGGTGCCGTCGGCGATCCGGGAGGCCCACTCGTGGTAAACCCGTTCGTCCCAGAGCAGGAAATCGAAATAGACGGTGCCGGAGAGACTCCAGAGGCCCAGCAGGCGAAGCGCCAGGGCCAGAAGGAGGACGGCCCCGAGGATCCAGGGGGTGTTCTTTTCCCATTTGTCCGGAACCGCCTGACCCGGCAGCGTCCCGGGCGGAGCATTCTTTTTTTCCGTCATCCGGAGGTTTTCTCCCGGCTTGATGGACTCTCGTCATGCAGAGCGCCAAGTACCCGCCCCCCATAGCAGGAAACGGAATCCGCCACAAGGGGCACAGCCACGGGGCAGGCCGTCTCCCGGAGTGGCGGACATGCAAAAGGGCACAGGCTCCGAACCTGTGCCCTTTTTGCATGCCGTCGGATGCAGCCCTCAGAAGGGGCCTGCCGCTTGTGCCGTGCCGGCGCCGGTTCCCGAGATGGTTCCGGCCGTGCCGCCACCGGGTGTGATGGTGCCGGCGGCTCCGCCCGTGAACGTGATGGTACCGGAGTACGACCCGCCGCTCAAGAGCCCGCTCCCGGACACGGTGGCGCCCCAGTTGGTACCTGCCCAGTAGACGGGCGTGAAGTCCGCGAGCAGTCCGCTGCCGCCCATTGTCACGCTCTTTCCAGCACCAAGCAGCGGCGTGTCCGAATAAGATCCCGTGATGTTCTTGGTCGCCCAGATCTGCGGCGCCGACCCGCTCTGGGAGGCGAGGAAGGTAACGTTGTTCATGTTCAGGGCGGTGATGTTCGGGTTGCTCGCATTGTTCGTCATGGCCAGGTCGGCCGTCCCGACGATGACGGTCGGGATACCCGTGGCCTTCTGGAAGGCTGTCCGGCCCGCGTCGTCCAGCCCGTTGATCTTGTCCAGGAAGGCCCCCGTTTCCATGGAGAAGCCCGCGCCGGCCATCCGCCAGGTGGTCGTGCCGGGGTCGAACAGCCCCTTGGCGACGGCCCCGTTGACGGATGTCCAGCCGGCCTGCAGGCCGACCTGAGCCCCGGCGATGGTGGCGGCGAAGACGCCCGTGCCGCCGTCCACAGAGGTGAAGTCGACCCTGTCGTAGGCATCCACCGTGCCGGCTGCATTCGAGCTGGTCATGGTGAAGAACTGGCCTTCGAAGCCGGTGATATCCCCCATGTCGCCCAGGTCATAGTAGCCTCCCGCGAGACGCACCCCCACGCTCCAGGATGCATCGGTGATTTTCACGTACTCGTTTCGATAGGCCTTCTGGGTAATCGATGATCCGTCGGTCAGCCCCTGGGCCTGGACGAGGTAGTCGTTTCTCGCCTCGGCTGCCCAGTCGTCGATCCCCGGCGCCGTGGACACGGTGGCGATCTGATATGCCTGCAGCCGGGCATCGGCGCCGAGAAACCACATCTGGTAACCCCCCGACGGGAGGTCTTCATAGATGTGCGTGGTGAAGGAACTCCGGGTGCCTCCGCTGGACGAATACAGGAAGCCGATGCTGTACAACCCCTCGCTGATCTTGTTCCAGTAGACACCGCCCAGGAAGGAGGATACCGTATCCGTAACGGTCCGAAGGCCCGAGAAGGACAGCCGGTACCCTGCCTGATCCGGAATGCCGCCGGTGAACTGGGCGAGAATGGCCGATTGAGCGAGGCTGGTCGATTTCGTGAGTCCCCCGACGCCATAAAGTTGAACGGACGGATAGGGTGTGACGCCGCTTGCGCCATTGAAAAGGGATTCGGTTCCGCCGATCAGTCCCGGAATGCCCCCGTCTGATACAAGGCTGTAGTTGGTAGCGTCGTAATCCCAGAACTTGCCGCTCCCGTTCTCCTCGGCCATGAAAGCCAGCTTCGTCCCGGTGTAGCTGCCGACACTCTCGGCGACCCAGGACGTTGACGAGTCGCTGACGCCGTAGACCTGGCCCGACAGGCCGCCGACGTAATCCCGGGTCATCCACATGCTGAAGGAGTCGGCGATCCCGGAGACGAAGCCCAGTTGACCCCGGATCTCGCCGGTGTCGTTCCAGGTTCCGTTAATAGTGGCCACCCAGTAGCCTGCGGCGGTGGCGCCGGACCCGAAGATCCCCTCGCCGCCGAGGCGGGCTGACCAGGTGGTCGCACCGGCCGGGCGGCTGTAGGTGCCGGCATTGCTCTGCAGGGCCATTTTGTAGATGCCCCAGGGGCGATAGACCGTGTCCACCAGGTAGAATTTCAACGATCCCAGGGCCTCGGCATAGATGGAGCCGCCGTTGTTGAATTTCCCGGCGAGTCTCGTATTGGATTGAATGGTGCCGGTGCCGGTGGCCAGCGTGGCATCGGTGATCGTCTCGCTGTAGGAAGGCGCCAGCGTACCCGAGGCCTGCCACATGCCCTGGAGGGTGCCCGCGCCGGGGCTGTATAACCCGTAGTAGTCGCCGCTCAGGCTGTCCGAGCTCAGGATGCCGATGGTTCCGTTGTAATAGCCGCCGTAGCCGACATTCTGGAAGAGCGTCCGGGCGGAGCCCTCGATGGTTCCGTTGTTCGTGCCGGAGGTGGGCAGCCAGAGCCCTGTCATGTAGCCGTCGAACTTGCGGTACGCGTCCGTCACCCCGCCGCTCCGGGCTTTCCCGGTGAGGTCGCTGAGCCAGAGGTAATGAGTGTAGGAGGATGGGCTCAGTGAGAAGCTGCCCAAGGCGTATATGGTTGTTGCGCCGGACCAGGGAAGGGAGAATCCGCCGACGAGGCCGTACATGTCTTTGCCCGTTCCGGCGATTCCCTGGGACCCGCTGTTGTCGTATACGAAGGCGCCCACGGCGCTTGCCCCGGGATGACTTCCGTCGCCGCCCCAGTCGCCGGTGAAGGCCAGGGGGGCGAGCTTGTAGATCCCCGTTCCGGCGATCTCATACGTCGCACCGATATACTCGCCTATGTAGCTGACGCTCATGAGGCCCATGTAATCCCGGTCCATGTACTGGATCGAGTCGTTGCCGGTCAGGGTGGTGTGTCCCGCCATGTCGTCCGTCCCGTTTACCAGGCCCAGCATGAAGACGTCCGACGGTCCTCCCACCGAGGATCTTGTGAAATCATAACCGTAGTAACTGATCCAGGTCGTATAGCCGCCGTCGTTTATATATTCTCCGCTGCTTCCGGAAAATCCCCACAGACCGAAGAGGCCTCCCGACGAGGTGAGGTACCCGTAGGCAAGTCCCGTTTCAACCGGGGCATAATAGGAAAAGAGGCTGCTCAGCTTGGTTGTCGCGAAGGTCGGTACGGCAACGCTGCTGAAGCCCTGGAACGCACTCGCCGCGGCGTAGCTCGTGGTGTCGTAGTTCAAGGTTCCGGTGGCGGTGATGGTCTCGCCGGAGTACGTCCCGTCCAGCTTTCCCGCCAGGATGCCGAGAGCCCCGCCGTTGTTGGTGATGCTGTTGAAGAAGCCGTGATAGGTTCCGGTGACGCCTCCGATCAGCCCCGTGTACGTGGCGCCGTTGCTCAGGGTCCCGGTCAGCGGCGTGGCCAGCGACGTGACGGCCGGTCCCGACGGCCCCGTGCCGCTGTAGCTGACCGTTCCGATGCGCGTGAGCAGGCCGTAGCTTCCCTCCAGGAGGCCGGCGAAACCGTCCTGCATGATCGACAGCGAGAATGTGACATCCGTCGTTTCGTCCGTGATCGTCGGAGGCGGTGTCGTGGTGTCGAGCGGCGGTGTCCAGGGGATCGCGACGTCGAGCGTCGACCCGCCGTCCGTGGTTCCCGACGTCTCGCCCGTGTCCGCGGAGGTGTCCTGCATGTGCATTTCGATATCCGCCGCCGTGGAGGGCTTGACCACGGGCTGGGCCTTTTCGTTCGCCACCACCATCCCGCTTCCCGCCGGGATGGTCACTTCCTTGCCGGGCTCGCTCTTGTTGTAGCCGTATCCGGCTCCGCCCTGGAGGAAGAAGGCGCTCTCCCCGTTCATGAACAGGCCGATGATGATGGTGCCGCGGACGCCGCAGACGGCTGTCGGCGTGTGGACCTCCATGCGGGAGCCTCGCGCCAGTTTCGTGACCACGGTCCGGGATTTTCCGCGAAAGAGGTCGAAAAAGTTGTGTGATCGCTCCGCGGTGCTGTACCGGCTGATTTTCATGCGGGTCTTTTCCGCCAGCCACAGGGTGTTGCCGTCCGTGAAGGTGATTCCCACCTTGGTTTTGCTTTTTGTCCGGAGGATGTCGCCGTTTTCGATCGGGTCGCCGAGCTTGAGAAGCCGGGCCTTTCCGGCCGGACCGGTGAGATCCGCCTTGCCCACCAGTTGGGTGACCTTGCCGACCGGGGCGGCCGGCGCCGGACCGGCCAGGAACAGCACCACCAGGAAAACTCCGAGGGTCCACCATGCTTTCGCCTTCATGGGTCTAACTCCTTTCTCCATGGAAGGTTTGTCCTTTGGCTTGCGTTTAAAACCGCATTTCAAACCCTGCTGCGTAGATCTCCCGGTTGTAGTCGTAGAGGAACAGGTTCGAATGGGCTCGAATGCGCGTGTATTGGATCAGGGCGCTCAAATGCCGGTTGAATTCCCAGGTGAGGCCGGCCGTGCCCGTGTAGATCCGGTCCTTCCGGGTCGTGCCGCTGAAGATGCCGAGAGTGCTGGGATGGGTGAAGTCCTGGAGGTAGGCATCCCCGGAGAGTTGGAGTTTGAGGGCCTTCCAGACGGGATAGATCAGGTTCGCCGTGAAGCGGTGTCCTTCGTTGTCCCAGTTGACGCCCCGGGCGTGATCCTTGTTGTAGGAGTATTTCAGGTTGAAGAGGCCGGTGTTCTTGAACAGCCAGAACCAGCTGACATGGGCGCTGAACCCTTCGGAGGTCTGGTCCTCTTCATCCCTGTCAAGAAGGTCCTGGTACGGCCAGATCTCCGTGTTGACCTTGTTGGCGTAATCCTTCTTGGAGTAGCCGGCGTAGAATTCCAGGATCTGGCTGTTGGCCGGGGTCAGGGCGACCCGGAAGAGAGGTCCGATGTTGTATGTATCGATGTACCGCTCATAGCCGGGATTTCGTTTCAGCGAGTTGGTGTAGTTCATCGACAGGTTGAGGGCGGCACGGCCGAAATCATAACCCGGTGCCATGTAGATGCTCGTGGCGAACATGTCGTAATTGGTCGACGGCACGTTTCCGTTCTGGGCGATGATGAAGCGCTCGTGGAGCGTGCTCAGGACGGCAACACCGGCATTGAACAGCCAGGGGCCCTTGAGGGCCGGAACCCAGTCCATGCGCGCCGAGGTCACCAGCGCGTATCCGTACTCCTTGCCCATGTCAAGCTGTCCGGGCGTCGGGATGGGAATGCCGAGGTAATCGTTCGGTTCCTGGATGAAGTTCGTGTCGTACTGACCCATCACGCCGACGGTGAAGCGGAGAGGCCGTTCGAGGAAGCTGCGCCGCTCCACGATGTCCGAGTAGCGCCGGGCGTAGGCGGCCAGGTCGGAGAGAGGATCCTGGGTGATGGCGGCCTGAAATCGATCCTTCGCCCGGTCGAACTTCTTTTCAAGCATCAGGGAGACGCCGATCTGGAAGTCGGCTGCGGTGGTGTAACTGGCGTCCAGTTTCTTGGATTGCTCGAAGGACCCAATGGCCTCGCCGTGCTTTCCCTCTCTGGCGAGGACCATCCCCCTGAGAAAGGCCGTCTTGGCGGGATAGATGCTGTTCTCTTCCGCCACGGCGATCCATTTCTTCGCCTCTGTGATTCTACCCGTCTGGTACAGGGCGTCGATCAGCTCGATGACCGCCTCCTTGACGGCCGGTTTCATGGTGGATGCGGCCTCCAGGTGCGGTATCGCCTCCGGTGTGAGATTCATCTGCTTGTAGGTCAGTCCCAGCCAGAAGGCGGCCGCTGACGAGGAAGGGTTCTCCTGCCTGACTTTCCTGAATGTCTCCAGGGCCTCCTCGTAATTGTCAGCCCGGTACTGTTCGATACCCGGCTGCAGGTCCGGCAAACCCTGTGCGGGGAGTATCGAAGGAGCAAAAAAGATGAGGACCGTCAGAAGGACAATCAGGCTGTTCTTTTTCATGGGCGGCTCCCTTCTTCGAAAAGCATCGAGAGATCAGGCGAATTCACGGGCGAGACAGAAAGGCGACCCCGTTGCCGGTAGTTGACGGGGGTGCGATTGAACCGAGTGGAGAACCTTTTATAATCATTCAAGATCTTTATTCCCCGGATGGATCTGGTGCTGATGAAGATTATCGTACCTATTGTTTAGCTAACATATATTTACATAAGAAATAGGAGTCAAGCGTAAATGCCTGAAAGAGCGAATACCTATGCGATCAGATACCTTGTCCGGGGGTGGCGATCATGGCTGGAATCTGCAGCGGGAAAAACCAAGATGACCCATGCCGGGGACATGGGACGGGGGTTCGTCGGGAGGCTTATGATGGGACGGCCTTCGGGACTGCAGGGAAGACTACCGGCAAGATGAACGGCCTGCCGGTCCTTATGGAAGACAATGAAGGGAGAGGTAGAAAATTAAAGGATATTCAGGATTGCAAAAAGGGCCATCCCCAGGATGAACAACACCGCCGGCAGCGACCGCTTTTTCAGATGCTCCGGGATGCCCGAAAGGAGAATCGTCTCCTCTTTCCAATGGTGCGTCAGGAAGTCCGTGACCACGAACAGAACCAGAACGGCCGGCCCCTTCTGGAGAATGAACCAGGCCATGGCCGCGCCCCGTCCGCTTCCTCCGGGAGCCCAGCTCGGTACGGCGAAGAGAAACCAGAGTACGGCGATCCAGAGGACGCCGTAGATTCCAAGCCAGAGGGATCGTTTCATGGCCCTGACGGGTATCATGGATTTGCCGTTCCCTCAAGGATCCATCATCACTTCCCGCACGCCGGACGGCGGACGTCTGTTTTCCGGGGAGATCCCGCCGGGGAGTTTTTCTTTGACACCCCGGGAACGTGAAGATAAAAAAGACGGACATCAGACCCGGAGAGGCTGCATGACCCGAGCGAAGTCTTATGAAGATATTTCCTGCCGCCTGAACAGGCAAAGGGGGATTCCAAACGCGAAGAAAGCACCCCCCGGTGTACCCGCGGCCTTTTTTCACAACGGTTCGGACCGGTCGCGGCCGTGGAAAACCCTTTGTTGAAAACCGCATTCGAAGCTGCATCACCAGAAGGAGGTTCCATCATGTTCCGATTGGCCATCCAGATCCTGTGCGCGCTGCTGCTTGCGCTCGCGGCTTCACCGGCGGGTGCGGAAAACATGACCGTTAAGGGCGACATGGGCTCCACGATCCGCTACGTGCTGGAGGAAAGGGTCACCTCCGGCGACGGGATGCGGAAGATCGTGATGAGTTTCGTCATTCCCCAGAGCTTTGACTCACCCACCTACCGGCAGGCCATCTCGGATTTCTCTCTGGAGCTCAGACCAAAACCGCAGGATCGCCAGGAAACCACCGACGCCCGGGGAAACCGGATCGTCACGGCCACCTGGACGGAACCGCCCATGGTGGTGGACGTGAAGCTCTCCTGCAAAGCCGAGAACAGGACGAATCTGAAACTCCTGGAGACCCGGACCCCGTTTCCGCTGGCAAAGGTTGATGCGGCTCTGTCGGAGTATCTGAAGGCCTCCGAGCTGGTGCAGGCGGACAACCCGAGGATCCGGTCTCTCGCGGTAGACCTGACGAAGGGGGTGAATACGGAGTTCGATGCCGTCCAGCAGGTGATCTCCTGGGTTGTGGATCACGTTCGTTACGTCACGCCTCCCGCCCAGTATGACGCCCTGTACTCCCTTCAGTCGGGCAAGGGAAATTGCCAGAATTACTCTCACCTCAGTGCCGCGCTGCTCCGCT
>CAYNEJ010000054.1:10441-20911 GCA_964396205.1 uncultured Syntrophaceae bacterium
GCATTCCGGTCCGCATCATCAACGGCGTGACCCTGGACCGGGCCTACGACGTGACCTGGGACCGGGGGGTCATGACCTTCAAGATGGGCAAGGGGCGACATTCCTGGATCGAGGTCTGGTTCCCCGATCTGGGCTGGGTTCCCTTCGATCCCCAGAGCACGGTCCTGTTCGTGTCGAACCGCTTCATCCGGGTCGAGGTCGGCGTCGATAACAACGAGACAAAGAACGACGGGCTGATGCGGTGGTCCCAACTGGCGAACGCCCGAACGAAGCCGACCATGCAGGAGAACATTGATGCCGCCTTTGCCGACGACGCGGTGAAGATCCGCGGCAACCGGCAGGCTTACGGGCCGAAGAATTTGCTCCTGACGCCGGACGTAAAAGCCGAGTTCAAGCAGATCATCATCGAGCCGCCTCCCCCCCCGCCGGTCATTCCCGAGGAGGTGAAAAAGGAGCTGCGTTACGATATTCCCTTTCTTTATGGAAACCTGGATTATCCCGAGAATGTCGATTTCGCCTTCCCCCGGGCCACCAAAAAATCCGGGGCAAACCAGTTCGAAATGGCCCGGAGCTTTCTCGTGGAAACGGCGGAATACGTGACCACCAAGGCCACCCAGTATGCCCAGGTGGTGGTCCTGCAAAAGCCCGTGAAGCTGCAGAAGGTGGGCCTTGCGCTGCACAATTTCGGCGGCGACGGCCAGTTGTGGGTGGACGTATACCGGGACAACGGCGGGAAACCCGGTGCACCCCTGGCGACGAGCAGGCTTGTTACCCTCGATCAGCTCTCCACGAAGCCCGGTTACCGGTGGGCGGACTTTGACTTCACGAAGGACAGTCCGATCCTGATGCCCGGTTCCTACTGGATCGCCCTGGGCTTCACCGGGGACCCCATCGTGAACTGGTTCTATACGTACGGAAAGCCCGTGGGACCCGTCGACGGCACCCGCTACAAGGGCATTTTCGACGAAGATTGGAGTGGCGCGCTGGCGTACGAGTTCAACTATCGCGTGGCGGGACTCACAACAAAGGGCGAAGCGGCCGTCCCGGTTGCCGGAAAAAAAGGATCGGGGCCGGCGAAGAGCCCGGGGAAAAAAATCCTGAAGAAGAGGGTGGTCATCAAGAAGCGCTGAGGCAATCCCGTCATGGGGCGGCTCCCTTGCAGCCTGTCCCGGCGCATCCATCATCGGGCGGCCGGGCGTCGGCAGGGATGCGTTCCCGGGCCGGCTGTGAAGGTGTGTCCGTGGATCGAATCGACGGAAACGGGAGCATCCGGGTCATGGAGGAATGGGCATGATGGAGAGTGGATCCTGGTCCCTGGCAGCCACCGCGTCGGGCATGGCCGCGGCGCAGGTCATGGCCGGCCGCCTGGAAGCGGAAGGGGTTCCTGTCCGGCTGCGGTACGACGTGGCGGGTTCCCTCTATGCCGTGACGATCAACGGACTCGGGGCGGTGAAAATCCTCGTACCGGATGAATACGTGGAGCAGGCCCGGGCGATCCTGGACCGGACATATGATGAGCGGGACCTGGACTGGCAGGGCGAGGGATAGGGCATAAGCGGGCCGCCCGGGATGTCGTTCCATCGGGAAGCGGCGGCCCTTCGAGGCTTTTTGCCGTGACGCCGCGTCCACGGGCCACGGAGGGAAGCCGTTCCCGGTCCGTCAGAGGATGCCGTCCATGCGGGTGCCGCATCGCGGACAAGAGTCCGACTGAAGGCGGTTTTCCGCGACGGTGAAGCCCCAGCGCCGGACCAGCATCTCCCCGCAGGAGGCGCAGGTCGTGTTCTCACCCTCGTCGCCGGGCACATTCCCGCTGTAGACATACCTCAATCCCGCTTCGCGCCCGATTTGCACGGCCCGCTGGATGGTCGGGAGCGGTGTAGGCGGCGGCGTGGTCAGCCGGTAGCGGGGGTGAAAGCGGCTGATGTGCCACGGGGTTTCCGGGCCGAGAGACTTGAGGAACGACGCGATCTCCCGCAGCTCCCCGTCGCCGTCGTTGAGCCCGGGAATCAAAAGCGTCGTCACTTCCACCCACACTCCCCTCCGTTTCATTTCCCGCAGGGTCGTGAGGACCGGCTCCAGCCTGGCCCCGCAACGCTTCCGGTAAAATTCGTCGGAGAACGACTTCAGATCCACGTTGGCACCGTGCAGATCGGTGCCGATCATGTCGAGGGCCTCCGGGGTCATGTACCCGTTGGTGACAAAGATGTTTTTGAGCCCTCTGCCGGTGGCCATCCGGGCGATGTCGAGGGCGTACTCGAAGAAGATCGTGGGTTCCGTGTAGGTGTAGGCGATGGTCCGGGATCCCGAACGTACGGCCCGGTCGACCACGTCTTCCGCCGGGGTCTCGCGGCCCTGGATGAGACCGTTCTCCCGGGGCATCTGGGAGATGTCCGCATTCTGGCAGAACGTGCAGGAGAAGTTGCATCCCACCGTGGCAATGGAAAAGGATTTCGACCCCGGGTGAATGTGGAAAACCGGTTTCTTCTCGATGGGGTCTATGTTCTGGGCGATGAGGGCACCGTACACGAGCGTATGGAGGATCCCGTCCCGGTTTTCCCGGACGCCGCAGATTCCCCGTTTTCCCGGAGCAATGAGGCAACGGTGGGCGCAAAGCCCGCAGGCCGTCCGGCCGTCGTCCTGCTTCTCGTAAAGCAGCGCTTCCCGCATCATGGTTCGGGGCCTCCTCTACTTGATCACCCGGATGGCGCCGGGGATGGGCCGCTGCTTCCGGGCCTCCATCCCGAAGGAAATCCGCACGGGTTCCTGGATGGTCCGGGTGGAGAAAGTGACCGGAAAAGACAGCCCCAGAAAGGCCCCGAAGGGATTTTTCGTTACCGGGATCAACTCCTCCAGGTCCGACAGGGTCGGGTACCATCCATGGGGGAGGAAGACAACGCTTCCCCACTGGATGTGGGATCCCGGCAGGAGCTTCCGGACGAGCCTCCGGAGTTCTCCGGCGGCAAAAAAGCGGGCATGGCGAAAGATCGTCGGACTTCGCCGATCGGCCAGGCGACGTGCCGCGGCGATGAGGGACCAGCGGTTGAGGGCTCCCACGAAAACCCTGCCCCGGCAGACCCGGATCGCCTCGGAGACGGCCCGCTCCGTGTCGGCGGTGAATTCCAGGGAAGTGATGAGCGTGACGATGTCGAACTCGTTGTCCGAGAAGGGGAGCTCCTCCGCAGAGCCGAGCCGGAGGTCGGCGTGTACGCCCAGCTTTTCCCGGGCCCGGGCCAGCATGGGGGGAGACGGATCAATGCCGGAGACGGCGCAGCCCTTGGCCCGGAAGAGGGCGAGATGGTCGCCGGTGCCGCATCCCACATCCAGGAGGCGCTCTCCCTCGCGAGGCATCACGTGGTTCAGGATGAGGCTTTTCTCCCGCCGGTCCATGTATGCCCCGGCCGGAGTCTGGAGCCAGTCGTCATAGCCCCGGGCGACATCCTCATCGAAAATCATGTTTCTGCTCCTTCATCCGGTGACGTGCCCGCATGATTCCGGAGTCGCCTCCTCACGGGGGAATGCGGTCCGGCGATCCCCGGCTCCTATCCCCCGATGGCGGACATCTGCCGGCGGCATTTCTTCGGAGACGGGTCACCCGGCAGGACGTTCTTCCTCGCCGGCTTGCTGGCGATGGCCTTGCGAATCAGCGCTTTCAGCACCTCGTCGGAACAGCCGCTTCTCAGGTCGGGCTTGAGGTCGATCTCGTCATCCGAAAGCAGGCAGGCCCGGAGGTGCCCGTCGGCGGTGAGACGAAGGCGGTTGCAGACACCGCAGAATTCGTGGCTGATGGGGCTGATGAAGCCGATTTCTCCCTTCGCTCCGTCGATCCGGTAGCGCCGGGCGGGTCCCCGGTTATCCGGATCGCCGTTTTCGCCCAGGTACTCCAGCCTGAACTCACGGCCGATCTGTTCGCGGGCCACATCGTTGGACAGGTACTTGGTGTCGGCATCGGAGTCTTCCCCGCCGATGGGCATCAGCTCGATGAAGCGCATCTGGTAGGGCCAGCGGAGGGTGGCCCGTGCAAAGTCGAGGATTTCGTCGTCATTGACCCCCTTCATCAGGACGATGTTGATCTTGATGGGGGAGAAGCCGGCATCGGCGGCTTTCCGGATTCCCCGAAGCACCGCATCCAGGTCCCCGCCCCGGGTGATGGTCCGATAACGGTCCGGGTTCAGGGAATCGACGCTGATGTTGATGCGCCGGATGCCCGCCTGATAGATGGCCTCCGCATGATCGGCCAGAAGAATGCCGTTGGTGGTGAGGCTGACATCCGTGAGGCCCTCGATTTTCGTCAGTGTGGCGATGAAGTCCACGAGTCCCCTCCGGACGAGAGGTTCTCCGCCGGTGAGGCGGACCTTGGTGATGCCTTCCGAGATGGCCGCCCGGACGACTCTCAGGAACTCCTCGTACCGCAGGATGTCGTTGTGTCCCAGCAGGGAAAGCCCCTCCTTGGGCATGCAGTAGATGCACCGAAGGTTGCAGCGGTCCGTGATGGAGACCCGCAGGTAGTTGATCTTTCTTTGCATTGTTTCAGACATGGGCCGGATTCACCTGACCTCCTGCGGGCAGCATTAACACACCCGGGACGCTCTGACAAGACGCAGGGTCTCAGAAACACTTGACATCCTTTTTGCCTATCCCTTATAGGTTTCCAATCCGCACATGCCGGTACCGGTCAATGCATGAGGCCGGATGCCGGGCTTTCCAAAACGCAAGACCGACCCTTTTCCTGGAAGCTGCTCTTCCGACCGGGGAGATGCGGTTTCCGAGACGACCGGGGCCGTCAGACCGACAGAGGAGGAATTCCATGGCCAAAATTGATGCCTTTTTCCAGTTGATGAACGAACAGGGCGCCTCGGACCTGCACCTCGTGACGGGCCAGCAGCCGGCCCTCCGGATTCGCGGCGAGATCGAGCGGATCAAGTACGACCGCTTGGACAACGACGGGTTGAAGGCCATGCTTTACGAGATCGCCCCGGAGATCAAAATCAAGCAGTTCGAGGAGACCGGTGATGTCGACTTTGCCTATGAAATCCCGGGTCTGGCCCGCTACCGCGCCAACTTTTTCGAGCAGAAGTGGGGCTGTGCGGCCGTTTTCCGGGAGATCCCAAGCAAAATCCTCACCTGCAAGGACCTGGGTCTTCCGGATGTCATCGCCAAGCTGGCCCTCCTGCCCCGGGGGCTCATCCTGGTAACGGGTCCCACCGGCAGCGGCAAGTCGACGACTCTGGCGGCCATTGTCGATGAGGCGAACAGGCTCCGCAAGGACCACATCATCACCGTCGAAGATCCCATCGAGTTCGTCCACCAGAGCCAGGGCTGCATCGTCAACCACCGGGAAGTGGGGCTCCATACGCGGAGCTTCTCGGCGGCCCTCCGGGGAGCCCTCCGCGAGGACCCGGACATCATCCTGGTCGGTGAAATGCGCGACCTGGAGACCATCAGCCTGGCCATCGAGGCGGCCTCCACGGGCCACCTGGTCTTCGGGACCCTGCATACGACCAGCGCAGCCAAGACGGTGGACCGCGTCATCGAGGTCTTTCCCGCCAACGAACAGGCGCAGATCCGCTCCACCCTGGCCGACGGTATCCGGGCGGTCATTTCCCAGACTCTCTTCAAGCGGGCCGACAAGAAGGGACGCTGCGCCGCCCTGGAGATCCTCATCGCCAACTCGGCCGTCCGCAACCTCATCCGGGAATCGAAGACCTTCCAGATCCCGTCCATGATCCAGACGGGCAAGAAATACGGGATGCAGCTGCTGGACGACGCCATCATGGAGCTGATGAACAAGGGATGGATCACCGGCGACGACGCGTACCAGAAGTGTAACGACAAGGCTCGATTCCGCCAGTATCTGAAGAACCCGCCGACGGATTTTACGGAGGTGTAACCGGCGGTCCGGTCCCGTGTGAGGCCGGCGACGAGGAGGCAAGGACATGAGAAAGCAGGAGATCGACTACATCCTGGGGAAGATGCTGGATGCCCACAAGGGCGTTTCGGATCTGAACATGACGGTGGGCAAGCCTTTCCAGGTAGAGACTTCCGGCCAGCTGTCCAAGGTCGACATGGAGCCGGACATCGAAAGGCTCTCGCCCTTCCAGACGGAAATCGTTGCCATGAACCTCATCAACCGGGACCGCCGCCTCACGGAGGATCTCCTGACAAAGGGGTCCTGCGATCTCGCCTATGAACTTCCGGGCCGGGCTCGGTTCCGTGTGAACGTCTTCTCCCAGAAGGGCAACTACTCGATCGTCATGCGAAAGCTGGAGACGAAGATTCCCACCATTGCCGGGATGAACCTGCCGGAGGCCTTCCAGAAGATGGCCCAGGAGAAGAACGGCATCATCCTCGTCACCGGTGCCACCGGGAGCGGGAAATCCACCTCGCTGGCGGCGGTCCTCGACAAGATCAACGATGAGCAGTCGGTCCACGTGGTCACCCTGGAAGACCCGGTGGAGTTTGTTCATTCCCAGAAGAAGGCGACCTTCAACCAGCGGGAGATGGGCCAGGACTTCGACGTCTTTGCCAATGGTCTCCGGGCGGCCCTGCGCCAGGCTCCGAAGGTGATTCTGGTCGGCGAAATGCGCGACCGCGAGACTGTCGAGATCGGTCTCTCCGCCGCAGAGACGGGGCACCTGGTTATGACCACGCTTCACACCGTCGATGCGGGACAGACCATCAACCGCATCCTGGGCATGTTCAGCACGGATGAGGAAAAGCAGGTCCGCATCCGTCTGGCCGACACGGTCCGCTGGATCGCCTGCCAGCGCCTGCTGCCGAAGGTGGGCGGCGGACGGGTCGCGGCCTTCGAGATCATGGGCTCGAACCTGCGGGTGAAGGATACGATCCTGAACGGCGAGTCGGAGGGCAAGACCTTTTACGACATCATCGATCAGAGCCGTCCCTTCGGCATGGTCACCTTCGACGAATCCATCGTGGAGCTTTTCAAGCAGGGTCTCATCACCGAGGAGACGGCGAAGGCCTATGCATCCAACAAGAGCGCGGTGGGACGGGGCATCGACTCCATCAAGAGCGCCCGGGGTGAAAAGACGACGGATCTGGGAAAACTCCAGGTGGATTCGGATTACGGAAGGCCCGCCAAGAGGCCGGGTTGGTAGGGATTCGGTTCTGAAACCGGTCACGGGACAAGGGAGAGAAGCGATGGAAGAGGAAAAGAAACTGCTGGACGAGGTGGCGGCGGACACCTACGACTCCTCAGACCGGCCCTTCGATTTTGTTCTCGAAGAGGGGGAGACGGCCCTGGTGTGCTCGAACGATGCCCCGAGCCGGGAAAAGGTCATCCAGGCGTTACAGGGACTGGGATTCCAGATCAGCGAGTCCGCGGCGGCCAAGGATGCTCTGAAGAGCATGCGTTTCCACCTGTTCGACCTGGTAATCGTCGATGAGAGCTTCGAGCGGGAGGTTCTGGACTACCTGGAAACGCTGAACATGCACACCCGGCGGAATGTCTTCGTGGTCCTGCTCACGTCCGCACTGCGGACCATGGACAACATGGCCGCCTTCCACCAGAGCGTGAACCTTGTGATCAACAAGAAGAACATCGACGATGTGGGAGCGATCCTGCGCCGGGGAATCAACGACAACAAAAACTTCTACTCCGTGTTCACGGATGGGTTGAGGAAGATCGGCAGGATTTAGTCCGGATGAGACATAACCAGAAACGGCAAAGGGGGCGGTGAGCCCCCTTTGTTTTATTACGGGCTGGACCCGGGCAGGGTTTATGCTCGGGACAGGTCGACCGGAGGACGAGAGATCTGGTGCCGGCGCCTGCTTATTTTTTGAACGATTTGCCCTCTCCTCAACAGGGAAGCATAATCCCCATGCCGGATGACATGATTCAGATAATCTATGTTGTTTTTCATGCTTTCCATATACAAATCCTCGTCTATTCCCCACCGGATCTTGAAGTGCGATCTCATATGCCTGTGAACATTGCCAAGATCGCTTTCCAGCCGTTTCAACGTCATGCTATAAAATTCCAGAGATTTTTTTAGAAGGTCGTATTCGTCTTCGTAACCGGTAATGCCGGCCTCTTTAAATTCGAAATAAAGAAAAAGGAGTTTCTCCAGATAGTTCCGGTCGGCCATCTGTCCGAGAAGGTCTGCTGCACCGAGAATCTTGCCCGCTGTCTCCACCTCGTGGTCAGAGAATCTGATTTCGTTGATTCTTTGAGTGTATCCCGTGCAGAGGAGCACGTCGCGAAATGAATCCAGATCGTGCCGGAAATAAGGGCTGTCGGCGAAATAACGGCTACAGAATTCAATGCTTCTGAGTACATGGTTTACCGTGTATTTCGCGCCGGTGCCGGTTGTGTCGTCGATCGTCTGATTGTAGCCCGTATCATGCATCAACGCACTGATGATGCAGATGTTGACCGTTTTCTCGGAAAGAATCTCACCATCGATAAACGTCCCATGGATCAGTCTCGTCGTTGCAAGAAAGACGTCCATCGTGTGCCGCAAATCATGGTATTCCGTGTTGCATGCCTTATAACCTTCGTATTTTCCCTGAAAAAGCCGGATGACGTCATGATAGACATCGGCAATTTCCTTGGTCAAGAAATCAGGCTTGATGCTGTGCAGGATGATTTTCACTTCATCGAACACGCAATCCGGATTCTCAACATTTACAAGACTGATCAGTTTTTGGGTGCTGCTTGTCATGGTCAAGCCGTCGTTGGTTCGCAGTCATAGTTATAAGCTGGTATTTTAATGTTGGACATATTGGAAAATGCTGCCGCGTGTCAATGAAATAATAAGAAGCAAGGACCTGCCGGCGAATCAGAATTCGATGATCCCCTGCTCCTCGCCGACCTTGGGACCGAGCATTCCGGTCGTCTTGCCCACCCCGGGGACCGGTGCCGTCACCAGCGTGACCGTCACCTCCATGGCCACGTCCCCGCCATTATTCGCCGCGATGTCCCGGATCAGACCGTATGCCTGTTCCACGGCCCCTTGTGAGCTGCGGTCGCGAACTTGCCGGAGCTGATCGTATACCGGCGACCTTACCTCACTCAATCGTTTCTCCACGGTCCTGGAGTCCGCATCGATCCGGGCTTCTCCTTCCTTCAGTTTTCTTCCCAGCGCAAGTCATAGCTTGCACTCCGGCCTTTTCCAGGATTCACGGTCAGGATGCCGAGTTTGACAAGCTGGTCCATCTCGCGGAAGGCCGTTGCCCGGCTGACCTTGGCAATCGAAACATATTTTCTCGTGGTCAGACCTCCCTCAAATCCGCCTCTGCCGGCATCCAGCATCCGGTTGATGACCTTGCGCTGCCTCTCTGTCAGGGGCGTTTGAGCATGGGCTTTCCAGAATTCGGCCTTGTCGAGGACGCCGGACAGGATTCCCCCGGACTGCTCGATGGCCCGGCGGAAACACCCGAGAAACCAGACGAGCCACTCCGTGATATCCCCGGTCCCCTTCTGGCAGCGTTCCAGGACGCGATAGTAAGCATCGCGTTCCGCCATGATGCGGGACGAGAGGCTGTAGTAGCGGATCGATTGTCCGTCGTCCTGGGACAGGGCCATGTCGGTCAGGGCGCGGGCGATTCGACCGTTGCCGTCTTCGAAGGGGTGAAGGGTGACGAAATGGAAATGGGCGATCCCCGCCCGGAGGATTCCTTCTATAAGGCCCCTGCTCTCGTTCCACCACCCGAGGAAGCGATCCATTTCCTCGGGGATGCGATTCGATGGAGGCGCCTCGAAGTGGATGGTTTCCTTGCCCAGGGGGCCGGACACAACCCGTATGGGCTGATCTCCACGCCATTCTCCGACGCGGATCCGGTGCATTCCCGAGTATCCCACCGGAAAAAGGGAGGCATGCCAGCCGCAGATCCGTTCTTTCGTCAGGGGTTCGTTAAAATTCTTTGTAGCGTCCAAGAGAACGGAAACGAGCCCGTCAACGGGGCGGCTCACCGGGAGCCCTGCGGATGGAAGGCCGAGTTTTCTTGCCACGGAAGACCGGACAGCCTGCAGGTTGAGGGTCTCTCCCTCGATCAGGGCCGTTTTCAGGGTTTCCTCCGTCAGGATTTCAACATGGGCCTGGCTTTCCAGCGTCAGCCCGAGGCCTGTCACCTTGTTGAGCAGTTTGCCCTGCAACAGCCTGCACTCGCCCAGTCCAACGAGCATCTCCTCGCTGTTCCAGCGAAACCGTGTCCAGTTCGAACGCTGCCAGAGGTATCGAGCCATTTGCCGTCCTAAATGCTTCATTCCGTGAAGCAATAAGACAGGTCTTTCGCTTCATGTCAAGAAGAGAAGTCTTTTCGGAGGAATAGGAACCGGAATTGGAGCACGAGAGAAATGCCGGCCTTTCAAGAAATCAGAACTCGATGATCCCCTGCTCCTCGCCGACCTTGGGACCGAGCATTCTGGTCGTCTTGCCCGCCAGGGACGTGTTCGTCTTGAGATCCTTGACGACTTCCTCCACGGAACCGAAGGGGGCGATCACGTCGATC
>CAYNEJ010000055.1:0-20517 GCA_964396205.1 uncultured Syntrophaceae bacterium
CCGCCGGCGACATGCGGTCCTCCGCGCGAGATGCCGTCGTTGGCTACATCGAGCAGACGAAGAAGGGGGTAGGCATCCACCGGGTCCTTGACGAACTGGCGGAAACGGGAGAAGGAGTGATCGTCTGGGGGGCGGGGAATTACGCGAGCCGCCTTCTGGCCGGATCGAGTCTCGGCCGGTGCAACATTGTGCTGATCGTGGACAACGACCCGGATCGGCGGAAGAGCGGTCCATTCCCCCCGGACCATCCGCGAGGCGGGAAAGACCTGCACCATTCTGATTGCCGCGGCGGTTTTCGGCGATGAGATCGCGGCCGAGATCCGGAATATGGGATTACAAAACAAAATCATATTTTTGGGCAATTCAGGAGAACGTTCCGCATGAGCCGGAGCAGGAAGACCATCAGCGTCGTCGCGGGCTGTTACAACGAAGAGGGCAACCTGCAGCCGTTTTATGACCGGCTGATGAAAGTTTTCGAGCAGCTGCCAGGGTATGATTACGAGATCATCGTGGCGGATAACTGCTCGACCGATGACAGCCAGGAGATCCTGCGCCGCCTTGCCGCCGGCGACAGGAAATTCAAGGTGATCCTGAACGCGAACAACTACGGGCAGATTCGCTCCCCATTTCACGCCCTTCTCCAGGCTACCGGCGATGCCGTCGTTGCCATCACGTCGGACCTGCAGAATCCTCCGGAGCTGCTTCCCGAATTCGTGAAGAAATGGGAAGAGGGCCATGAAGTCGTCGTCGCGGTGAAGCGGAAGACAACCGAGAACGCCGTCCTGTCGATGGTCCGGAATTTTTATTACTACCTCCTGTCCCGCTTTTCCGAATCCGACCACATCGTCCGCGGCTTCACGGGCTTCGGCCTCTACGACCGCAAGTTCATGGACGCCCTCGGGCTGTACAAGAATTCATACCCTTATTTTCGCGGGCTCGTCGGCGAGATCGGTTTCCGCCGCGCCACCGTGCTGTTTGACCAGCCGCCGCGCCGTCAGGGGCGATCCAAGAATAATTTCTTCACCCTGTATGATGTCGCAATGACCGGTTTCGTCAACCACTCCCGGCTTCCCCTGCGCCTTGCCACCATGACCGGGTTTGCTGTAGCCATCCTGAGCCTCCTGGTCGCCACCGGCTACTTCGTCTACAAGCTCGTTTTCTGGGACAGCTTCTCCGTGGGCATCGCACCACTTGTCATCGGTCTGTTCTTTTTTTCCTCCGTCCAGCTGTTCTTTATCGGCATCGTGGGCGAGTACATCGGCGCCATCCACACGCAGGTGCTCAAGCGCCCGCTTGTCATCGAGAAGGAGCGGATCAATTTTGACTGACCGGAAGAGCCCCATCCCTCCATTTGCGGCTGTCCGGCCATTCACGGCCATGGCTCTTCCGGATCCGTCTCCGGAGACCTCCATCCTGCCATGATGCGCCATTTCTCACGCCACGGAGTGAAAATCCGGTTTGTTCTGGTCGGCATCTGGAACACCTTCTTCGGCTATGGCGTGTATGTCACCCTGGACTGGCTGTTCGAGCGGGCCTTTGCGAACCGCGCCGTCGCCTACATGTCAGCGGCCGTCCTGTCGAACATCCTGGCCATCCTGAACGCCTATATCTTCCATAAATACATTACCTTCCGCTCGGAAGCCCGCGGCTGGGCGATGATCCCGGAGTTTCTGCGGTTCTTTTCGACATACCTGGTGAGCATCGTCGTGGGCCTTGCTACGCTCCCCGTCTTCGTGGAGGTGTTCGGGATCGACCCCAAGATCGCCGGTGCCCTGGTCCTCCCCGTGACGGTATTGGCAAGCTGGCTTGGCCATTCCCGTTTTTCATTTCGGAAACCGGGGACGTGATGAGATTTCTGCTTACCGGATGTCTCGAGGTATGAGAGAAATGGTCCGGTTTGCTTCGTCGAGGTGCTGAGATATCACCCATGCGATCCGGTAATGCCGGGGAGCGGAAGGTGTCTTGAATCATCGAGAGAGGGTATAAAGAGATCATGTCGACGGATATTGCAAAATGGGTGCTGGTAGCAGCGGCGAGGCCGAACTTCATGAAGATCGCGCCCCTGATGCGGGCGATTGAAAGGCAGGGCGGCATCCGGCCGATCCTCGTCCACACCGGCCAGCACTATGACGAGAACATGTCCGACTCCTTTTTCCGCGACCTCGGGATCCCCGTGCCGGATGTCCATCTGGGCATCGGCTCAGGATCCCATGCACAGCAGACGGGTCGCGTCATGATCGCCTTCGAGGAGGTCCTCCTCCGGGAAAAGCCCGGCCTGGTTCTGGTCGTCGGCGACGTCAACTCCACCATGGCCTGCGCCCTGGCCGCCGTAAAGCTTCACATCCCGGTGGCCCACGTCGAGGCGGGACTCCGCAGCTTCGACCGCACCATGCCGGAGGAGATCAACCGCCTGGTTACCGATGCCGTCTCCGACCACCTTTTCACGCCGGCGCCCGATGGCGATGAAAACCTGCTCCGCGAGGGCGTCCCGAAGGAGAAGATCCACCTGGTGGGCGACATCATGGTGGACAGCCTCCTTTACCATCTCGATCAGGCCAAAAAGACCACGATCCTGGATGAACTGGGTCTGAAAGCGAGGGGATGGGGCCATGGTTCTTACGAGGGACCGCCGCGGCAGCAGGAAGCGGCTCCCTATGCCCTGGTCACGCTCCATCGCCCGGCGAACGTGGACGACCCCGCGTCCTTCGCGCGCATTCTCGACGGCCTGCGGCGCGTGGCCGGCCGCGTGCCCGTTCTTTTCCCGATGCATCCGCGGACCCGCAAGCAGGTCGCGGCCCATGGCCTTGAATCGGCCTTCGTTTTTCATGAATGCATCGGGAAACTTCAGGAAGGCGGCGATTCCGGCATCCACGTCTTCCCGCCGCTGGGATATCTGGAATTCCTCAATCTCATGGCCTCTGCCGCAGTGGTTCTCACCGACTCGGGCGGGATCCAGCAGGAGACAACCGTTCTTGGAATCCCCTGCATCACGCTCCGTGACACCACGGAGCGTCCGCTGACCCTGACGGACGGCACAAACGTGCTGGTTCACCACGATCCGGATCGGATAGAGGCGGAAGCCATTCGTGCCCTTGAAGGCCGTTTCCGGCGGGCCGGCTGTCCCGCAATCTGGGACGGCCATGCCGCGGACCGTATTGTCGCCGTTCTCTGCCGGGAGAGTCGGTTTCCGGGGGCGGCGTGAGCTCCCGTTGCCGTTCTGCCGTCGATCCAGGGAAACGATGAATCTCTTGCCCGGTTTCATGAAGATTATGTTCCTGATGCTCCTACTCCTGGTTCCGGAAACGGCGACGGCGTGCGTCTGCCCCATGAAGCTGTCCACGAGAGTCGTGCTGGAGCCCGGGCGGCTGGCGGCGATTTCAGCAGTGACCAATACCGGTGAAAAAACCGTCTACAATGTCTCCGTGACGTATTCCCTGGCTGAAGACACCCGGCGATTGGATCCCCTGGGAGACATCCCGGGGAGCAAGCGTCGAAGCCAGCGTGTGGAATTCGATCTGGCAGGCCTCAAACCGGGCCGCTATGTCCTGGTCACCCGCCTGGACTACCATGAGCAAAACGGTGTTCCCCATCGAATCCATTCCTTCCGTTCTTTCCTGGTAACCAGGGAAGAGTCCGGCGGAGACGGAGTGGAAGGCGTTCGCGAAGTGAAAGTCAAATCGACACGCCCGGATGCACCGGAATCGAAGAGACTGCCTGTCACCGTGGACATCCCGCCGGTGCGCCGGAAGGTCCTGGGGAGCGTAGAGGCAACACTCCACGTGAAGCTTGCAAACATGCATCCCGCACCCGTTCAACCGGTCATTTCCCTGCAGCTTCCCGATGGCGTGACAGCCGACCGGGACGAGCGGGTTTTGGACATGGGGCCCGGTGAGGAGCGTCGGGAGGAGATTCGGCTGACGGTCGATGGAGCCCTTCTGGGCGGGCACCCGGTATCCGTGCTCGTGAGGCACCGGACGGAGGGTGAACACGGCAGTTGCCTGCTCAGGACGACGCTTGTTATTGAAGACAGTACCGATTCCTTTTCCGCGGTCATGGCTGGGGCGGTCGTATTGCTGATTGCATCTTCCGCCGCGGCCTTTTTCGCTTTTCGCCGCCGATCGGCCTGTCCTTCCGGAAAGGCGAAGACATGAGACGGTTCGCCCCGCCTTGTCCGGCAGCCGCTTGGTCGGCCTCCTGAAGGGGGCGTCCGCTGTGATCAACCATTCCGGATTCTCCTTCTGATTTGCATCATCCCGATTGTCATTCCGCTCAACCATGTGCGGCCCTTCTTCGTCATCGGTGTCCTGTCATGACGCAAACCCGCGACACGGATGATTCCGTCAGTCCAAATCATCGGAATCTTCAATAAATGATAGAACTGAAATTCAGCAGGTAGTTTTTAGTTGATCAACCGGTATTGAAATATCCGTAATTGCTGGTATGACTTCACACCGGATGTGATTTTCAAGATTGCACGCGCATTCCGAGCATCCTCTCCCCCCTGCAAATCAATAAAACCAGGGACCGTACCATCTGTCCCGGCCTGAACGCTGTCCGTAACTCCGGATTCGATATTCTGCGCCCGGGTTGAGCGGAAGCCTCGGGATTTCGTGTGGGGAATCCATGTTTCTGAATATGCGGAAAAGACAGATGCTCCTCCTGGCAGGCGATGCGCTGATCATCATGCTTTCTTTCTATCTGGCGCCGCTTGTTCCCTACGGCATGGACCTGCCGCCGGACGACATCGCCCCCGGCTTGATGGTATTCGCCATCCTTGTGTATCTGCTGATTTATTACCTGTTCGATCTTTACGACCTCGAATTCCCGTTCAGGAAAGTGCGGTTCCTGATGCGCCTGGTTCCGGCGCAGATCACCGCCGTCATCCTGATCGCAGCCGGGTCCGTTGTGTTTCAGGAGCAGCCTTGTGGAATCCGGTTTCCGGCAATCCAGGGAATGATCGTGATGATTCTTGTCCTGGCATGGTCGACGCTGTTTGAACATTCCATGGCGAGTGTAACCAAAGCCCTCCGGGTGGCCGTGCTGGGCTGTGAGGACACGGCGGAGACCTTGCGGCAGGCGCTCGGGCGGAGACCGGATTACGCGGTTGCCCTCACCCTGAAAAAGGGTTGGGAGGACCGGGTCGGGAGACTCATGCAGGAAAGGGCCTTCGACGAGATCGTGGTGAACACGAAAAGGGGGATCAGTCCCGAGTCCTACAGGGCCCTGATCGAAGCGAAGATGCGGGGTGTGGCGGTGTCGGACGTCCCGGGATTTTACGAGCGCGTGCTGGAGAAGCTTCCCGTCAGTGGCATGAGCGACGTCTGGCTGGCCCAAGTGCCCCTGTCGGGAGTCCGGAGGACGATCTACAACAGCAGGCTGAAAAGAATCATGGGAGTGGTGCTTTCCCTGGCTGTGCTGGCGATCCTGTCACCGGTGATGCTGCTGATCGCTCTGGTTATCCGGATGGAGTCTCCAGGGCCTGTCTTCTATCGTCAACGGCGGGTCGGCCTGAACCGGGAGCCGTTCAATCTGGTCAAGTTCCGGTCCATGATATCGGGGACGGACTCCATGCGGGAAAATGCGGGGAGGAAAGATGATCCGCGGATCACCCGGGTGGGCAGAATCCTGCGGAAATACAGGCTGGATGAACTGCCCCAGCTCTGGAACGTGTTGCGGGGCGACATGTGCCTGGTGGGCCCCCGGGCGTTGATGGAGGAGGAGGTCGAGGAATTCGAGCGGAAAATATCCTACTTTTCACTGAGGCATTTTATCCGGCCGGGCATCTCCGGGTGGGCCCAGATCAATTATCCACATGGGGCAACGGTGGAGGATGCTCTCAGAAAGCTTGAGTACGACCTGTACTACATGAAGAATGCCTCGATTTCGCTGGATCTGTATATTTTGCTGCGGACCGTGCGAACGGTGCTGTTGGCGAAGGGGGGGAAGTAATGACGGAAGGGATCGTCCGGGCCGGAGTCGGCACGGCGGCGCAAGTGCCGGTCTCAGGCAAGTCCATGGCACGTTTCGACAAACGGGGGACTGCAGCGGAGGGAATTCAGCTTCTCGTGGATCGGTCCACCAATGCAGGCGGGAAGGCGGGCGGGAAGCGGTGAGGGGAGATGGCGCACCTCTTCCGACCGTGGCATTGCTTTTTCTCCTGGTTATGCTTTGGCTGATGCCGTCCAGATCCCTGGGCGCGGACGGTCCCTTCACGGGAGCCGCAAACTGGGGCGGCACGGGATTGATGGCGGTCCCGACGGCCCGGCTCATGAAAGAGGGGACTTTCCGGATCGGGGCATCCCAGGTTCATCCATACCGTTGCTATTACGGCGCCGTGAGTCCGCTCAAGGGCCTTGAAATCGACGGCCGGATCACGGAGGTGATCGGGGTTCGCGGCTTTGCCGACAGTCCGGAATACGGCAGCTACAAGGACAAGGCTCTGGACGTGAAATACCGGCTCCTGCCGGAGACAAAATACCTGCCGGCCCTGGCCCTCGGTCTGATGGACCCCCACGGGACACGTCTGTACAGCTCTCAATACCTTGTCGCCAGCAAGCAGATCTATCCATTCGATTTTACATTTGGTTATGCAAACGGCCGTTATGGAAAACAGGAACTTGCCGATGTCGGGTCCGGGGATTCCGTCAAGGCCGAAATCCTCACCGATCCCGGACAGTGGTGGAGTGAAGCGAACTGGTTCTGGGGCATCGAGTTTTCACCCCTCCAGTGGCTTTCTTTGATGATCGAATATGATCCGACACCCTATCACACGCACCGGCGCGATCCGGCGAGTTCCGCATTTTTCAGCAGGGCCGTTCCTTCGAAATTCAACTATGGCCTCCGGATCCGGCCCCGGGAATGGATCGAAGCGGTTTTGAGCTACCAGAGGGGGGATACGATCGGGGTGAACCTGAATTTCACATTCGACCTCGGACGGCCCCTGCTTCCCATTGTTGATCCACCCTTGCGGGAAAGCATGGAGATGCGGTCGAGCCCGCTCCGGGAGAGGTTGACGGCAGCCCTCTTCCAGGCCGGTTTCCGCGATATTGGAATCCTGGAGGTTGACGGCGAGCTGTGGATTCAGGCGGACAACCGGATCCATTATTATGACATGAAAGCCCTTGGGGTCATCCTCCGGATCGTTGATCAGGTGGCGCCCCCGGAGATACGGGGCGTGCATGTCCTTCTGACGCGGCTGGGCATTCCGATGACATCCTTTTCGACAACCCGTGGAGACATCCGGCTGCATGCTGCGAAACGACTGAGCCTCGACGAGTTCCTGCAGGTGTCGGAATTGCGGGCGGACATTCAGGAACCGTTGAAGACGGAGACGAAGCACCGGATGTATTTCGATTACGGGTTGAAACCCGATTTCAGGACGTACCTGAACGATCCCTCGGGCTTTTTCCAGTACCGCTTCGGTCTGAGCGGATGGGTCGCCCTTTCGCCGTGGCGGGGGGGCACCCTGCTGGTCGCGACGGAAATGTTTCCCTTCAGCACGATCTCATCCCCCGTCACTCCCTCCTCGAATGCCGTGCGGACGGACCTGGTGGATTACATCGGGGAAAAAGCCGGCTTGAGCAGCCTCCTGGTGAGCCAGATCTGGAAGGGCGAAAATGAAACGTACAGCCGGCTTTCCGCCGGGCTCCTGGAGATTCAGTACGCCGGTATCGATGCGGAGATCGCCAGACCCCTCTTCGCGGGCCGGTTGATCGTCGGTGCAGGCGGGAGCGTGGTGAGAAAGCGGGATCCGAAGAATCCCTTCCGGTTCAGGGAAAACGATTACAAGGATTCTTACACGACGGGTTTCTTCAATGCCCGCCTGAACATCCCGGAACTGGACGCGATGATTGACGTGAAGGCCGGTCGGTTTCTGGCGGGGGACAACGGCGTGCGGATGACCGTCTCGAAGACATTCCACGGCGTGGTCCTTTCCGCCTGGTACAGCATTTCCGACACGTCTGTCTTCACGGACAGCTACAACCGGGGATACCACGACAAGGGGATTGCCGTTTCGATCCCGATGCGCCTTTTCCTCGGCCGGGATTCGAAGTCTTCCTACCATTTTACACTCTCTCCCTGGACGAGGGACGTGGCGCAGGACATCGCGCATCCAGAGAGCCTCTTCGATTTTATCGGCCGCAGCGTGAAAGCCTTCATGGAAGCGGACCGGCACATGATCCACTGACAGGCATGACCGGCGGTCGTGCCGCGCAGCATCCGAAAGCCTGAAGACAGGGGCGCAATGGTGATTTCTGAGGAAGACACAATGAGAGAGGAAGAAAGACCGCCGGCCGGAACGGTTCCCGGGGACGACACCATGGTCCAGTTGATGGACTTCTGGCTGGTCGTCAAGCGGCGGAAGCGCTTCATCGGCAGGTTTGTCCTGGCGGTCCTGATTCTGACGCTTGTGACCACCCTGCTGATGCGGGACGTCTATCAAGCTACGGCGGTCATCTCTCCCATCGCCGGGAAAGATGCCGGCGGGACCGTCTCGGCGCTGGCACAGCAGTTCGGAGCTCTGGCCGGGTCATCGCTCCTCGGCGCCCCGGCCAGCGCCACGGACATCATGAATTTCCTGAACTCGAACATCCTGCGGGAAAAGATCATTGAAAGAAACAACCTGCTGCCCGCACTGTTCCCGGACGAATGGGATTGGAAACAGAGCCGCTGGAAGGAGGGATGGCTTCGGGGCATCAGCCTGAACCCGCTCACCTTTGCCGACAGGGCCGTCCGGATGCTGCAACCGTCACCGCTCCCGTCCCGGCCCGGTAAAGATGAAAGATATCCGGGTACCTGGGACGGTCTGCGGAAACTCGACGACATGGTGACCGTGAAAAACAACCTGGACGAAAATTCCATCACCATTGCCGTCAGCTGTCCGGACCCCGACATGGCCGCAAGGATTGCGGAGTATTTCCTGACCGCTCTGAACGATCACATGAGCAGCGAGGCGCGGCGGGTGGTGCTGGTAAACCGCAAATATCTCGAGGAGCAGCTCGACAAGACCGCCGATCCGTTCATCCGGCAGAACATCTACAACATGATCGCCCAGCAGATCGAGCGATCCATGACGGTGGAGGCGAAGGAGAACTTCGCCTTCAAGGTCATCGACCCGCCCAGGGCGCCCGACCGGAAGTCTAAGCCGAAGCGGGCCCAGATCGTTCTGGTGAGTCTGTTTCTCTCCCTGTTTCTTGCGGTTGCAATCGTGTTTGTCCTGGAAAATCTGGAAGGCTGGAAAATTTTTCTGAAGGAGCGAGAGAATGAAAATCCGATCCGCTGAATCGATTCTCTTCACCTTGATGTTCTTCCTGCTGTCGGCCGGATCCGGTTCGGCGCAGGACCTGTCGGTCGACGCCGTCTGCCGGCAGAAGAACCTCACACCGCAGCAGTGCCGGGAACTGAAGAACCGGATCATGGCTTCGGGCTTTTCGTCGAACGGCCTGAACGGTTCCACCAATGGGTTCCTGAACGGGTCCCTGAACACGGGACGGTCACAGGATCAAGACCTGTCGATTGATGCCGTCTGCCGGCAGAAGAGCCTCACTCTGCAGCAATGCCAGGCCTTGAAGAATCAGCTTTCCGGTCTTGGCAACGGGATGGAGCCCGGCGCCGGCGGGAACGGGAAGACGGCACTGCTTCAGGGGAACCGGAGCAGGCCGGGACTATCTTCAAAACCGGAAGGGAAAAGCCTTTTCGAGCGGTCACGGCCGGCCGGGCGGTTCCAGGATGTGTCGCTGGACCTGAAGCCTTTCGGATATGACTTTTTCAGGGAGGCCGCCGTCGGTGTGATGGCGGACCACAAGGATATCCCCGTTCCGATGAACTATGTGGTCGGGCCTGGAGACGAGGTGAAAATCCTCTTGTGGGGCCGTGTGAACGGTCAGCACGACCTGGTCGTCGACCGGGACGGCAAGATCACGCTTCCCCAGATCGGTCCGATCTTCGTGGCCGGCATGACGTTCGAGGAGATGTCCAAGAAGATCATCTCCCAGGCCCAGCAGATCGTCGGTGCCAGTGTCGACATCTCCATGGGGTCGCTGAAGACGATCCCTGTTTTCGTCCTGGGCGATGTGCGAAGGCCCGGCGCTTATACAATCGGCTCCCTGGCGACGATCACCGACGCTCTGCTCATGGCGGGCGGTCCGACGGACATCGGGTCGATGCGAAGGATCCAGCTCCGCCGGAAGGGGAAGGTGGTGGGGTCGTTTGACCTTTACGACCTTTTCCTGAAAGGGGACCGTTCCAGCGATATGACCGTGCATCGGGACGATGTGGTGTTTGTGCCCGTCGTCGGACCGATTGTCGGCGTGGCCGGCAATGTGCGCCGCCCGGCGATCTACGAGCTGAAGGATGCAACGGACTTGCACCAACTCTTTGCCCTGGCGGGCGGGATCATCCCGTCGGCCTGCCTGCACCAGATCCAGGTATCGAGAGTGCAGAACAACGACCGGCAGGTTGTCATCGACCTGAACGACCGTGAACTCGGGAAGTCCAAAGGGTTCCATATGCAGGACGCGGATCTGGTGAGGGTCTTCTCCATTGTCGACATTGACCGGAATGCCGTCCACCTGGCGGGGAACGTCCATAAGCCCGGGGAATTCGAATATAAGCCGGGAATGCGGGTAAAAGATCTCATTCAGGGAACCGACAACCTGCGGGACGAAACATATTTCGACTATGCGCTGATCAAGAGAATCAGGCTGCCGGAACGGAGCACAATGCTTGTGCCCTTCAGCCTGAAGCGCCTGTTCATTGAAAAGGACGAGGCCGCCAACATCGAATTGAGACCCGAGGACCAGGTGTTCGTATTTTCCCGCTGGATGTTTCAGGACAGGCCGTTTGCCACGATCGAGGGAGAGGTCCGTGGAGACTGCCTGGAAATGGCCGAGCTCTCCGCCGACGGCCTGGAAAGAATCCCTCGGGTCCGGCCTGAGCCCGCAGACCGGACGAAGAACCGCTCGGTTCAGGCCGCCGGGATTCAGCGAATCGGTGAGGACCTGGAGCGTGACGATCAGAGACTGTTGGCGGAGCGTGTGCTGCAGATCTCCGGGCGCCTGAAAAAGGAGAGCCGTTATGACCCCAGGGAAGATCTCCGGGAAGTGGCGGCGGAGATGCGAAAGATGAATCTATCCGGATACCTGGAAAGGATCGGCGAGCTGGAGAAGGATTTCTCCCTGGCCTGCCGGTTCCTGGTCACGGAGAACCTGCGCGTCCGGGACGCCATCCTCGGTGCGGGAGGTCTGACGCCCGATGCGGACCGGGAGACGGGGGAGATCGTCCGATTCAAAAATAACCGGGAGTACGAGACCCTCTATTTCCACCTTGGAAAGGCCATGTCCGGCGATCCGCTGGAAAACCATCCCGTCTTTCCGAAAGACCGCATTGTCGTTCATTCCATTTGGGAAAAAATGCAGCGCCAGCACGTCTATGTGGAAGGAGAGGTAAGCCGTCCCGGGATCTACGTGTACACGAAAGGCATGAAAGTCAGCGATCTTGTCTTCAAGGGCGGCGGCCTGCTGGAGTCGGCCTATCGGGAAGAGGCGGAGCTGTCGTCGCAGACGGTGGAGGAAGGGAAAATCGGTGTTCTGAAACACAGGAAGATCCGCTTGAACGACCTGCTGGAGGGGAAGCCGGGAGCCGATGTTGAGCTGAGTCCCTTCGACCGGCTTCTCGTCAGGAGAATCAGCAACTGGCGTACGGAACAGTTTGCATCCGTCTCCGGGGAGATTCTCTTCGAGGGGAAATATGCCTTCCGGAAAGGTGAGCGTCTGTCGTCTCTCATCGAGCGGGCCGGAGGATATACGGACAAGGCCTATCTGCGAGGCGCCGTCTTCAAGAGGGAGAGCGTGCGGTCGCTGCAGCAGATCAGCCTGGAGGACATGGCCCGGAGGATGGAAAAGGAGATCCTCTCCGGAAGTGCGACAAACAGCTCCTCTTCCCTCTCTGCCGAGGATGTGGCGGCCGGGAAGATCGAGCTGGAGCAGAAGAAGAAGCTCGTCGAAGTCCTGCGTCAGATGAAGGCAACGGGTCGGATGACGATCCAACTCGGACATCTGCGGGTCCTCAAGGGCGGTCCGTATGACATTGAGCTGGAAAACGGCGACAGCCTTTACATCCCGTCGCGACCGAGTGTTGTGAACGTGGCGGGTGCCGTGATGAGCCCGACGAGCCACCTCTACAGGGAGCGGCTCGACTACAGGGATTACATCCGGCTCTCCGGCGGGTACAGCCGGTACGCGGACGAGAGCGGCACTTTCATTCTGAAGGCTAACGGGAGCGCCGTCAGGGCGGGTGATCGATACGTGACATGGAACGACGGCCGGGAGCGATGGGAAATGGCGCTGTTTGCAGACCGCGATGACACCATGGAACCGGGGGATGTCGTGGTGGTTCCGGAGAAGCTGGAACGGATCGCATGGCTCCGGGAGATCCGGGATATCGCACAAATCCTCATGAACATCGCCGCCACGACGGGGATCATCATCAAGGTTTTTTAGTGATTGTAAGTATCCGTAATGCATCGTGATATGCTCGTGTTGCCGGGCATGGGGAGGAGATCATGAACAGGATTTGGATTCGTTGTCTGATCGCCGTCGCGTTTTCCGTTCAATTCCTCATCCCGCTTTCCGCGTCCGCCGCTTCGGGAGTGGGGCGGTTCATTCTCGCCAATGGAGATGTCACCATGATCCGGGCGGGGGTGATGTCCAGGCCGGAAATGAACACCGGGGTACAGGAAGGGGACGTCATCCGGACAGGACCAAATGCCTCCGTCAGGATGATGCTGGATGACGATACGGTCATCACGATTGACCGAAACAGCCGTGTTATGATGAAGAAATTCAAGCTCCGGGGAAGAACCCGGTCGGCAAAGATATACGTGGAATCCGGCAAGATCGTGGTCGATGTGAAGCGCTTTATCGGTGCTGGGAGCACGTTCGACCTGGAAAGTCCGACCGCGGTTGCAGGGGTGATCGGAACCGTGATCGAATTTTCGGTTGTGACCGGCATCGACGGTGTATCGATGACGACGGTTACCTGTTTGTCCGGATCCGCTGTTGTAACGACCGCGGGGGGAACGGTTGCACTGGCGGCGGGGCGGACGGCCGTGGCCGTCGCATCGGACGCACCGGCGATGACGATGGCGACAACGGCGGCTGCGGCGGCGGGTGCGGCAGGAGGGGCGGCGGCGGCCACAACCATCCATGCGGGGACCATTATGATCGGCGCAGCAATTGCCGCTGCGGTGGTTGCCGCGGCGGTCCTGGTGTCAGGCGGCGGTGGCGGCGGCGGGAACACGGCTGTTTCGGCCCCGGTCCACATAACGACGTCGCACCATTGAAACGGATCGGGAAACGAGTTTCCGAGGGGCCGGTTTCCGACAACCAATGGTATCCCATCGTTTTCCTGAGCTTGACATCACGCGGATCTGAACGGGAAACATGAAAACCCCGACGGAAATCATGAAGAAAGGGAGACGGGTCGTTTTGCTGGCTCTGTTGTCCTGTGTCATGATTTCGCTGAACTCCTGCCAGACTTTGCAGAAGAGGCAGGTTTCTCCGGAGGAGGAGCATGCGATTCTGTCGGCGGCGGAGAAGACCTTCCTCTGCCTGAACGAGAAACGATACAGGGACGTCTGGGAAAGCATCAGCAGGAAATCGAGGGATGCGGTCATCAGGGACGTGCTTGATGCCTGCGAAGCGTTCCATATCCGGTGCGACGAGATGAAAATCCGTGAGAGTTTCGCGAGGGGGGGGCCTGACGCCTTGATTTACTGGGAAAATTTTCTGTCCGCATTCGACCCGAACTCCGTGATCCGGGAGAGCCGATGGATGATGGGCAAGTCAGGCGCAGAAGAGGCGGACATCGCTGTCCTGCACAGAGACTCGGACAGGGAGGCTGTCTTCCGGGTTGTAAAAGAGGATGGCGTCTGGAAAATGGGACTGGAAGAGAGTTTCGGCGTCAGGAAACGGATGCTTTGGTAGAAGCGGAGAAGCAGGGGATTGATATTGCGATTTCCGAGTCCGCGACAAGATGGAAAAGGAACGGCAGATGTGTTATGGCTGGGAGCACCGCAAAGGAGGTCGCTATGATGAAAAGAATTCTTGCCCTCGTTTTTTCCCTGCTGGTCATCCCCGCCTTTATCGGTGTCGACGGAGTTCTCGCCGCCTCGGCAAAATGGGGAACCACCATGTATGTCCATGCCAAGACAAACATCCGGGCCAAGCGGTCTCTTGATTCAGGTCTCAAGGGACAGCTTCAGGCTGGGCAGATGGTGAAGGCTGATTTCCTGAAGGATGACTGGTACGCCGTATTCAAACCGACCGAGACGCGACGTTCCGAAAAGCATGCCCTGGGCTATGTCTATGCGCCGAGGCTCTTTCCGGCCGGGCAAGGGGAGGAGGCTGCGGCCGGTGCATCCGTGCTGAAGGCCGGCAGCGACACGGTGGATATCGAGGTGAAATCCATTCGGTTCAAGGTCACCGCAGAAGGCAAGGAGTCAATCCTGGTGGAGTTCAATCGCTTCTACATGCCGGCGATTTATTACGTGGAAGGGCCGGCGCCGAAGATCATCATGGACATCACCAACACGAAATCCATCCGGAAGGAATGGACGGAAATGAAGGTGCAGGGAACGATGATCAAGCGAGTCCGGGCGACGGCCATCCCTGCGGGCAACATCCTGCGGATCGCCCTCGATATGGATCCCTCGAGAAATTACAATGCCAACCCCATTCTGTACAGAAACGACAACACGTACGCGGTTGAGGTAAGCGATGTGTCCGCAGTCAAGCCGTCCGGACCCTCGCCGGAAGCCGGCGATGCAAAACCGACCCAGGCGCCGGCAGCTTCCACCGGTGTGAAGAAATAGCAGCGGGAGGACGGATGGACGATCAAGGCGGGCCTTCCAGCCCGCTTTTTTTATGGGTGCAGCCCAGGGAAGGAGAGATCAGTTCGACACCGATATGGCCACATCGTGCATCTTGAGCTGGATGTCCGAGAGCCCGTTCCAGGTGTTGATCTGGGGGGTGAAGGCGATGTCAACGGGGATGCCCCTGATGGTTTCCAGATAATGCCCCTTGCTGAACCAGATGGAATTGCAGTGAATGCCGCTGCCGTTGATGCGCATCCGCAGATGATTGTTGCCGACGATGGAAGGGGAAACAACGTTGACGTTGCGCACACAGAGGATCGGTTCGGGATTGCTGGCTCCGTAAGGGGCAAGGGTCTCGATCTGGGAGAGGAGGTTGTGGGTGATGTCCTGGAGGCTGCATTCGGCGTCAATGAGTGTCTGGGAGACCATATCGGAGGCCTGGGTTTCTTCCTGGATGATCGATTCCAGAAGGTTGCGAAAATCGGGGATATGCTCTTCCCGGATGGAGATACCCGCGGCAAATCGATGGCCGCCGAAGGACAGAAGCAGTGAATTGCAGCGCTGGAGGCCGCGGTAAATGTCGAAATCGGCGATACTGCGGCCCGATCCCTTCCCGATGCCATCCTTGAGGCTGATCAGAATGGCGGGCCGGTAATAGCGGTCGACCAGTCGGGAAGCCACAATTCCGATGACGCCCGGGTGCCACCGGGAGGAGGCGAACACCAGGGAGCGGGTACTCCGCGGATCAATGCCGCCCTCGATTTCCTTGAGAATTTCGCCCAGGATTTCCCGTTCGATATCCTGACGCCGCCGGTTGTAGACATCCAGCTGTCGGGCCAGAAGCCGGGCCTTCTCCATGTCTTCCGTCAACAGCAGATCGACGGCTTCCCGGGGAGACGCGATGCGGCCGGCGGCATTGATGCGGGGGATCAGGTTGTAGGATGCCTTGGTGGAATCGACCATCTGGCTGTCGATCCCGCATATTTCCTTAAGGGCCCGAATGCCAGTCCTCCGCCCTTCTGTGATCAGGTCCAGGCCGATTTTTACGAGAATGCGATTCTCATCGATCAGGGGGGATATGTCGCCGATCGTCCCGAGTGCCACCAGATCCAGGTACTGCCTGAGATTGGGATAGGTCTTGCTGTCCCAGAAGCCTTCTTCGCGGAGAATGCCCCTGAGTGCGATGAGGAAATTGAAGGCAATGCCCACGGCGGCCAGGTCCTTGAATGGAAAGGGGCAGTCGGCGCGGTGGGGGTTGATGGCGGCCGCGGCGTTCGGCAGGGCGGGCGGAACCTCATGGTGGTCGAGGATGATCGTGTCGATGCCGAGGCTTTTCGCATAGTCGACTTCGTCGATATCAGAAATGCCGCAATCAACCGTTACGATCAGGTTGATACCCTGGCTTTTGAACCGGTCGATGGCTGAACGGTTGAGACTGTAGCCCTCCCCGATCCGATCCGGGATGTGATAGGTGACGGTTGGATCGATGCGGTGGAGAAACGAGAGGATCAACACCACGGAGGTGATCCCGTCCGCGTCGTAGTCGCCGTAGACGACGATTTTTTCCCGGTTGCGAAGGGCTTTGATCAGACGGTCGACGCCCTTCCTCATATCCTTCATCAGGTAGGGATTGTGCAGGTCAGCCAGGGAAGGGGAGAGAAATCGCTTTGCGTCCTCCACCTCCAGGATATCGCGGCTGGTGAGTATCTGGGAGACGATGGGTGAAAGCCCGAATTCCGAGGAGAGTTTCTCCTGGATGACGGGATCCACATCCGAGAGTCGCCAGCGTGTTATCGGAAGGCTCTTTGACGGCATCACACACTCAGGTAAGGAATCAGATTCTTTAATAAAATCTGAAGTTAACTAACATACGGAGTCTGGGCGGTCAAGGGAAGAGTGGAAAAAAAGAAGGCCATGGCTTTCGCCATGGCCTTCCGTCGTCATACCGGTCGCTGCCGGGAGATGGATTCGATTACAGACCGCTCTTGAAGTCGTCGCGCATCAGCTCGCGGGCGATGATCATGCGGCGGATTTCCGAGGTACCGGCGCCGATCTCCCACAGTTTCTGATCCAGGAAGTGACGGGAAATGGCGTACTCGGTACAGTAGCCGTAACCGCCGTGGATCTGGATCGCATCGAGGCCGATCTTGGTTCCCATTTCACCCGTGTACAGCAGGGCAGCCGCGGCCATCCGGTCGAGGTCCGTACCCTTGCCGCCGGACTTGTTCGTCAGCGTGTCGCAGTAGGCGGCGGCGCTGTAGGCTAGCCACTTGCCGCTGAGGTAGCCGGTGTACATGTTCGCCAGCTTCTCCTGGATGGTCTGGAAGGAGGCGATGGGCTTGCCGAACTGCACTCTCTCTTTCGCATACTTCAGGCTGAGTTCGAGGCAGGTCCGCTGGCCGCCGAGGGTGCAGCCCGAGAGGGTGATGCGCTCGGTGCAGAGACCACTCGTGAGGATCGCGACGCCCTTGTTCAGGCCGCCGATCAGGTTTTCCTCGGGAAGTTCCATGTCCTCGAATGTGATCAGGGCCGTGGGGGAGGTTCTCATGCCCCACTTCTTGATCTTCTCGCGCTTCACGCCCTTGACCTTGTCGAACTCGAAGAAGAAGGCGCTGATGCCCTTGGGGCCGGCAGCGGGATCGGTCTTGGCGTAGAAGGTCATGAACTGGGCGACGGGGCCGTTGGTGATGAAGATCTTGGAGCCGTTGATGATGTACTTGTCGCCCTTCTTCTCGGCCTTGGTGGCCATGGACATGGCGTCGGAACCGGCGTTCGGCTCGGTGATGCCGAGGCAGCCGATCCACTCGCCCGTGATGCTCTTCGGGAGGACGTATGCTCTCTGCGCTTCCGAGGCGTTCCGGCGGAAGTTGTCAAAGCAGAGGGTCTGGCTCGCGCCGACCGTCATGGAGAGGGCGTTCGAAACGCGGGCGATGGTCTCATAAGCCAGCAGGGTTTCCACGTAGCCGAGGCCGGCGCCGCCGTACTTCTCCTCGAAGACGATCCCGTTCACGCCGAGATTTGCCAGCTCCTTGAAGATCGTGGGGGGCATCTCGTCCACTTCGTACATGTGCTCCATCTGCGGTTCCAGCCACGTCGTGGCCCAGCGGTAAACCTGATCCTCCAGCATCCTTTGTTCTTCGGTCAGTCTGAAATCTAACGCCATAACTCTTACCTCCCTTTATTGAAGTGTGAAATAATTCAAACCAGCGGCGAAACCTGCAGAAAGACAGTCAAATTGCCACAACAACCTGTCCACCTCCACTTGAGCTGCACGCGCACCGGTTTTCGCTGTGGTTGTTAAAGAGGGGCGCCAAGGCACCACCCTTCTCCTATACGACAAGCTTTTTTATACATCTGGGGGTAGAGTGAAACGCCAAGCGCAAAACCACTCCTTCGGATGATCATCCGGGGGGCAGCCGACGCATTCCGTGCGGATCCGGTCGTCGATAGCCTCAGCGAATTCCCTGTATTCCACAAGGCCTGCTGATTTACAAGGATAATCTTCCAGCCCCCGCCGATTTCTCGCTGACTGGACGCGACAGTCGTTCATCTGGAAAACGATGCTGTTGGGTCCGTCATCGTGGATGGACTGGATGTTGACGCTGCCGTAAAGCCGAAAAGACAGAGCCCGCCTCAGTCCCTGCAGCCCGGCCTGCTTGGGCAACTGGAGGAATTCCTTGATTGCCCAGGCCTCATAGGGGGCGAAACGAGTCCAGCATGAATCGTTGCAGCGTTTCGCCTCGAACATGTCGTAAGCGCCTTCCACGGCCTGAAACCACACGCCGTCGTTGGCCAGCCAGTTGGCTCCCAGGGTGCCCGTGAGTTTGAGGAGCTCCTCCTTGGACATGTCCATCAACGCATTTGGCACCCCGTCCTTCATTTCGAAGCCGAGGACCTTTGCCAGCCGGTCCATCTGGATCTTGTAACTGTTTTCCCGGGCGACCTTCAGGACCTTCAGGGCCTTCTGCATGCCGATCTGGTGTTCCACCTCGGTAAACCAGAGGACGTGGTGAAACACGGTCCGGTAGAGCATGTCGACGACAAACTTCGCCAGATCTTCCCGGCTCAAATCCACCGGTTTCATGATGCGCTCATCCATGGGCGTTTCCTCCCTGGGATTGTCTTCCCGTTCTTGACCAGACACGATCTCCTCCCTCTCAGCCGGGGAAGAAATTCATGTATTTGGCCAGAATGAGGAAGAGGCCGATGATCCAGAAGATGTAGGCCCACAGCCGGATTTTCGAGAGTTTATCCCGACGGCGCATGGCCCGGTCGAGCTTTTCCTCCCGTTCAATCTCCACGGATTGTTTCTTTGCCATGGGATGCCGGCTTCCTTTCGAACGCGCGCGTGGAGAATCCGGCCTGCCGCCGGACTCCCCACGCACGGAAGAAATGGTTGGTTACTTTCCGCTCTGAAATCCCTGATCCCAATCGTATCCCCACACGGCGCTGCCCATGGGGACCTTGTAATTCCGGCGTTCCTCGTAGGTCGGGTAACGGCGTCCGCCACCTTCCGCGGGGAGCATGGACGCGGAGAACTTCGGCGGCAAAAGGCCGTTTTCGTGTGCTTCCCTCTCCAGCCACTCCCGGTCGTCCGGATGGGCGATGGAGATCAACGCCGCTGCACGCTCGTAGCCGCTCAATCCGCGGAGATTCACCATGCCGAACTCGGTGCAGACATAGTTGGCAAACTGGGCCGGAACGTCCACCGTCGAGCCCTCCGGCAGGAATGGAACGATCCGGGCCGTGCCGTGCTTGCTCCGTGAGGTCATGGCCGCGACGCCGCGTCCACCCCGGGACTGAGCGCAGAAAATGTGGAACTGGAAGAAGCCGCCCGTCGATGAGATGGGGCGCTTCTCATAGAAGCCCGTGGAAATCTGGCCCAGAAGGTCGACGGCCACACAGTTGTTGATGGAGATCATGTTGTCGATCCGGGTCAGGACGTTCAGATTGTTTGTGTAATCGATGTCGTAGACGGCCATGGACTGATTCCGGTGAATCGTTTCATAGTACCACTTCACGTCCACTGGGAAGGCAAAGGTATAGACGCTCTTGCCCCGGTCGAGGCTCTTGTAGGCATTCGTGACCTGACCGGACTCGATCATTTTGATGAGACCGAAATTCATCATCTCCGTATGGACACCCAGATCCTTGAACCCGGCGTCCGCCATGGCTGCGACGCAGGCCGAGGGAAGGGAGCCGATGCCGAGCTGGATGATATCGCGGTCCCGCATGATCTGCATGACGTTCTTGGCGATTGTCTGTTCTACGGGACGCGGCTGGATGGCCTTCTCGTTCACCTGGGGCCACTTGTACTTCTCGCAGTCCACCTCAACCCAGTAATCGACGTCGTCGATGTGGATCGTGTTGAAACGTCCTCCCTCCGCCCAGGGGTAGTCGGAGCGGACCTCAAAAACGATCTTCTTGGCGGTCTGACGGAAAATATTGCAGTTGTTCGTCCCGTAGGACATGTTGAAATAGCCGTGCTCGTCGGGGGCCGTGGCGGCGTTGAACCACCAGTCCATCCCGCGCCTTTCCTTCACGGCGTTGGCAAACCGATAGTGATGGGCATGCATTCCGTAGGCCCATCCCCACTGGGCCCAGTCGGAGACGTTGTTCGTGTCCCGGGCCTTGCGGTTCCA
>CAYNEJ010000056.1:0-20443 GCA_964396205.1 uncultured Syntrophaceae bacterium
TTCGCCATCTGCTCCACCGCCAGGCGGATCACATTGAAGGTTCCGATGAGGTTGATCTGGACGACCCAGTTGAAGGCTTTCAACGGGTAGGGCCCCTTCTTGGAGAGAACCTTGGCGGCGGCTCCGACACCGGCGCAGTTGATGGCGGCGTTGATCGTCCCGAAGGCCTCCACGGCCCGGGCGATGGAGGCCTGGACGCTCTCCTCGTTCGTCACGTCCGTCTTGGTATACAGGCAGTTTGTGCCCAGCTCGGCGGCGAGGTTGGCCCCGCGTTCGTCCTGGAGATCGAAGATGACCGCCTTCCCCCCCTCTTTTACGAGGGTCCGCACGCAGGCCTCCCCCAGTCCGGAAGCCCCTCCCGTTACAACGGCAATGCAATCCTTCACGTTCATGAATCCTGCTCCTCCTTTGTGAAAAAAAATCGTTCTCGATTCACAACCGGAGAGGAAATCCTCCGGGATCCCCTCTCCGCGGGACTCCATATCACCCTGCCGGTCCGGCCCCGCTTCCTGCGGCAATTCCAATCCGCCGCATCGGCAAACCGAGCGGTGCAATCCCTTATCGGAACACGCCCGCCGTCTCCATCTCCCCGATCTCGGCATCCGTGTACCCCGTCTCCCTGAGGACTGCCTGCGTGTCGACTCCGGCAGTCGCCCCGGCATGGCGGAATTCCGGCCTCATGGCGGAAAACTTGATGGGACAGCCGAGCTGCCGCACCGTGCCTCCCGCCGGAAGCGGGACGTCCACGACCATCTCCCGCTCGACCGCCAGCGGGTCCGAGAAGGCCTCCGCCAGCGTCAGGACCGGCTCCGTGCAGGCGTCCGTGGCGTCGAACAGAGCTTTCCACTCCACCAGGGTCTTCGTCCGGAAGACGGCCCGGACCTCCTCCTTCACCTCGGCGAGATTCTTCGGAGACACGGTGCCGGCGATCAGGTCGGGACGGCCCAGGACATTGCAGAAATTGGTGAAGAACTGGGGCTCCAGGGGACCGCAGCTCAACCAGCGGCCGTCCTTCGTCTCGTAGTAATCGTAAAGGGAGCCGCCGTTGAGGAGGTTCCCCTCGAAGGCCTGCTCCCTCCCGTCCACCAGGAAGGCGGCACCGAACATGGCGTTGAAGGCAATCATGCCGTCGGTCATGGAGATGTCGACGAACTGGCCTTCTCCCGTCTGCTGCCGGCCGAAGACGGCGGCGAGGATGCCGATGACGGCGTGGTTGGAGCCCGAAGCGACATCGGCGATCTGCATGCTTACGAGAGACGGGCCCGCAGACTTTCGTCCCGTGTAGGAGGACACGCCGGAACGGGCGATGTAGTTGATGTCGTGACCCGCCCGGTCGCGCAGGGGACCCGTCTGGCCGTACCCGGTGATGGAGCAGTAGACGATGCGGGGATTCACTTTTCCAAGGGAATCGTAATCGAGGCCGAGCTTGGCCATGACGCCGGGCCGGAACTGCTCGACGACGACGTCATAATCGGCAAGCAGACGATGGACGACTTCAATGGCCTTGGGGATTTTCAGGTTGAGGGCCATGCTCCGCTTGTTGCGCCCGAGATAGGCCGACGCCGCGGAGAGCTTTGTTCCCGGAATGAACGGGGGGAAGAAATCCACCAGGTCCGGCCGGGAGGGCGATACGATGCGCAGGACCTCCGCCCCCATGTCGGCCAGGAGCATGGTGGCGTAGGGTCCGGGCAGGAGGGTCGTAAAATCGAGAACCTTCAGTCCTTGAAGAGGTCCGGCCATCACAGCCTCCTTTCTTCAGCCTAGCGCCGATGTTACAGTCCCATGAACTTCGCGACGATTCCTTTCATGATCTCGTTGGTGCCGGCAAAAATTCGCGTCACCCGCATATCCCGCCATGCCCGGGCGATGGGATACTCCTCGCAGTATCCGTACCCTCCGTGGAGCTGGACGCACCGGTCCGCGACGCGGCAGGCCATCTCGGTGACCCAGTACTTGGCCATGGACACCTCGACGGTGACGTTCTTCCCCTCCATGTGGTCCGCGATGAGCTTGTCGACAAACGTCCGGCCGATCTTCACCTCCGTGGACATCTCCGCAAACTCGAACTGGCTGTGCTGGAACTTGGCGATGGGCTTCCCGAAGGCGGTCCGCTCCCGGCAGTACTTGATCGTCCACTCCAGCATGCACTCCGCCCCCACCTGGGCCCCGAGGGCGCAGATGAGGCGCTCCTGCTGGAGCTTCATCATCAGGTTCAGGAATCCCGATCCCTTCGCTCCCAGGCGGTTTTCCGCGGGGATCCGGCAATCCGTGAAGTACAGCTCCGCCGTATCCTGGCTGTGCCAGCCGACCTTCTTGATGCGCCGCCCCTTTTCAAAGCCCGGCGTTCCCGCATCGACAAGATAGAGGTCCACGGCCCGGTGGGGGTTTTCCACCGCGGGGTCCTTCGCCGCCAGGACGAGGACATCGCAGTTGATGCCGTTGGAGATGAAGGTTTTCTGCCCGTTGAGGACGATCTCGCCGTTTTTCTCCGCCGCGGTCGTCCGGATCGCCGCCAGATCGCTTCCCGTATTGGGCTCCGTCATGGCCACGGCGGTGATGCAGTCTCCGGTCACGCATCCCGGGAGATATTTTTTCTTCTGCTCCTCCGTTCCGAAGGAGGCAATGTAGGGCACGATGATGTCGCTGTGCAGGGAGGCACACAGGCCTGAGAAATTGCATTTCGCCATCTCCTCGCAGACGATGACGGAATACAGGAAATCCGCTCCCACCCCGCCGTACTCCTCGGGCACCCAGGTGCTGAGAAAGCCGTTCTCACCCATCTTCTTCCAGTAGCTTTTGGGGACGATTCCGGCTTCTTCCCACTCCTCGATGTGGGGAACGATCTCCTTCTCCAGGAAACGCCGCAGGCTCTCGCGAAAAATCTTGTGCTCCTCCGTGAACTTCAGAATCTCCATTGCTCTCCTCCCCTTCGTGTTTTCAACGTTTCAGAAAGATGGACAATGAAACCGCTCCCGCGGATCCGAAGGGATCCTGGCGGGAATCCATGATGGATACTGCGCGTGGAGGATGGTTCCCTCCACCGAAGTCACAGGGGATGCCGCCCCTGTTTTCCGGCCCCCTCGGGGAGCCGTCATATTTTCATGGGCGCTTGCGCTCCGAGCGTTGCGTTTTCCTCCTTGAGATTCGATTTTATATGGTCGGTTCCGGCTGTCACGGAAGAATATCCGGGTCGAATGGACAGTCGGACGAAAAGAATGGCGTGCAGGATCAGGCGGAATGGAGTATCACGCCGGCCCGGGATCGCCCTTGCCCTCCCTCTGGACAAAGGCGGGAATTAAAATGAATTTCAGGACCTCCTTGACGTCGGCGATGTAAACCTCCCGGTCCACCTGAACAATGGAGCGAAAAAACGCCTCACCGGACACGAAGTTGTAGATGCCGTTCACAACGGCCAGGACTTCGAGAAGGGCCCGCGGCGATGGCTTTTTCGGACTCTCGATCAGATTCATGGAACGGGCCATGTCGGCGGTGAACTCGGGAAACTGGATTTCCTCCAGGGCCTCTTCCCGGGTGCGGCCGAAATAGCGATGCAGGATGAGGTTGGCGATTTCCGGGTGTTCGAACAGGTAGTCCGTCATCACGTCAATCGAAACGGCCAGCCGCTCGCCCAGGGGCTTTCCGTGGATCATCCTTTCCACGTCGCGGAGGCTCTGTCCCAGGTCCTTGTTGATATCCAGGACAACCGCCTCGTACAGTCCCTTCTTGTCGCCCCAGTGGTAATGGAGCGTGGAGACGTCGATGCCCACTTCGTGGGCGATCATCCGGGTGGTGGTCCCATGGTATCCGTATTCGCCGAAAATCCGCCGGGAGACGGCAAGGATCCGGGCTTTCATCGACTCGGGATCTTGGCGGGCCTTATCGAGGGCGGTCTTCATCAAATTATTCCATCTAATGATTGAAGCACGATGGAGGAACCTAACAGGAAACCTTTGCCCCTGTCAATTGGAAGGTGATCCGGATCCATGGTCCGGTTCGTGAAGCCCGCCTCCCTTGTCAGCGGTTCCCGAAACCGGATTTCATGGCTCCGGGAACCCGGGGCATGCACTTTCCCACAAAAGCGAAGCGCGGTCCGGCGTCTAGATCCGCCCATGACCGCGCATTCTCTTCCTTTCGGGGCAGGTCAGCCCTTTCCGCCTCCCTTGAAGAACGGCTGGACCAGCTTGAAAAACTCGCCGGAGAAGACCATGATCGCCTGGTTCCGGTTCTCCAGGTTGACCGCCGCTTCCAGGCACGGCGCGTCGATGTTCTGGTCCAGGACGCGTTTCGTCAGCTTCAGCGCCTCCACGGACTTGGCGATCATGGGGCGTGCATAGGACAGGGCGGTCTCCAGAAGGGATTCCCGTGGCACAACCCGGTTGACCAGCCCGATCCGCTCCGCCTCGTCCGCCCTTACTTTCCTTCCCGTCAGCAGGATCTCCGACGACCGCGCGGTGCCGATCAGCCGGGGCAGGAAATAGGATGTTCCAAGCTCGCCGCCGGTCAGGCCGATGTTTGCAAAGGAGGCAATGAAGGACGCCTCCGGCGCCGCCACTCGGACGTCGCTCGCCAGGGTCATGCAGAATCCCGCGCCGGCGGCCGGTCCGTTGACGGCGGAGATGACCGGCTGGGGAATCCGCCGGAGACCCAGGACCAGAGAGCCGTAGCGCTCCTGGACGATCCGGAGGAAGTTCGCCGGATCGGAGAAGGCATCCGTGTCCTTGTGGACGACCGCGTCGTTCAGGTCGGCTCCGGCGCAGAATCCGCGGCCTTCCCCGGTCAAAATCAGGACCCGGATGGCGTCGTCCTTCGACAGGATCGAGAACAGCTCGCCGAAATCGTCCAGCATCGCGATGTTGACCGCGTTGAGCTGCTCCGGCCGGTTCATGGTGACGAGCCCCACCCGGGGCTCAACCTCTTCAAATCGGAATGTCTGGAAATCTTTCATCTCTCTATCCTTTTGCCTGTTTTTTCAACTCACGATCCCGCAGTTCCCGGCGCAGGATCTTCCCCACGTTGCTCTTCGGCAGCTCATTGGTGAACTCGATGATCTTTGGAACCTTGTAGGCGGCCAGGTGCGCCTTGCAGTGGGCCATCACCTCGTCTTCCGTCATTTTCTCGCCACCCTTCAGGACAACGAAGGCCTTGACCGTCTCCCCCCGGTAGGTGTCGGGGACGCCGATGGCGCAGGCCTCGAGAATCTTGTCATGCTGGAAGAGGATCTCGTCGATGTCCTTGGGATAGATATTGTAGCCTCCCGCGACGATCATGTCCTTCTTCCGGTCCACGACCCGGAAATACCCCTCCTCGTCCATGATGCCGATGTCCCCCGTGTAGAGCCAGCCGTCGCGGATGGTCTCGGCCGTCTCGTCGGGACGCTTGTAGTAGCCCGTCATCACCTGGGGGCCCTTGATGCAGATCTCGCCGGCCTCGCCGGGTTTGAGGACGGTGTTGCCTTCGTCCAGGTCGACAATCTTCAGTTCCGTGTTCGGCAGCGGCAGGCCGACCGTACCCAGCTTCACCTTCCCCCCCCAGGGGGTCGCCGTGGCAAAGGCCGTGTTTTCGGTCATCCCGTAGATCTCGTAGACGTCCTTGCCGGTCAGGTTTTTCAGATCCTGCACCGTGTCGGCGGCGATGGGGGACGCCCCGGTGAAGAAGCCCTTGAGGAAGGACTTTTCCATGCTGCGGAACTCCTTGTCGGCCAGCAGCCCGACAAAGATGGAGGCCACGCCGGGCAGGAAGTTCGGCTTGTACTTCTTCACGGTCTCGATGAGGATACCCGGCTCCGGCCTCGGGATGATCGTCGAGGTCCAGCCGCTCCAGATGGTCAGGTTCTGGCTGGCGGTGTAACCCGCCGAATGGAAGATGGGGTAGGTTCCCACGATATGCACCTCCCCGTCCTTGAGATCGGGCAGCCAGGCTCGGAAGATCTGGACGACGGCGCAGAGGTTCGCGTGGGTCAGCATCGCTCCCTTCGACACGCCCGTGGTCCCGCCCGTGTAGATCAGCGCTCCCAGCTTGTCCCACCGGGACCGGTCCGGGACCGGATTCGAGGAGGCCTTGCCCATCAGGGTCATGAATTCATGGACGTCTTTCCGGGGCTCCACCTTCCGGAACATGGCCTTCTTCACGAAGGGGAAAAGCTGCTTCTTCGGGAAGGGCAGGTAGTCGTTGATATGGCAGGTGATGATCGTTTCGACGCCGGTCTTCCCTTTCAGGGCAAGCGCCCGGGGCAGGAGCAGGTCCAGCGTGATGAGGAACCGGGCGTCGCAATCCTTCAACTGGTGGGCCAGCTCCTTCTCCGTGTACAGGGGGTTGTTCATCGCCGTCACCGCCCCGAGGCGGTGCGTGGCGTGGCAGGCGATGATCATCTGGGGCAGGTTGGGCAGCAGCATCCCCACCTTGTCCCCCTCTTTCACGCCCAGGTCCTTGAGCGCGTTGGCGAACCGGTTCACGAGGGCGTCCATTTCGCGGTAGCTGAACCGCCGGCCCATGTAGATGAAGGCGGTGTGGTCGGGAAACTTCTTTGCCGACCGGATCAGCGCAGCCGCCGTGGTGATCTTTTCAAATTCAATTTCCGGGGGTACGCCCGGGGCATACGACTTGTGCCAGATTCTCTCAAAAGCCATTGACCCAATCCTCCTGCAAGTATTTCAGGGCCGGCCGGCAAAACGGTCTTCACTACCCGCGCTGTGTTCCGACCGGGAAACGTCCCGGCCGTTCACCGCCGCCTTCCTTCACGGAGGCGGCGGGAGCGTTTCAACATTCATCAGGCAGGGAAAATTCGCATTCACCTGGGCGCAAGACCCCCGATTGCTTCTTGCCGCTGTTGAGAAAGCCCGCCTTACGGGGCTTCCTGCATGATTCTCCGGAGCTCCCTCTTGAGCACCTTGCCTACGGAACTCATGGGCAGGGCGTCCATGAACCGGACGACCTTCGGCACCTTATAGGGGGCCACCGTTTTCTTCATATATTCGATGATATCCTGCCGCATCTCTTCGTCGCCGGCAGAGCCCGCCTTCAGGACCACGGCGCAGGCCACGAGCTCCGAGCCCGGCCGCTTCGGGTCCGGCAGGCCGATCGTTGCGGCAAGATCAATGCTGGGATGCGCATGCAGGGCATCGTCCACGACCTGGGTGAACACCTTGAAGCCGGACACGCTCACCATGTCCTTCAGCCGGTCCACGATGTAGAAATAGCCGTCTTCGTCCATAACCGCAACATCCCCCGTGTAGATCCACCCGTCCCGGAGGGTGTGGGCCGTGTCCTCGGGCTTGTTGTGATATCCCAGGGAGAAGACCTGGGGGCCCCGAGCCACCATTTCCCCGGGCTCTCCCAGGGGAACCGTCTTCCCGGTCTCGGGATCCACCAGCTTCACCTCCGTGTCGCAGACAGGCATCCCGACGGACCCGACCTTCTTGACCCCGTGCAGCGGCAGGGCGACAATGACCGGGCTGGTCTCCGTCATGCCGCAGACCTCGATCACCTTTCCCTTCCCGACAACCTCCTCGAACTGCCGGATGTTCTCGGCCGGGAACGACGCGGCGCCGCTGACGAAGAAATGAACCCCGGAGAAGTCGAGGGCGCGGAACTCGGGCAGCTTCAACAACTCCAGGTAGATGGTGGGCACATTGACGGTCATCGTCGGGCGATGGGTCTCCATGGCCTTCACGAAGAACTGGAGATCCCGCGGATTGGGAATGATGATGTTTGTGGATCCCATCGCCATGTTCCACATGACCATGAAATTCCCCGCCTGGTGGAACATGGGAAAGGCGGACATGGCGACGTGCTTCCCCATCGGATAGCCAAGCCAGGCGTTCAGCTGCGTCATGTGGCCGACGATGTTGTCGTTCGTGAGGAGCGCCCCTTTCGGAGGTCCCGTCGTCCCGCCCGTGTACATCATGAGGCAGGCGGCGCCCGGATCGACCTTCACATCGACCGGGTCGGCGGGCATCGACGCGATGGCATCCTTGAAGCCGAGCGTCTCGACCCCGGGGATCGGGTCCGGAGGCGAAGCGGGCACATCCTGGGACATATAGTCGAAGATGGAGGCCACCACGACGACCTTCACGCCCGTTTCGCCGATCGCCTGCTTCACGACGGGAAACAGCAGATCCGCCGTAATCAGGACTTTCGCCCCGGAATCGTTCAGCTGGTAGGCAAGCTCCTCGGCGGTGAGCAGAGGGCTCACCCCCGTGAAGATGCAGCCCGCCTTCTGGGTTCCGGCGGATCCGATATAGCTGGCGGGGATGTTGGGCATGTGGAAACCGACCACGTCGCCGGGCCGGCACCCCGCTTCAATCAGAAACCGGGCAAACCGGTTGGACAGCTCATCCAGCTCCCGATACGTTATCTCCGTCCCCACGTAAATGAGGGCAACCCGGGAAGGAACCTCCTGAAAGGCCTTCTGCAGCGCTTCGGCGTACGATACGGCAGGGTATTCGAGTTTCTTCGGAATGGACTGATCGTAATGATTCAGCCAGGGTTTTGCCTCGTATACATCACTCATGTTACTCTCCTTCACGGACCACGCCGCACCGGATCAGCGGGCGTCTTTGACGTCCCGAATCCGCAGGAGTGCTGGTGGGACGCTCACACCGGCGGATGCCCGCGCGATCCGTCCTGAAAATTGATCAGAATAAATTCTGAAACCGCCCCCGCTCACGCGGAGGCAAACTTCTCCACGAGGAGAAACTTCTGGACCTTCCCGGTCGGGGTCATGGGCAGGTTGTCCACGAAAATGACTTTTTTCGGGGCTTTGAAATGGGCGATCCGCTCGCGGCCGAAGGCGATGAGCTCTTCCTCCGTCACGTTCCGGCCGGGGAAAGGGATGATGACGGCCGTCACCATCTCGCCCCAGGTGTCGTCGGGCAGGCCGATGACGGCACACTGCAGGACCGCCGGGTGCCCCATGAGCATCTCCTCCACCTCGATCGCATAGACGTTCTGGCCGCCGGTGATGATCATGTCCTTCTTCCGGCCGGCCAGGTAGAGGAACCCTTCCTCGTCGAAGCGTCCCAGGTCGCCGGTGTAGAACCAGCCATCCCTGAACATATCCCGCGTCTTTTCCTCGTTTTTGTAATAGCCTGCCGTGACGGCCACCCCCCGGCCGATGATCTCGCCCACCTCGCCCGTGGGGACGTCTTTTCCCTGGAAGTCCACGATCCGCACGTCCGCCCCGAAATAGAGCGTTCCCACAGACTCGGGCTTGCGCAACTTGTCCTTCGGCCCGATGTTGACCAGGAGGCCGGTCTCCTGGAGCCCGTAGAACTCGTACAGGTTGGTGCACAGGCGCTTCCTGACCTGCTCCTGAAGCGCCACGGAAAACGGCGAGGAGCAGAAAACGAGGGCGCGCAGCGAGGAAAGGTCGTACTTTTCGATGTCCGGAAGGGCGAGAACGAAGCTCGCCATGGTGGGCACCCAGTTGGAGATGGTCACCTTCTCCTGCTCGATGACCCCCAGGATCTTCGTCAGGTCGAACTGGTGAATGACGTTGCGGGCTCCCGCAAACAGCGCGCAGGCCGACCAGGCGAAGCCGACGCGCCCGTAAATCGGAAACACGGTCATGACCACGTCGTTCGGCGTCACGTCGTGCATGTAGATCATCGTCGGACCGCCGCCGGCATTGTTGTACTGCGAGAGCATGTAGGCCTTCGGGAGCCCTGTGGTCCCCGAGGTCAGGTTGAGATACTGAGGATCTTCCTCGCTGATCTCCACGTCCGGCTCCTCCGGCGAGGACTGGCTGACCAGATCTTCATAAGACTCGGCGAAAGCCGGAATCTCGCTGCCGAAGCAGATGAAACGCTTGATCGACGGGAGCTGCGGGCGCAATCCCTCGACCAGCGCCGTGAAGGATGCATCGAAGATCAGGTTCTCCGTGCCGCAGAAGTTCATGAGTTCCACCATCTCCTGGGGCGACAGGCGGTAGTTGAGCGGCAGCCCGATGCTGCCTATCTTGCCCAGGGCAAGATAGGTTTCGACGATTTCGTGGCGGTTGTAGGAAAGAAAAGCGGTGTTGTCTCCCTTGCGGATGCCGAGTCCCAGAAGCCCGTTCGCCAGGCCGTTGATTCTCCGGTTGACCTGCCGGAACGTGAAGCGCCGGCCTGTCGTCATGCAGGAGATCGCCTCCCGGTCACCGTAGCGTGCAGCAGCGACTTTCGGATAATTGCCGATGTTAAAAGATCCCGTTGCTTTTCCTGACATGTATTCCTCCTTTACAAGCCGAATAAAAAAACGTTATCGAATCGCTATTCCGTAATGAAGTTCAACACTCAGCAGCTTCCCGGGCACAAGCTCCCGGGTCCTTCCATCCGGTATCCGAGGCTCCCGTTCTCCCGCCCCGAGGTGGTGTCTCTGCATCCCCCTGCCGCGTCGGGATCGGCCGGGTCGGGCTCCCTATGGCAACGCCGCCACAAAGCTGCCCGTGATCTTGACGGCCCCGAGACCGTCGGCCGCCTGGATCTCGCAGCGGATTCTCTTCTCACCCGCCTCTTCGAACTTCTCGACCACGTTGCCGGTTACGACGATGGTCGCGCGGGCCCTGGAGTTCGGATCGTCCAGATCCATGGGCTCCGTCATCCCGGAGAAGCGGACGCTGAATTTGCGCAGGTGCTTGTCATCAATCCAGTCCGTGACGGCCCGGCCGGCAATCCCCATGATGAGCATCCCGTGGGAGATAATCCGCGGCATGCCGAACAGCTTGACGAAGGTCTCGTCATGGTGAAGGGGGTTGAAATCGCCGGAGGCGCCGGCATAGCGGACGATATGGGTCCGGGTCACCGGATCCGAGGTGAAGGTGGGCATCGCATCGCCGACGTTGATGCTGTCGTAGGTAATCGCCTTGGTCATGTCTCCCTCCTCCTATCTCTCCACCAGGGTGATGCGGGCGCGGATCACCAGCTCGCCCCGCTGGTTGGTGACTTCCGTCTCGATTACCGTGAACTCCATGAATTTTCCGGGTTTGCCCTTTTTTTCCTTGTCGTACATGTCGACGACCCGGGTCCGGCCGTTCATGGTGTCCCCGGGGTGGATGGGGGCCAGGTATTCATACTCCTGCTCGCCATGGAGCAGCCGTCCCAGGTTGATGCCAAGGGCCTGCAGCATCGGCATCAGTCCCTCACCGCCCCATAGGGCGAAAGACGTCTCGAATGTCGGCGGCGGGATGATATCGCCGTAGCCGGCCGCTTTCGCCGCCTCGGAATCCACGTAAATCGGCTTCACCTGGCCTTTGCTCTCCTTCTGGGAAACGGCCATCGCAAATTCGGCGATCTTCCCCTTCTCCACCACGTAGGCGTACGGGGGGAATTTCGTCCCCATCTTCGTCTTGTCTGCCATTGTCTCCTCCTGGTATGCGTGAACCGGTCGGCACCGGGGCAGGCACAGACCCTTCCCCCGGGGATTCAGCCGGCTTGTCTTTTCCTGTGCGGCGCGGCCGGTGACCCGGACCCGCCGCACAGCAATCCGCTAGTCGCCGACAAAATTCGGCTTTCGCTTCTCCATGAATGCCGCCACGGCTTCCATCAAATCCTTGCTCGGCAGGATTGCGGAGTTCATCTGCGCCACGTAGTCGAGTCCCGGGTAAATCCCGTTGTCCCGGTTAAACAGGATGCTGTCCTTAACCCCCTGCACCGCCATGGGGGGATTGGCGGCAATCTCCTCCGCCAGCGCACGGGCGGCCTGATGGAGGGCTTCGCGGTCCTCGTAGAGCCTGTTGATGTAACCGATCCGCAAGGCCTCCTCTGCGGTGAAATCCCTCCCCGTCAGGGCCAGTTCCCGGAACAGCCCCTGGCCGACGATCGTGGGGAACCGCTGCAGGGTGCCCACATCGGCGACGATCCCGATGCGCGTTTCCCGGATCGAGAAGACGGCGTCCCGGGAGGCCAGGCGGATGTCGCAGGCGCTCGTCAGGTCGATTCCACCGCCGACACAGTGACCGTGGACCGCGGCAATGACGGGCTTCCGGCAACGCTCCACGGCGCTGATGCAGTCCTGGAGCCACCGGATCTTCCACCTCGTTTTTTCACGCTCTTTCGCCGACCCGTCGCCGAGGATCGCCGCCCCTTCGACCAGATCGAGGCCGGCGCAGAATGTCTTCCCCTCGGCCTGCACCACGACAACGCGAACCTCCGTGTCGTCGCTCAGCCGGCCGAAATGCTCGGGGAGTCCCCGGAAGAAATCAAACGTCATGCAGTTGCGTTTCTCCGGCCGATCGAGGATCAGCCAAGCCACATGTCCTTCCTTCTCCACCCTGAAGGGAGCCTTTTCAGCCATCGTGCCTCCTTTCCCACTCAAGAATACGGATTTACCCAAAGACGAACGCTTCCTCCGCCCGGACGCCGGTATCCCGGCACACCCCGTGGCCATGCCTGCCGCGCAGGGCATGGGTCCTGTCGCGAGCGGCCGGCATCGACGGGGATCCGAAGGAAGGGTCCGCCGTCCGCTTGGCCCGTTACAACCCCATGAAGCGGGCGATGATGACCTTCATGATCTCGTTCGTGCCGGCGAAGATTCGAGCCGCCCGGCAGTCCCGCCAGGCCCGGGAGATCGGATACTCATCGCAGTAGCCGTAGCCGCCGTGCAGCTGCACGCACTGGTCGGCCACCTTGAAGGCCAGATCGGTCGTCCAGTACTTGGCCATCGACGTCTCGACGACGACGTTCTTTCCTTCCATGTGATCCGCCACCAGCTTGTCGGTAAAGGTCCGCCCGATTTTGATTTCGGTGGCCATCTCCACGATGCTGAACTGGTTGGCCTGGAATTTGGAAATCGGCTTCCCGAAGACCGTCCGCTCCCGGCAGTAGCGCATGGTGATGTCGAGCATGTATTCCGCGCTGGCGATGGCAACGACGGCACAGACCAGCCGCTCCTGCTGGAGCTTCTGCATGAGCTTCAGGAAGCCCGTGCCCTTGTCTCCAAGCCGGTTTGCCTTCGGAATCCGACAGTCCGTGAAGTACAGCTCCGCCGTGTCCTGGCTGTGACAGCCGGCCTTCTTGATCCGCTTGCCCTTCTCGAAACCCGGCGTACCGGCCTCGACGAGGTACAGGTCCACCGCCGCGTGGGGGTTCTTTTCGGACGGGTCCCGGGCGGCCAGAACGCACAGGTCGCAGTTGAGCCCGTTGCTGATGAAGGTTTTCTGTCCGTTCACGACCATGAAGTCACCGCTCTCCACGGCGGTTGTCTTCATGGCGGCCAGATCGCTGCCTGCGTTGGGTTCCGTCATGGCCACCGCCGTGACGATGTCGCCGCTGACGCAGCCGGGGAGATAAGCCTGCTTCTGCTCCTCCGTCGCAAACGAAACGATGTAGGGAACGACGATGTCGCTGTGGAGCCACGTGGAGAAACTCGACAGGTTCGCTCGGGCCAACTCTTCGATCACGATGACCGAATAGAGAAAATCCGCCCCCGGACCGTCGTATTCCATGGGAACCGAGGTCCCCAGGAATCCCTGACTTCCCATCTTCTTCCAGATGTCCTTGGGCACGATGCCGTTCTCTTCCCATTCCTCGGAATGGGGAACCAGTTCGTTCGTGACGAATTTTCGCAGGGTATCGCGGAATATCCTGTGCTCCTCCGTGTAATTCAGAATGTCCATAATCTCTCTCCCTGAAGATTTGCCGTTGAATTCAGCATGCATGGGCGGTGCCGGTGCATGGCTCTCGACGCGGAAAGCGCTGGCAGGACCATGGGAACGAGCTTCGGCGCCTCGGACCGCAACACCACGGCAGAAACCCGCCTGCCGCATTGGTCGATGAAGGAGACGGCACGCTCCGATCGACTGCGGTGGAAATGCTCCCTGCCCCGGCAGCAAACATCACGGGGCACATGAAACGGGTTGTTGAAGAATGGAAACAGAAGGAGTTGCCGTTTGATTCGCTGCAACCGTCAATGATCACCCGGGCGCCGGCCACCGGGCAATCGAATTGCCTGATCGACCCCGTGACTCGCCGGGCAGCGGCGAAAACATGTACCCTGATCGCAACGGGGTCCGGGCGGACTTTTTTCAGGGCCGTTTTCATCGCATTGTTCCATCGAGCTATTCCATCTGATGGTTCCATCCATTGGTTCCATCAAATGATTAGTGCCTATCCAAAAGCCGTTCTCCTGTCAAGAAAAAAAAATGAAAGGGGCTCTCCCCGCCGATCATTTGCCGGGTCCTCCTGCATGCAGGAAAGGCAATCCATCGCGGCCATCGTCTTTCCGGAGCATCGGTCCGGCTCCTCCAAAACTTTCAATTCTGCGGGCAAAAGGCTGGGAACATGAATTTTGATTCAGCTATCAGGATTTTTCCGCTATATGGAATACATGTTTCGCAGCCGCTCGCGAAAGGGGATGCACCCGGTAATGCCATGGCGGACTCGAGGCACTGCCGCTTGCGTTGTGAGCCATGAGCCGTCGGCATGACCGATTCACCGTTTGTGAGGAAACAGCGGGAGCCCTTCGTTTCTTCCCTGTCCGGGGCCGTGCGGGGGAAACCGCCCAATGGCAATGTGTATGACAGTCCGTGCGCAAAACGGATCTTCTTGATCTTTTGCGCTCGCTCATGCGAGCCCATCAAGGAGGGAAAAGCCATGCATGCAGGCACAAGAAAGGAGGTCCTGGTCGTCATTCTTCTTGCCGTCCTGGCCGTTCTCTCCAGCGTCACGACCGCGATGGCAGAGGATAAAAAAGACTGGGCCTTCACCGTCTATGGGGCCGTCCAGACCCACAGCGATCTCGGGGGAACATTCATCAACCCCGATTTCGACCACGACTATCACTTCCTGGCCACCGCCGTATCCCGACGGATCTGGTCCCTGACGCGCCATATCGACTGGGAGCTGGAAGGGCAGGTGGTCAAGCATTTCGGCAACCAGAATCACTGGGAGTTCAACGCCCTTCTCTTGGCCCGGTGGCTCACCTTTCCCTGGGATTCCTACCTGGATACGAGCTTCGCCGTCGGGAACGGCCTCTCCTATGCCACCCGGACCCCGCCGATCGAAGAGATCCGGCATGACAGGACCCACCAGTTCCTGGATTACATGCTCTTCGAACTGACGTTTTCCCTTCCGGAGCAACCCCGCTGGAGTCTTGTCCTGCGGATCCATCACCGGTCGGGGGTCTACGGCCTCTTCAACGGCGTCCATGGAGCGTCCAATGCCCTCGGCGCGGGTCTGAAGTATCATTTCTGAGGAGACGGAAGATGCCTGTGAATGTGCGACAGACAGCGGCACTTGGTAGCGGGGGAACGAAACAGATGCGAGCGGGACATCCGGTCCGTTTCCTGCTCGCCGCCATGCTCGCATTCCTGTGGATCACGGCGGGATGCGCAGCCCGGTACGGTCCGGTCCTGTACCCGAACCCGCACCTCCAGTCCGTCGGGGAGGAGCAGGCACAGCGGGATATCGACGAATGCGAGGTCCTGGCGGAAAAGTATATCAAGGACAATCCCGGGGCGGACACCGCCAGGGGCATTGCGACGGGAGGGGTGGCCGGGGCCGTCGTCGGAGGGGCCGCAGGGGCCGTTACCGGAAGCCTGGGTCGGGGTATCGGCGTTGGCGCCGCGGTGGGCGCCGCATCGGGCCTTGTCCATGGAATCGCCAAAGCCAGCCGGCCTTCACCGCTCTATAAGAGTTTCGTCGACAAGTGCCTGCAGGAAAGGGGGTACGAGCCGCTGGGGTGGGAATGACGGCCGCCGGACCGGCTCAGATCTCCGCCGTCTCGATGAACAGGGGAAGAAACACCGTCAGGTCCTCGACGATACCGTAGTGGGCCGCCCGGAAGATCGGGGCGGCGGGATCCCGGTTGACGGCCACGATGCAGCGCGATCCTTTCATCCCGGCCAGGTGCTGGGACGTACCGGAGATCCCGCAGGCCACATACAGGTCCGGCGTGACGGTCCGGCCCGTGAGACCAACCTGGTGCCGGTATCCGAGCCAGCCCTGATCGCACACGGGACGGGACGCTCCCACGGCGGCGTTCCGGAACAGGCCCGCCAGGCGCCGGATCAGATCGAGGTTCTCTTCCCGACCGATTCCCCGCCCTGCCGAGACGATGACATCCGCCTCCGCCAGGTCCACGCCGCCCTCCTCGCCCCGGCTCTCGCCCCGCAGAACGATCCTTCCGCGTCCCGGTGCAGCGTCGCGGATCCGGACGACGCCTGCCATCGCCGCACCCCCGGCGGCCGGGTCTTCCCCCTGCAAATCCCTGCCGACGATTCCGGGCAGGACCGTCAGGACGGTGCAGGTCGTCTCCGGAGCAATCTCCATCCGCATCCGCCCGCGGCAGACGGAACGCAGGAACGTCCACCGGCCGTTGCAGCGGACACACTCCTCCACCGCTGTGATGCAGGCAGCCCCCAGATGGACGGCCAGGGCGGGGGCCAGATCCGCTCCGCGGGAATCGTGGGGCAGGATGACGTGGGATGGTTCGAGTTCCCCGAGGAGCACCGCGAGCGCCCGGACGGCATCGTCTCCCCATGCGGGTTCGAGCGACTCTCCCCGAAGGACGAGTACGGGCAGGCCCGTCTCGGCCGCAATCGCCCGGGCAGCGGTCTCCGGTTCGATTCCGCACACCACGACGGCAGCCTGTCCCGCCGGACTCAGGGAAAGGAATCGCGCGATCGGGACCGCCTCGAGGGATCCGGGGAGTGGATCTTCGCCGCTGTGCCAGACGACGGCAACCGCCTCGATACGCATGGGGAAAGGGGCATTGTGTTCAGCCATTGCGGTTTCGGCTCTGCACCGGCGGCTATTTCATGAGCTTTGAGCGAAGCTTCGCTTCTTTTTTCTGCTGTTTCGCCAGGGTCTTCAGGGATTTCTTGTCCTCCCGGTCGATGGCGGCCGGCGGCTCAGCCCCGGGGGCCGGGAGAAAGGACGGCTGCTCTTCCACCGCCCTTCCGGGACCCGGCCCGCCCGCACCTTCGGGATCGGGCAATGCCGTCGGATCGCTCGATCCCGGGACCGCTGCGGACGGCTTGGCTCGCTCGGGGGATGCGGCGTCCGCCGCTTTTTTCTTCCGTATCCCGGCCATGACCGCTTGGGCGAAACTCTTGCCGAACTGGCCGATGAACCCCGCCAGCAGCACCAGCAGCACCCACTTGAGGATATCCCACGTGGCGATGTCCATCACGTTGAAACGCCTCTCAGGATGGTCCGTTCGATAAAATCACAGAGGGCAGGGATGTCCTCCGGCCCGAACCGGGAAACCGTCAGCTCCAGCGGGGATTCGGTGACCACGGCGACACAGTGGTCATCGGGACCGCAGAGCCGCTCGGAATGAACCTCCGGCCGGAACACCTCGATCTTGGGATGAGGATTCTTCTTGAATCCTTCCGCCAGAACCAGATCCACGTCGCGGACGAAAAGATCCCGCAGCTCCGCCATCGTATAGTCCCGGGGGGCATCCGCCAGGAGGGCCACCTGGTGAGGGGAAGCGACGACGGTCATACTGGCGCCGGCGTTCCTGTGGCGCCAGCTGTCTTTCCCCTCGTGATCCATCTGGAAACCGTGGCGGTTATGCTTGATCGTCGCCACCCGCCAGCCTCTCCGCACAAGTTCCGGGATCAGCCTTTCGATGAGGGTTGTCTTTCCCGTGTTGGACTTGCCGACGATGGACAGAATGGGGATTGCTTCACGTTCCCGGGTTGTGTTCATAAGGCGACGGCTCCCGGACCGGCGGATTCATGACATCCCTGCCGGCCCGTCCAGTCGGATTTCACGCGGATCGGGGGCGAAAGGGAGAAAAGATGTATTCCTTGTCCCGGACGGCAAAGGCGATCCGGTTTTCCTCGTTGGCCGTGATCTTCCCCTCGATGACCCGCTTGCAGCCGAAATCGTAGAAGGTGATCTGGTGAGTCGGCATCCGCTCTTCCGGCATGCCCGGGAATGACTGGGCCTGTTCCTCCGCCGACAACTGCCGGACGGTGAGTTTCTGACACCGCTCCCGGCTCTCTTCCTCCCCCAGGCGGATCTGGACCAGGTAATTGCCGTGAAACGAGATGGGCATCCGGATCTTCATCGGTTCTCCCTCCTCTGTCAGGTTCGCATCTCTTATCACATGCCGCATGAAATGTCATGGCGGGTATGATGAATCATGCAGCAAAGCATATCCTTTTGTGTTATCGTGCCCGCAGTCCCGGGTGATTCCAGCCGTCCGCCCTCCCGCTCAACCGCCCGCCCATGATCCCGCCGCCGGACGGATCTGCTGCAAGAGAGGAGAATTCGAATGGATCTCGGCGATCTGGTTCTGGTGGATCATCCCCGACATCCCCTGAACGGATGCCAGGGGAAAGTCGTGGGAAGACGAGGCCTGCGTGCTCCCGATGACCTGTGGATGCTCGTGTACGTCCCTTCCCGGATGCGCAGTTTCCTGATCCCCCGGTCCATGCTGAAAATGGAGCAGCAGGACACTCCTCCCCGGACACTTCAGTAGACTCAGCTCTTCCAGGTCTCCACGCCCCGGCTGGTGACGATGCCCGTCACCAGGTCCCTCGGCGTCAGGTCGAAGGCCGGATAATATCCATTCACATCCTTCCCGGTGATGGGTACCCCCTGGAACGTCAGGACTTCGGCCGGGTCGCGCTCCTCAATGGGGATGTCCTCCCCCCGGGCCGTCCGTCGATCCGGCCCGCCATAAGCCAGAACCCAGAAGGGAATGCCAAACCGGTTGGCGCAGATGGCCAGCTGCAGAGTTCCCACCTTGTTGGCCACCGTTCCATCGAGGGCCACCCGGTCGGCCGCGGTGAAGACCTTTTGCACCATCCCCCGGGACATGCAGTGGGCCGCCATGTTGTCGGTGATGAGTGTGACGGGGAGACCAAGCTGGCTGATCGACCAGGCGGTCAGCCGTGCACCCTGGAGATAGGGACGGGTTTCCGTACAGAGGATGCGGACCTCCTTGCCTTTGTCCCGGGCGAACTGAAGCATGTACAGGAGGGCGCCGCCGGCGAAGCAGTGGGTCAGGATCGCCTCCCCCGGGACCAGAAGCGTCTCGGCATGGCGTCCCGTGTCCTCGGAGATCCGCCGCTGCCGGTCCAGCACATGCCGCAGAAAGGACAGGATCTTCTCTGAGGGAGGAGGACCGTCCGGGTCTTCGGCGAGTTCCCCCAGAAGCCGGTCAAGCAGGGCCGCCAGGTGATACCCTGTCGGCCGCGTGGCTTTCAGCCGTGCCGCCGCCTTCCCCAGAAACGGAGCGGCATCCCGCTCCCCCCGCCGCTCCGCCGCGCGGGCCGCCAGGTACAGCCCGAAGCCGGCGGTCACGGCGATGTCCCCGGCCCCCTGGACGACCATGTTCTCGATAGCCCCGGCCACCGCCTCGTAATCGGCACAGGACACCCGGACGATCTCCCGGGGAAGCCGCCGGCGGTCCACCAGGACGAGGCGGTCTCCTTCAAGATGGACGTTGTTTTCCAGGTGCAGCAGCAGGGGTTCCATGCCCACCAGGGACGGACTTCAGCACCCGTCTCCGCTCTTGAATTTCAGTGCCGCCTCGATGAACCGGGCGAACAGGGGGTGGGGACTCGTCGGCCGGGACTTGAACTCGGGATGGAACTGGCATCCCAGGTACCAGGGGTGCTCCCTGATCTCGACGATCTCCGCCAGGCGGCCGTCGGGGGAGGTGCCGGTGATCCGGAGCCCCTTGCCGGTCAGGGCATCCTTAAAGTCGTTGTTGAACTCGTAGCGGTGGCGGTGACGCTCCTGGATCTCCCACTGGCTATAGGCCTCGTGGGCAAAAGATTTCTCCTCCAGCATGCAGGGGTAGGACCCGAGGCGCATGGTAGCCCCCTTTTCCGTCACGGTCTTCTGCTCCGGAAGGAGGTCGATGACCGGGTACGGCGTGGCCTCGTCAAACTCGGAGCTGTTGGCCCGCTTCATCCCGCAGACGAACCGGGCATGCTCCACCACGGCCATCTGCATCCCCAGGCAGATCCCGAAGAATGGAATCCCCTTCGTCCGGGCGTGGTGGATGGCCGTGATCATGCCTTCGATGCCCCGGTTCCCGAATCCCCCGGGGACCAGGACGCCGTCCGCCCCGTCCAGCTGATGGCCCAGCCCCTCCTTCTCGATCTTCTCCGCATCGACAAAGCGAAGGTTGACCCGGCAGTTGTTGGCGATGCCGCCGTGGACAAGGGCCTCGTTGAGGCTCTTGTAGGAATCGGTGAGGTTGACATATTTGCCGACGATGGCAATGCAGACCTCGCCGGAGGGACCGATCATCCTGTCCACCACGGCTTCCCAGGCCTCCAGGTGGGGCTGGCCCGTCCAGATGTTCAGGAAGTCGATGATCTTGCCGTCCAGGCCCTCCCGGTGGAAATTCAACGGAACCTGGTAGATGCAGCGGACGTCCTTGGCGGTAAAGACGGACGCCACTTCGACATTGCAGAACAGGGCGATCTTCGCCTTGATGTCCTCGGAGAGGAAATCCTCCGTCCGGCAAAGGAGGATGTCCGGCTGGATGCCGATCTCCC
>CAYNEJ010000057.1:0-1284 GCA_964396205.1 uncultured Syntrophaceae bacterium
CGCATATTCGATGGCAGCCTGGCCGATCCCCAGGCCCAGGGAGCCGATGCCGATGCGGCCGCCCGCCAGTTCTCCCACGGCGGTCCGAAAGCCGTCGTTGGGCTTGCCCATGATGGCTTCCTTGGGGAGCCGGCAGTCCTCGAAGACCAGTTCGTTCGTGATGGAGGCGTGCTGGCCCATCTTGTGCTCGGCCCGGCCGACGGTGAAACCCTTTATCCCGTTCTCCACCAGGAACGTGCTGATGCCCTTGCCCTTGGGGGCGGACTTGTCCGTCACCGCCCAGACAACGAAGACACCGGCGTACTCGCCGCTGGTGATGAACAGCTTGTTGCCGTTGAGGACCCACTCGTTTCCGTCCAGGACGGCGGAGCACCGCATCCCGGCGGGGTCCGAGCCGGCCGTGGTTTCCGTGAGCCCGAATCCTCCAGCATAATACTCACCGGAGCAGATCTTCGGGATGTACTTCTGCTTCTGCTCTTCCGAGCCGATGGCCTGGATGACCTCGCAGACCATGTTGTTCACCGACATGGTGACACCCGTCGAGGCGCAGGCCTTTCCGATCTCCGTCACAGCCAGGCTGAAGGCCACGACGCCGGCCTCGGATCCGCCGTAGTCAGCCTTCACATTGATGCCCATGAGGCCCAGGCCGGCCAGTTTGCGCAGGTTGGCGCAGAAGGCCTCGCGATCTCCCTCCTCGTCCAGCTTGGCCGCCAGCGGCTCCAGTTCCGTCTTGGCAAAGTTGCGGGCGGTGTCCTGAATGATTTTTTGTTCTTCCGTCAGATCTAGATTCATTGGTTCCTTCCTTCCCTCTGAAATGTATTACGCGCCGGCGTCCGCCGATTCAGGCGTCTCGGGCGGGGCACCGGATCATGCGCAGTCTTTTGGATGTTCGGGAAGGCGGGATGAACCCGCCTTCCCGAATGGATGGTGCGGGTGTCCGGCTTACGGGCAATGGGGTTTCCCGGAGCCGGGCGGTCACAATATCAGGCCCCCTTGTCGATGATGGCCTGAATTGCGGGCGTATAATCCGTCTTTGCGGGCAGGAAGATCAACTCCGGATCGACGAACTCGCGGAGCACGAACAGCTCCCTGTAGGTCGGGTGTCGGGTTTCACCCTTGATGTTGGCCACATTGAGATCAAAGCCGCAGTTTTCTTTCACCTGCTCTACCGTGACACCCGGATGGTGGGTCTCCAGGTAGATGATCCCCTGTTTATCGAAACGGTAGACGCCCATGTTCGTCACGACGGCGGTGGGTCCGCAGTCCGCGAAGGCAGTGTTCTTC
>CAYNEJ010000057.1:1294-17773 GCA_964396205.1 uncultured Syntrophaceae bacterium
CCAGACTTCCTTCTTGGGCTTCCACTCGTTGGCCTTGAAGTCCCAGCACCACCAGCCGGGGGTGGTCGTGTAGTCGTTCCGTTCCAGGAAGCGTCGTTTTTCCTGAAGAATGATGTAAGCCGTCCGCTTGGCCATTGTCCCGATGTCGGAGTTCCCGCCGGACCCGGTGAAGCGGTGGGAAGGCGCGAAATAGTCTCCGATGGAGGTGACGTTGACACCGCCATACTTGTCGATGGCCGCGCCGCCCAGGAAGCCCAGGGTCACGTAACCCTGCTGGAGATAATAACCGAAGGTGTCCACGAGGCCGCCCAGAGTCGAACTCATGTTGGCCGCCCGCTGGTCGCAGACGGACATGGGGACGTGCATCGTCTTGCCGTCGCAGATCCCCGATTCGTAAATCAGGGTCGCGTTCGGCGCGTTCGTGAAGTTGGCCGTCATGATGCCCACCATGGGGAGTCCCGTTCCGGCGAACACGATATCGTCATTCTGAACTTCATGAGCCACAGCGATGGCCATCAGCTCCGGCAGGATGAACTCTCCCGGTTTCGCCGTCTCATCGGGAATCAGGTCGATCAATTCCATCAATTCTTCCATTGATTTTGCCATGTTTCGTATCCCCCCTTTCTTTTAGTAACCGCTGCGTGCCACGGACAAGGGCATCTTCATCCTGGGCGCCGGTTTCTTTCCTCTCATCATGCGGACGCTGTAACCGGTGGTGCTGTCCGCCTTCAGGTCCAGGAGCTTCTTGGCACCCAGCTTGACGACGAAGTCTTCCCAGCTCTTGGGACCGAAGACCCACTCATCGAGCCATTTCTTCAGGTCATCGGGGTTCCGGGAGGCCTTGTCCATATCCCGCATGAAGGGCGCATCGTAGTCGTAGTAGAAGGGAACCGAGCTCGGGAAGGCGCCCCAGGGGCACTCCACGACGGTGTCCACGACAAAGTAGGGGATCTGGTTCGTCTCAGGAAGTTTTCTCATCTCCGATTCGGGGACGATCTCCTCGGCGATGATCACGACCTTGTCGCAGGCGAAGGAGATTTCCTTGTCGATGGTGCCGACGCCGCGCCAGCGGGCCGTTCCCTTGTCGCCGGCCTGGGCGACATGGATGATAGCCAGCTCGGGTTTGGCTGCCGGCAGCAAAATGGTGTCACCCTCTCCCCAGAAGGGTTCCTCCATCTGGATGAACTTCTTCTTGGCGATCTTGGGGTTCTTCCCATCCCTCATGCCTGCTTTGCCGAGGGCGTCATACTTGGGATTGTACAGGTCGGAACCCAGTGGTGCGGAGTAGGGAATAAAGGGCGCTCCGATGGCGCCGGCGAGGAAACGCATTGCCATGGCGCCGTGGGAATAATCCTCCAGGATGACCTTGCCGGCCTTGTAGTGCCGTTCCAGGTTGATGTCGATCTTGCCGGCCATCTCTCCCCAGCCCATCCAGTCGGTCTCGTAGATCTTCATGGCATTGACGGCATTGAGCAGCCACGTACACACACCGCCGTGCCGGTCGATGACGTGAATGTCCTTGACGCCCTGACGCACCGTCTCCCAGGCGAATGCGAAGGGGTTCCGGTTGAAGCCCGTGAACCCGCTGAACGCGCAGATGACCCCGTTGTGCATATGCTTCTTGACCGCTTCTTCAAGCGACAGGATCTCCGCCTTTTTCGATTTCCCGCGAATTCTTGCCATTGTTACCTCCTTTTCAGTGCAATGATAAACCCCCTTGAAATCACTAAAAACTCATAAGAACAGACAGGTTCTCTGTTACGTGCGCTCACCTCCCTTCTCGATAAAAAAATGAATGATGATTCGATATACGGGTAAGAACACCGCTGAACGCGGCCATGCGAAGATGATTCCGCAACGGTTGCCGGAGGAGCGGCATAAAGAGATCCCTTGGGCCTCTCAGGGCGGACTCCTGTTGAATGGTGCAACTGTCTATGTCAGAGGTTGAGGAAACGACGATCCGTCCAGCCTTGGGCCGACCGGTTGTCCCGGTTCTGGTGCAGTGCCGTATGGCGGACATGACGGGATGAAAGTTGCCCTAGGATATAAGGGATCGGCCCCTTCGGTGTCAAGAAATAATTGGGGATGTTTCCATGGGTTGAGACCTTCCGGGGACCTTTTGGCCGGATGGTTGGGAGGAAGCGGCGGACCCGCGGTCAGGACGGCCGGGGAGACATTTCATCTAAAATTTGTTCCAGGTAGGATGGAGGAAGCGACTCGCCGATGGTCTCCATGTCCGTCTCGAGAACTTCGCAAAGGGCGAGTGTCAGGCCTTCGTACAGAATCATCAGGTGATGGAGGGCCTCTTCCACCCGCTCCTCCAGGAGAGCCTCCTCGAGGGTTTCCCGGATGAAGGGGTCTTCCCCCAGGTCCAGGGAGGACCGGCCCAGGATCTCCTGGTAGCGGGACGGCATCTCGTCACTGCTGTAAAGGATGGCCATCTGCCTGAAGGCCAGATAGCAGTAGATCGCCCGCTGGGTGACGTCTTCTTCGTTGAGCATGTCAACCTCCGTCGGGAGCGGTATAAAGGCGTTCTCCCCGGCGACTCCTGTCGAAACAGCAGGCCTCCATCCCGGGGACGATCATCCGTACCGTGGGGATGCCGGTTACGGAATCCGTCAGATCCACCGCAATGACCCGGTCCAGGCCTTGTCGGGCGCATTTGGCGACCAGGAGACGAACGTCGTCGAGGAGATCGTCCCGATAGTCAGCGGCGATTTCTTCCAGACCCTTTTGCCGGTGGCTGAAGAATCGATAGTCCTCCTCTTCCTCCCGGAAATAGGTGGTGCAATGTTCCTGGAGGCCCGTCATGCCTCTCGTCTGCAGGAACAGGGCACGGGTGGTGACGATTTCCAGCAGGGCCCGTGCCAGTGCGACCCGGGGGTCCAGGTGGGTCCCGAAGCCGTCGATGGGGATCATTGAATCGTACTGCAGGTCCCGTGAGAAGGCCGCCACCGTGGGCACACCCACGTCGGATGTGATGTCCTTTGCCACGATTTCGACCTCCGCCGCATTGAACTTCCCGATGATGTCGACGAGAAAGGCACAGCCGGGAGAGTCGTCGACCGATAGGGCGTCCCGCGCTTCGGCCCGGTATTGGGCGATGCTCCAGGCGTCGCGCTCGATCACCTCCGTCAGACCGTGTTCGACCGCCTCCTCCAGGGTGTTTCCGGCGGCGATGCCGTTGGTGTGGGTATGGATGATCGGGATGTCATCCAAATGAAACGGGTGGAAAACGGCGCAGGCGGGTACGTACACGTCTTCATTTCTGTTCAGATCGTACCCTGAGATCCAGAAGATGGGCCGGTCATCGTCGTACTCGCTGGACTGCGAAAGGATCAGGTCCAGCGGAGGGAGGACATTGAACTGCCGGGACAGACGGCGGTAACTGTCCCGGACCAGCCGTTTCCGGTGGACTTCACGGAATTCGGATGCATACCGCTCGACCGATTCCATCGTGAGGGACACCCGGGCCTGGATGGACGTGATTCCCTTGCCGGTGTGGCGGGTTATGGACTCGTCCGGCCGGATCCGCCGACAGGTGAAAACGGGGAGGCCGAGGCGGTCATCGGCCATGGCATCCCGGACGTCCAGCATGCCGACGGTTTCTTCCAGCCGGGTGATGAATGCCAGCGTCTCCGCAGGCGGGCGGGAGCGATGAGTCTCCAGGATATAGGTTTTCGGGCAGGATTTGAGGGGCAGGGGCGGCATCCGTTTTCTCCCTGTGGAACGGGCTGCCGGAACGGAGAATCCCTTTAGCCGGCGACGAGAGGAAATCAATCTCAAATCAGGCGGACTGTCAACCGTTTTTGTGAAGCGAGATCCGGAACAGGCCGGGAAACCGGCACCTGGAGCCAAAGCGATTGACAAACAGCCGGGGTTGTGAGAAAAACGCAAACCAGTATTTTTTACTGGTAAAAGCGCCTTTTTCCCCCTTCCCAAAAAACAGTTACGAACCGGACCTGCACGGCAGTGGAGCGTATGGGGCAGGTCCGGGGGAAATAAAAGGAGGATGAGATGGAGAAGGTACCGCAGAAACTGGATAAAACCAGACCAAAGTTTTACGCCGATGCCAAGATTAGCGGGTTCGGCGAACGGAAACCGGATTATTCCGGCATGGGGAGAAAGATCAAGGGGCAGTTCAAGGGACTCCGTGAGGTGGTCTGTGTGGAGGCATGCCGCACACCCTACGGTGTCTTCGGCGGCTCCCTCAAGGGCTTCGACGCCCCCCAGTTGGGCGCTCTGGCGATCAAGGAGTGCCTGCGGCGGACGGGCGGCAAGGTCAAGCCGGAGGACATCGATTATGTATTCATGGGGCAGGTCGTACCCGCCGGCTGCGGGCAGGTACCGAGCCGGCAGGCGACCCTGCTGGCTGGATTGCCCGAGTCCGTGCCGTCCATCACGGTCAACAAAGTCTGCTCGTCGGGTATCAAGACGATCGACCTGGCCGTTCAGATGATCCAGACGGGACGGGCCGAGATTGTCGTCGCCGGCGGCCAGGAAAGCATGTCGAACTGTCCGTATTCGCTGCCGGACATGCGCTGGGGGAGCCGCATGGGGCTTCCGAACGGACGGATGGTTGACCTGATGGTCTATGACGGCCTCTGGGACGCTTTCTACAACCGGCACATGGCCATTCACGGATCGGAGACGGCCGACGAGTTCGGATTCACCCGGCAGGACCAGGACGAGTGGGCGTACACCTCACAGATGCGAGCCGTGGAGGCCATGAAGGCGGGCCGTCTGGACGAAGAGATTTTCCCCGTGGAGATCAAGAAGGGGAAAGACGTGGCGATCTTTGACAAGGACGAGGGACCCCGAACGGGAACGACGCTGGACGGCCTGGCCAAACTGCCACCCGTTTTCAACCACAAGAGCACCGTCACGGGGCAATTGGGCAGCGTGACCGCGGGCAACGCGCCGGGAGTGAACGACGGCGGGGACGTGTGCATGCTCATGAGCGCCGAGAAAGCGAAGGAACTGGGGATGAAACCCCTGTTCACGATTCTTGGCTATGCGGAGGTCTCCCAGCCGACAAAGGACATCGCCACGGTCCCGGGGCTTTCCATCAAGAAAATCCTCGAAGAGAACGATCTCAAGCTCGACCAGGTGGATCTGATCGAGATCAACGAGGCCTTCGCGGCTGTCGTTCTTGTCAGCGCCCGGAGCATCCTGGGCATGTCCAAGGAAGACATGATGAAGAAGGTCAACGTGAACGGGAGTGCCATCGCCTATGGCCATCCCATCGGGGCCACCGGTGCCCGGATCCTCATGACCCTCGGCTATGAGCTCAGGCGGCGCGGAGGCGGAATCGGTGTCTGTGGCATCTGCTCCGGCCATGCCCAGGGCGACGCCATGCTGATCCGGGTGGACAAGTAAAGGGGACCGGGGGGAATCGATACGGTTTTTCATCCACATCGACATTCCGGAAAAGGCAGGAAGAGCGGAGGAACGGAGGCTCCAGGCTCTGCCGCTTCTCAGGTCCTGTCGTGTTCCCGGGAAAAAACAAGGAGGGGAAAAGATGATAATCAAGACAATGGGTGTAGTGGGTGCGGGGCAGATGGGAAACGGAATCGCCCAGGTAGCGGCGTATCCGGGCGGCCTGAACGTCATCATGAACGACATTGCCGAGCCGTTCGTGAACCGGGGCTATGACACCATTTCCAAGAACCTGGACCGGCTGGTGGCCAAGGAGAAGCTGACGGCGGACCAGAAGGCGGAGATCCTCGGGCGGATCAAAAAAAGCACGAACGTCGAGGATATGAAGGACGCCGACATCGTCGTGGAGGCGGCCGTGGAGCGGGAGGACCTGAAGCTGGGGCTCTTCAAGAAGCTCGACGAAATCTGCAAGCCCGGCGTCATTCTCGCCACGAACACCTCGTCCATTCCGATCACCCGGATCGCCGGGGCAACGAAACGCCCTGAACTGGTCATCGGGATGCACTTCATGAATCCCGTACCGGTCATGCGGCTCGTGGAGATCATCCGCGGCCTCGCCACTTCGCAGGAGACGTATAACACCACGGAGGCCCTGAGCAAACAGTTCGGCAAGGTCCCGGTGGAGTGCAACGATTTTCCGGGATTCATATCCAACCGCATCCTGATGCCCATGATCAACGAGGCCGTCTATGCGTTGATGGAGGGTGTGGGACAGCCGAAGGCGATCGACGACATCATGGTGCTGGGGATGAACCACCCCATGGGGCCGCTGGCCTTGGCGGACCTGATCGGCCTGGATACCTGCTGGGCCATCATGGACGTACTCTACAAGGGCTTCGGCGATTCCAAGTATCGTCCCTGCCCACTTCTGAAGAAGTACGTCGATGCCGGGTACATGGGAAGAAAGAGCGGCCGCGGTTTCTACGATTACAGCAAGTGATGCGGTATCGAACCGCCGCTCCCTGAGGGGATTCCGGCGCCCTCTCCCGGCATGTCCGGAAGAGGGCGCACCGGGATCACTTACCGTTCGGGGACGGCCTCTTGCAAGATGCCGGACCTCCGGGATCTCCGGCAGCAGGACGGGGAGGAACCATGGAAATCGATACCCGCAAGGAAGAAGAGGCGGTCGTTGTCTCCGTCCGCGGCCGGATGGATGCCCTGTGTGCCCCCGATTTCGACCGGACCCTGGAAGATTACCTGGAACAGGGAGCCAACCGTTTCGTCATCGACTTCGGTGCCCTTGAATACATCAGCAGTGCCGGCCTTCAGTGCATCCTGGCGGCAGCCAGGCAACTCGAGGATGGGAAAGGGGAAATCCGTCTGGCCGACCTGAGAGGCCCTGTCCGGGAAGTATTCGAGATCTCCGGTTTCGATACCCTTTTCCCGATCTATGATACGGTGGAAGCGGCGCTCTACCGCAGTTGATCTTTTCCTCAACCGTGCGTTTGGGTTCTGTATGCCCTCCATGAAACAACCCGCAAAACTGGACTCCCTCCGGCCATTCATGGCTTTTGTGTCGGAGTGTCTGGCCCTGCGTGGTTTCAGTCCCCACCGGGCGAGCGAGATTGAGCTCGCGGTGGAGGAGGCTCTTGTCAACATCTTCCGCTATGCCTACCCTGATCGCCCCGGCGAGGTCGAGGTTCGCTGCCGGGCCATGGCCGATCGGCGACTCGTCATCGAAATCGAGGACGAGGGTGTTCCCTTCAATCTTCTCTCCACTCCCGATCCCGAATTGTCGCCGGAAATCAGCCGGCGCAAGGTCGGCGGACTCGGCATCTACTTCATTCGGAAAATGATAGACGACATTCATTATCGCCGGGAGAAAGATCGCAACGTCCTGACCCTGGTCGTCTCCCCGGAGAAGCCGGCCCCGTTCATGAATGAACCGGGATGCCGTCACTCCCGTCAACCCCTGTAGATCTGGGAGGAGCACCCATGGATGACCAAAGGAAGGTGCGTGTGGAGAAATATCTTCGGGCGTCCGTCCTGAATGATGTGGTCGAACTGGAAAAGAGAGTGTGGAACAGGGACGGGTACCGGGAAGTGAATGCCCCGATGCTGTATTTTGAGTTGGCCTACCTGACCAACGGGCTTGTCCTGACGGCGTTCGACGAGGGGATTTACCCGGAAGAGGAGCGTCGGCGGATGGCCGAGGGAGATCCCTGGTATGAACGGGACCGCCCCATCGGCTTCCTGGTGTGCTTCGCCGATTTCGACAAGCGGGGGCCTTTCTGGTACGGGGCCCGCATGGGGGTGGACCGGCTCTACCGGGACAAGAACATCGGCGAGGAACTGGTCCGTGTACTCTACGAATGCGCCAGGGAGAGGGGGGTCTCGCGGATCCGCTGGACCTACGACCCGCTCGTCTCAAGGAACGGATACATATATATCCACCGGATGGGCGCCATTGTCCGCGAGATCGGATTCAATTATTACAGCGCCGTCTTCACCAGCGACGAATTCAATCGTGCCATTTCGACGGACCGCTTTATCGTCGAGTGGCTCATCCAGACAGATCGGGTCCGCGCCCGGATCGAGCGGGGCATTCTTCCCTCCCTGGACGATACATCGGAGATGACGGACGAGAACGTGGTCAATGCCATCGAACTGGATGAGGACGGGTTGGAATGTCCCGGTGGAAAAAGTGTCTTTCATCTCAGTACATCCCCTCTGTTCGTTGAAATTCCCTTCAACCAGGACAAGATCCTGAAGCATGACCGCGCCAAGGCCCAGCTTCTCAGGGATTATTGCCGTGCCCTGTTCATGCACTACCTGGCCCGGGGCTACGTGGTCCGTGGATTCGTGGTTCGAAAGGAACCCGACGGCCGTCGTCGCCCCTATTACCGGCTGGAGCGCGATTCGCGCTGGAAAACTCTGAATATTTAGAGATACAGTAATGAGAAGGGGGGTGCCTGTTGGCGGATCCCGTAACCCCAAGTGCCGAAATAGTGAAAATGTGGAGATATCCGAGGGCATGCAGCCGGTAAGAGCGAGAATCCCAATCCGTACGAAGCTCCTCTTGGCCTTTTTGGGGCTGCCGGTGATCTCGCTGATGATCTTCGGCTATTTTGCCTTTGGAGATATCCGGCAGATCGGGAATTATGCCCTGGAGAGCAGCGCGGCGCTCGGGGACAGGGCCGCCGATGACAGCGCCAAGGCACTGGAAGACTTGGGTGAAAGCGTCATTACTCAGAAAGCGGCGGATGTGGCCCTCCAGTGCCGCATCTATCTGGATGCCTATCCCGGTATTGGGCTGGATGAACTGAGGAAACGGCTGGATTTCCAGAAAATCGCCGTCCAGTCCGTCGGAAAAACGGGTTATACCCTGGTCTACGATCGCGGGACGGGGTTGATGAAATTTCACCCGAATCCGGAAATCGTGGACTTTGACCTCCGTCAGTGGCGGGACAAGCTCCCCGATTTCTGGATCATCTTCGAAAAAACGTTCGACGGCTCAGCCAACAGCGGTTATTACGACTGGCTGGACGTGGACGGCCGGATCCGGCGCAAATTCATGTCCATCGTGCCCGTCCGCGATTCGATGTTCATGGTCGCCGCGACCACATACATTGACGAGTTTTCCATTCCGGTGAAGGTAACAAAGAAGCGGATCGATGCGACGACCCAGCAGATCAAAGAGCACGTCAATGAGACCCTGGATGATATCTATCGTAATTTCTTTGCTTTTCTTCTCATTCTAATGATTGTTGTCCTCGGTGTTGCCGTTTCGATTTCCCGTACCATTACCCGTCCAGTCCTTTCCCTGATCCGTGGCGTGAAGGCCATCGGACGAGGAGAGATCGACCATCGGGTGGAGGTGCAGACGGGCGATGAACTGGAGGAGCTGGCTGCGGCGTTTAACCGGATGACCATGGATCTGCGCGAGCACATGTCGGAGCTGAAGCGAACCACGGCGGACCGGGAAGGTCTTCTGAAGGAACTGGAAATCGCCAGGGGAATCCAGCAGCGGCTGATCCCGGAGCGGGCGCCCCGGATCCCGGGTATCGATCTGGCCGCCAACAATATCCCCGTCCGGGAAGTGGGGGGCGATTTTTACGACTTCATCCCCGTGATGGATGATTTGTGGGGCGTCGTCATCGCCGATGTCTCCGGCAAGGGAATGCCGGCAGCCATGTTCATGGGGCTGTCCAGGACAGTGGTTCGGGCCAGTGCTACGGGAACACTCGACCTGGCGCACGCCATCCGGCAGGCCAACGAACTGATCTGTCGCGATTCCACTTCCGGAATGTTCGTCACCCTGTTTTATGCTGTCATCGAACCGGGTCCGAAACTCCGTTTTGTGAACGCCGGTCACAACCCTCCGCTCCTGCTGCGAAAGGGCCAGGACGAGCCGGTTTATCTGAAGGCCCATGGCATTGCCCTCGGGGTGAAAAGGGACGTCCAGCTGCAGGAAGCGGAACTGTCCCTCTCGGATGCCGACCTGGTGGTTCTTTATACGGATGGTGTTACCGAAGCGGTCAACGAAGAGGATCAGTCTTTCGGCCTGGAGCGTCTCGCCCGGGTTGTGGAGAAGCATCGTGGTTTGTCCGCTTCCGAAATCATCATGAAAATCCAGGATGCCGTCATCGCGTTTGCCGGCGGGCGGCCCCAGTTCGACGACATTGCCCTGGTTGTTCTCAAGGTTGTTTGACCCGATTCAGATGTTCAACCCATTGCCTGCCACACAGGAGCAGTCCATAACCTTTCCTCTTGTTTCCCTTTGGTTATTGGGATATAAACCTGTTAATTTTCGAGGGTGGTTGTACTTGGGAAAGAGGGATGCCGATGAAGGATCGCCCAAATCAGCTGGCCAATCTGTTGAATATCGAGGATCACAATGCCGTTATCGAGGAGATCCGGTTCATTGCTTCCCTTGCCTTTCCCCATTTTGACTGTGCCGTACTTGATCAGGCTTACGGAGATATCGTAAAGCTTTTTGCCGGTGATTATCCAGGCTACCGCAACTCAAACGTGGATTACCATGACCTGAGCCACACCCTGGCGGTCACCCTGGCCGTCACCCGGCTGATGCACGGGGCTGTCGAGGCGGGTTATCCCTTCACGGAGAAGGAATTCAACCTCGGTCTCGCCTGCGGACTGATGCACGATACCGGTTATATCCAGCGAAGCGACGACACGGAAGGAACAGGGGCAAAGTACACCCTTGTTCACATCAATCGGAGCATCGAGTTCATTGTTCAATATTACCAGGATGGCCCCGTGTTTCAGGAAGAACTGCCTTTCTTCAGTGATATCCTGCAGTGTACAGGCCTCAATACCAGGATCAGCGATATCAGGTTCCCGAACGAGAGAATCAAGATGCTCGGTCAGATGCTGGGCACGGCGGATCTGCTGGGGCAGATGGCCGATCGCCATTACCTGGAAAAACTTCTTGATCTGTATTACGAGTTCGTTGAAGCAGGAATCACGGCTTACGCAAGCCAGCTGGACCTGCTGGAAAAGACCCGGGGATTCTTTCAGATGACGCGGAAGCGGTTCCGGGAGGAACTCGGGGATGCGTATCTTTACAGCCGGTACCACTTCCGGAAACGCTGGAACATCGATGATGATCTCTACATGGACAGCATCGAAAAGAACCTGAACTATCTGGATTACCTCGTAACCCACCGCCGGGATGAATTCCGGGCGCATCTTCGCCGAACGCTCGGCAAGAGGATATGTGCCTGAACCGCGGGGGAAGTCGCCTTCTAACCGGGGAAGAAAAGGCTTGCTTTATCCATATCAATGGGATAGAAGGCGGCTCCATTTTTTGGGGACAGACTCCTTGTCCGGGCGTCCTGCCCGGGCTCAATAGCCGTGAGGAGGTAAATGAAATTGAGGAGATACGAGACAGTTTTCATCATTCATCCGGACCTGAACGATGAAGAAGTGAGCGCGCTGACGGATCGCTATTGCGACATCATCGCGGCCTACAAGGGCGTTCTGGTCAAGGTGGATCGGTGGGGAAAACGAAAGCTTGCGTACCTGATCCGCAAGCAGTCGAAAGGGACTTATGTCCTCCTGGACTATGCCGGTTCGAGTGCCGTCGTTTCCGAAATGGAGCGGAACTTCAAGATTGACGATCATGTGCTGAAATACATGACGATCCTGAAGAACGAGAACGTCAGCCTGAGCGATCTGGAAAAGGAAGTCGCCCAGAGCAAGGAGAAGGCTGCGGATTCGACGGGAGAAGCATCCGGGGCTCCTTCAGAGACGAGAGCTCCATTGACGGTCGTTTCAGCAACACCGGCACCAACACCGGCACCAACACCGGCACCGGCACCGGCACCGGCACCGGAACAGCCGGCGGCCCAGGAACAGGGGGAGTAAAGCCATGGCGCATCCATCATCGGGAAGCCGGCCGTCCAGGCCGCACAGGAAGTTCTTCCACCGGCGGAAATTCTGCCGTTTCTGCACGGACTCCAATATTCAGATTGATTACAAGAACCCCTCCATCCTGAGGGACTTTGTCACCGAGCGGGGAAAGATCATGCCCAGGCGAATCACCGGAAACTGCGCAGGCCATCAGCGCGAGTTGACTGTGGCCATCAAGCGGGCCCGGACCCTGGCGCTTCTCCCGTTTGCGGTTCGTGAGGGCTGAAGTCGGTCTTGACCGGACTGACTCTCACGCCCTGAAGCCGACACCACGGATCGGATGGAACGACCGGTTTCCGGCTGCAAGCGGAAGGCTTAAGGCGGCGGTCTCGGAGGGAGTTCGTTGTTTGCAGGGTTTCTCTGGACCACGCTGATCCATCTTACCGCCTGTTTCCTGCCCTTTGCCGGGGCGTTCCTGATTCCTCTGACGCCCCTGCCTGTCTTGTACTATTATCTGCAAAGGGGCAGGGCACAGGGCTTGATCATCTTGGTCCTGTCTTGGGGTGTCGTGTTCGGTGCGCTGATGCTGGCGGATTTGGCGGCGTCGATGCCGTTTTTTCTCCTGGCGGGGCTGGCCGGTGTCATTCTGGGAGAGCTTCTGAGAAGAGGCCTCTCCCTTGAGAAGGTTGTTCTTTATCCGGTTGTGGTATTCTTTTCGGCGGGCTGCCTTGTTTTGCTCGCCCACGGCCTTCTGGCGGACAAGGCGCCGTTCGCGGTCCTTGAAGCGTATGTGGCCACCGGCATTCAAGATAACCTGCGGATCTACGGCATGCTGGGCCTGCCCCCGGAGCAAATCCGGGAAATCAGGGAGCAGCTGCCGGAGCTTATCCGCTTTTTCTCTTCTGTTGTCCCGGCTTTTGTCATCGTAATGGCGACGTTCGTTCTCTGGTTCAACGTCCTGGCCGGCGGTTTTTTCATCCGGCAGCGGGGGGGAACCTATCCGGATTTTGGAGACCTGACCCTCTGGAAGGCGCCGGAACGGACGGTGTGGTTTCTGATCGCCGCCGGCGGATGCATGCTGGTGCCTGCTGAGCCGGTCCGGCAGATCGGGCTGAACGTTCTGATTCTCTGTCTGTTTGCCTACCTGTTTCAGGGATTGGCCATCACCGCTTGTTTTTTCAAGCGGAAGAGGATACCGCCGTTTTTCCGATATCTCTTTTACGGCCTGGTTTTTGCCCAGCAATATGTAGCCCTTATTCTGGCGATTCTAGGGCTGGTCGATCTCTGGGTGGACATTCGTAAATACATTGGCGAGCGGGGTAGTCCCTCATGACGAAGCGAGTTTGATTTCCACGGGATACGCTACTATCCATATAAAGGAGCATGAACCATGAAGGTGATTCTGAAAGACAATGTGGATTCCCTGGGCAAAGTTGGAGAGACGATCAAGGTATCCGACGGATATGCCAGAAACTTCCTGATTCCCAAGGGACTTGCCGTGGAGGCGAGTTCAAAGAACGTAAAGTCGGTGGAGGATGAGCGGCGGCGCATTCTTCAGAAGGCGGAGAAGGATCGCCGGAAGGCCCAGTCCATGGCGGATCGACTGGCCGGTGTCACCTTTATCGTTCGTCGACGAGTCGGGGAGCAGGACAAGTTGTTCGGATCGGTGAATACGAGGGACATCGAGCAGTGTGCCATCGAGATGGGAGTGGAGCTGGAGCGGAAATGGATCGTTCTGGAGGAGCCCATCCGGGAACTGGGAACCTTTCCCGTCAAGATCAAGCTTCCGGGAGGGGTGGCCGCTGAGATCACTGTTTCCGTCGAGGCGGAACAGGAATCCTGATCGATTCATCGTTAAGGGCCATGAAAGATATCGACGCCTCCCTGCATCGGATCCCGCCCCAGAACCTGGAAGCGGAGCAATCCATTCTCGGGGGAATTCTTCTGGATAATCATGCCCTCAACCCGGTGCTGGAGGTCCTGGACTTCAAGGATTTTTACAGCGAAGCCCACCGGAGGATCTTCCGCGCGATCGTGGAGCTGTCAGACCGCAATGACCCGGTCGACCTGATCACCTTGAGCAACCTGCTCAAGGAAAAGAAACAGCTCGATCCGGTCGGCGGGACAGCTTATCTTGCCTCACTCGTAGACAATGTGCCGTCTGCAGCCAATGTCGCCTTTCATGCCCGGATCGTCAAAGAGAAGGCCATCCTTCGCGGACTGATCGGTACCGCCACCGAGATCCTGGGCAAGAGTTATGACGCCTCGGCGGACGTCGATCAGGTGCTCGACGAGGCGGAGCATGCCATCTTCGAGATCTCGGAACGGAAAATCAGGCCCAGTTTCTGGCCTTTCAAGACGATCATCAAGGAAAGCATCCGGACCATCGAGAAGCTTTACGAGCGCAAGGAACTGGTGACGGGTGTTCCGACGGGCTTCGAAAGGATTGATGAACTGACCTCGGGCCTGCAGAAATCCGACCTGATCATTGTCGCCGGGCGGCCCAGCATGGGCAAGACGGCTTTCGCTCTCAGCATCGCCCGCAACGCCGCCACCCTGTCGGGGGTGCCGGTCGCCGTTTTTTCTCTGGAAATGTCCAAGGAACAACTGGCGTTACGCATGCTATCCTCGGAGGCCAAGGTGGATTCGCAAAGGATCCGGAAGGGATTCCTCGGGGAGACGGATTGGCCGAAGCTCATAGCCGCCGCAGGCCAACTGTCGGAAGCGATGATTTTTATCGACGACACTCCAGCCTTGACCGTTCTGGAAATGAAGGCCAAAGCACGGCGGCTCAAGGCGGAAAGCGGTTTGGGACTGGTGATCCTGGACTACCTGCAGCTTATGAAAGGCGGTGGATCCCGGGATTCGCGGGAGCAGGAGATCTCCGAGATCAGCCGTTCCCTCAAGGCCCTGGCCAAAGAACTCGCTGTTCCCGTGGTCGCCCTGTCCCAGTTGAATCGCAAGGTGGAAGACCGGACGAACCGCCGACCCCAGATGGCGGACCTGCGCGAATCGGGGGCCATCGAGCAGGATGCCGATGTGATTGCCTTCATCTACCGTGACGAGGTGTATAACCGGACGGACGATAACCCCGAGAAAGGCATCGCGGAAATCATCATCGGGAAACAGCGGAACGGTCCCACCGGAACCGTCAAGCTGGCCTTCCTGGAAAAATACACCAGCTTTGAAAATCTGGCCCGCTCCGAAGGGGCATCCTAGTCCGCAGGCCGCGGAACGATTCACTTCAGGAAGTCGGAAGAGAGCGGAATGAAATGAGGGCCGAATTGAGCCTGCTCCCTCGATATCCACGAAGAATGGGGAGTATTGGAGCAGGCGGACTTCTTAAGAACTGTTCTGGCTAGTTCCCGAGGAGCGGTGTTTCCGCTCCCAGATAGGGCAGGGCTGTGGCCAGTTTCTTCAACGCCTGTTTCTCGATCTGGCGGGCCCGCTCCCGGGTGATGCGGTACCTGTCTCCTATTTCCTGAAGAGTTTCCGGATTGTCTGCCATGACCCGGTGGCGGATGATGTAGCTCTCTTTCTCATTCAGCGTGGCCATCGCTCCGGCGATATTCTTTCTCGCCAGTTCCATTTCCTCTTTCTTGATCAACGAGATCTCCTGGTCGTCCCCGTCGTAGGTCAGGTAATCCAGGTGCGAGACATCGCCGTCGTCGCTGATGGTCGCGTCCAGGGAGAGGTCCCGATGGCTCAGCCTCAGGTCCATCTGCTCGATCTCGATCTCCTTGACCCCCAGGGATTCGGCGATTTCCGCAAACTCCGGGTTTTTCTGGGAAAGGGCCTCAAGCTTCTTTTTCGCCTGCCCCAGCTTGAAGAACAGCTTGCGCTGCGCCTGAGTTGTTCCGATCTTGACAACGCTCCATGTCTTGATGATGTAATTCTGGATATAGGCACGGATCCACCAGACCGCATATGAAATGAGGCGATAACCGCGATAGGGATCGAACTTTTTCACGGCATGCATCAGGCCGATGTTTCCCTCCTGGATGAGGTCGGCCAATTTCATTCCGTAATTCCTGTATTCGTGGGCGATCTTGACGACGAACCGAAGGTTGGAAACCACAAGGTGCTGGGCCGCCTCCATGTCGTTGTACTTCCGGAAACGAACGGCCAGGCGGAATTCCTCTTCCGGGGTGAGAAGTTCGAACTGGTTGATCTCCGATATGTATCGATCAAGGGTTCCCGTCAGGGTGGGAAGTTCCAAGGATCCTCCTGCAATACATTGATATCATGCCAAATTATCCTGGGGAGGGCGTCCCTGTCAAGCCTTTTGTGCCCGGTCCAAACCCGGTTCAATGCTTGACAGGGCAAGGCTTAGTACTTAATTTAACGCCGATTTTAGATGAAGGGGGAGGCCATGAATTCGATCAGCCGGATTATTCTCGAAGCGGCATGTAAAATCGCCCATGATGCAGAGGCGAAGGCAATGCTTTTATATGCCGACCTCGTGGACCACATGCCTTTTTCCGAAGAGGGAGAGCCCTGTTACGACCTGATTGTGGTTACCCGCGGGGCTGAAGAAATTCCGGAACGCATCCGAAACAGGAGCATCCAGATCAATGTGCCCGATGTGAAGCTTACCCGCCTTGGCCAGATTAAAATCGCCATCACCAAAGGGATCGCCATGGGCATTTTCCGGCAAGGTGACAAAGTGGTGTGTCTCAGCGGCGTTTCACGTTTCGGATATGCCGACAGCCTGTTTGTGATCGA
>CAYNEJ010000057.1:17783-20334 GCA_964396205.1 uncultured Syntrophaceae bacterium
AAAATATCACAGGCATCACCGACACGGTTTATCCGGAAGTCTTCGGAACCGTCATGAATCTTGCTCTGGAACTAGCTGCCCAAGGGAGGGAAGGCCGAAAAGTGGGAACCATCTTCATTCTGGGGGATCACGAGCGGGTGCTCCAGCTTTCCCGGCAGATGATCATCAACCCTTTCATGGGTTATGCGGAGGAGCAGAGGAACATCCTGAACCCGGACCTGAAAGAAACGATCAAGGAATTTTCCGCTATTGACGGGGCGTTTGTGATCAAGGACAACGGCGTTCTTGTGACGGCGGGACGGCATCTGAGTGCGGCCCTGGAAGGCAAGGATTTTCCTCATGGGTTGGGAAGCCGCCATATTGCCGCAGCCGGCATTACAAGCATCACCGAGGCCATCGCCATTGTTCTGTCTGAATCGTCGGGCAATGTGACGGTATTCAAAAACGGCAGGATCTTTGTCACAATCGAAAAACCAACGGAATGAGAAGGCGTTGGCAGCAAGGGACGCTCGCCGGAAAGCGGATGGTTGGTCCGTACCGGTGAACAGGGCGCCTTGGATGGAAGGAGATTCACAGGTTGCTTCCCTTGCGGGAAAAGTGAACGATTGAATCACGATAACGGAGGTTGATATGCGTTTCGACAAATTCACCCTCAAAGCCCAGGAGGCTCTGCAGGAAGCGCAGACCCTGGCCCAGAAGAGCGGCCATCAGGCCGTTGAGGTGGAACACCTCCTCATGACCCTGCTCCGGCAGCCCGAGGGAGTCGTTGGGGAGATCATGGGCAAACTGGGAGCCGACGCCGGGAAACTGGAAAAGGAGCTTGACCGGGCCCTGCAGAGGATTCCCAGGGTGGAAGGGGCGGGAAGAGGACAGACGTATCTTTCCCCCCGGCTGGGTCGAGTCCTGGACCAGGCTGTTTCCGAGGCGGCGCGCCTGTCCGACGAATATGTGAGCGCGGAGCACATCCTGGTTGCCATGTCGGAAGAGAAGGAGGGGCCCGCTCCCGGTATATTGAAAGGGATGGGTGCCACCCGCGACAACATTTTGCGAGTTCTGGTCGACATCCGGGGAAACCAGCGCATTACCGATCCCAATCCGGAAGAGAAATACCAGGCACTCAAGCGTTACGCCCGGGACTTCAACGAACTGGCAAGAAAGGGGTCCTTCGATCCCGTCATCGGCAGGGACGACGAAATCCGGCGCATCATGCAGGTCCTGTCCCGCCGGACCAAGAATAACCCTGTCCTGATCGGAGAGCCGGGGGTCGGCAAGACCGCCATTGTGGAAGGCCTGGCCCAGCGGATTGTGAACGGTGACGTTCCGGAAAACCTGAAGGGTAAGCGCGTCATCGGTCTTGATATCGGCGCCCTCATCGCGGGTGCGAAGTACCGTGGGGAATTCGAGGAGCGCCTCAAGGCCGTGCTGAAAGAAGTCATCGCGGCGGAAGGGGAAATCGTCCTCTTCATCGATGAGATCCATACAGTGGTCGGCGCTGGCGCGGCGGAGGGGTCCATGGATGCCTCCAACATGCTCAAGCCGGCCCTGGCAAGGGGCGAGCTCCGCTGTGTCGGGGCCACCACGCTCAACGAATACAGGAAGCACATCGAAAAAGACCCGGCCCTGGAGCGCCGTTTTCAGCCCATTCTGGTGAAGGAGCCCACGGTGGAGGACACCATTGCCATCCTCCGGGGCCTGAAGGAGCGATACGAAGTGCATCACGGGGTCCGGATCAAAGACGACGCCCTGATCGCCGCGGCCACCCTGTCGAACCGTTATATCAGCGACCGGTTCCTGCCTGACAAGGCGGTGGACCTGGTCGATGAGGCGGCCTCCCGCCTGCGGATCGAGCTGGACAGCATGCCCGCCGAGATCGATGCAATCGACCGCCGGGTCATCCAACTCGAGATCGAGCGACAGTCCCTGAAGAAAGAGACCGATCCGACGGCAGTGGAACGGCGGGAAAAGATCGACCGGGAACTTGCGGACCTGCATGAGTCCATGGATCGGATGAAGCTCCACTGGAGCGCCGAGAAGGAGGCGATCAAGCGGATCCAGACGGTCAAGGGCCAAATCGAGCAGCTCAAACTGGAAGAGGCGGATGCCCAGCGGTCGGGAGACTTGGCAAAGGCGGCGGAGATCCGCTACGGCCGTCTGGTCGAACTCAACGGCGAGATCCAGAAGGAGCAGGCCCGGCTGGAGGAGGCCCAGAAGGGCGAACGAATGCTCAAAGAGGAGGTGGATGCGGAGGATGTGGCCGAGGTCGTGGCCAAATGGACGGGGATTCCCGTGTCGAAGATGCTCGAGACGGATGTCCACAAACTGGTGCACATGGAAGAAAGGCTCCGCCTCCGCGTTGTCGGCCAGGACGAGGGCATTGCCGCTGTCTCCAGCGCCCTCCGCCGCGCCCGTTCGGGACTTCAGGATCCGAACCGGCCCATCGGGTCCTTCATCTTTCTGGGACCCACGGGTGTGGGCAAGACAGAATTGGCCCGGGCCCTGGCGGAATTCATGTTCGACAGCGAGCAAGCCATGATCCGGATCGACATGTCCG
>CAYNEJ010000058.1:0-6077 GCA_964396205.1 uncultured Syntrophaceae bacterium
GGACCGGGACACGGTCCAGCTCGGCATCGGCTCCCTGCCCTCGGCCTGCGTCGCCGCCATGGCGGATGCCGGGTTCCGGGATCTCGGGATCCACACGGAGATGATGAACTTCGGCCTCATCAGGCTCATGGAGTCGGGGCAGGTGACAAATGCCTACAAGAGCATCGATCGCGGGCGGAGCGTCTGGGCCTTTGCCTTCCCGGTGGACGTGAAGTGGTACTATGAAACGATTCACCGGAACCAGGCCATGGCCGTCTACGACATCGATTACACGAACAATCTGAATGTTCTGACCCGGATCGACAACATGATCGCCATCGACAACTGTGTGGCCGTGGATCTCCTGGGCCAGCAGTGCTCGGGTTTTTACGAAAAGCGCCCGATTTCCTCCACGGGCGGCTACTTTCAGTTTGTCACCTTCTGTGCCCAGTCCCGGGGCGGGCGCGGCGTCGCTTCCATGACCGCCCGGAGCAAGCACGGCACCTCCCGCATTGTGCCGTTCCTGCCGGAGGGCTCGACGGTGGACGTGCCGGCCCAGTTCGCCAATTACGTCTGCACGGAATACGGCATCGTGAATCTCCGGGGCCTCAGCGGCTACGAGCGTGCGGCCGCGCTGATCTCCATCGCTCACCCGGATGACCGGGAGTGGCTGGAGAGGGAAGCCCGTGAAAACGGCCTCCTGGCGCCGAAGTTTCCCGTCTCCATGCTTCCCGCGGAGGGCGGCGGGCGCCGTTACCCGTCTTACGACGAGCGCCGGAAATACAAGATCCCCATGGGCAGTGCCGTCTGGGGCTACGACTGGGACGGGGGATTCCAGTCGGGGAAATGAGGCGTTCCCCGAGGCAATGCCATGGGCAGGGAGGCCCGGCTCGAAGCCGGACCTCCGGTGCTTGGGGCGATTCCGGAAGGGAGGCGGGGAAGGCGAGGCCTCCGCAAGAAACGGGAGGTGATTTCCCGCCTGCCCGGCGGCAAAAGAAAAAATGCTTGCATTGCCCTTTGGATTACGTTAAAGGGCTCCCCGCTTCATGCAGCACGAACATTCCGGGCCCTTAGCTCAGCTGGTAGAGCAGGTGACTCTTAATCACAAGGTCGTCGGTTCGATCCCGTCAGGGCCCACCATAAATACAAGGGGTCAGGCGCATTGCCTGACCCCTTGTGCTTTGTGCCGGTTCTCTTTTCCCGCGTTGGATCCTCGCCTCCAGGGATCAGGCCGGCCTTCTTCATTTCCTCCCGCCGCAGGCGCCCCGTCTCCACCCTCTATCTTCGCACCCTGCATCGGGTCCTGGGTGGCGCAGGGAGCTTCCCGTGCGTCTCAACCGGGAAGCCGCATGAATCGCATTCCCACATGACGTCATGTTTGAATGGCGGAAAAAAGCCTGCCCCCGTACCGCACTCGACGATTCCGGCCGGTCAAAACAACAGTTGTAAATTACACAACGTTTTCTGTAGTATTGACAACCGCCGGTACGGATACGGCAAACAGCGAGATCGCCCTGATGGTCATCGGTGCGATCCCGCTGGAGAGTCTGCTGAAGCTCCCGAAGGTTCCAGAAACGGTTCTCGTCCGGGCGATCAATCCATGCTCGCAACGCCGTTCTGAAATCGGTTCAGGCCCTTATGCAAAAGGAAGGGTGCCAGCCCGTCGGGGAAGGGCGGCACGAGACGTCCATCCGGTTTGCGGAACTTGCCCTGGGGGAGAAATTCGAAGACGAAATCCGAAGGGGAGCGTTCTGCATCGGCCGGGAAGCACGCGGGGCCGTAAATCCTCGAACCATGCCAGCCAGCAGAGGACCATCGAGTCGTAACACAGAGAGGGGCAGACAATGGCGACACATGTCCTGGTTGTCGATGACCTGGAGCAGAACCTTTACCTTCTGGAAGTGATCCTGCGGGCAGAAGGGTTCGAGGTCGAAACCGCCACAAACGGGGTGGAAGCCCTGGAAAAGGCAAGGCGCCATCCGCCGGACGTCGTCATCTCGGACATCCTCATGCCGGTCATGGACGGCTATGCCCTGTGCCGGGAATGGAAGGCGGATGAAGCGCTGAAGCACGCCCCCCTCGTCTTTTACACCGCCACGTACACGGAGCCGAAAGACCGGGACTTCGCCTTGAGCCTGGGGGCGGACCGGTTCATCGTCAAGCCCCAGGAACCGGATGTCCTGATCCGCATGATCAGGGAGGTACTGGATGAATCCTACTCTGCACGGCCGGTGGCGGCCAGGCCCCTCGGCGAGGAGATGGAGATTTTCCGGCAGCACAATGAGATCCTGTTCCGGAAACTCGAAAAGAAGATGTCGGACCTGGAGACGGTCAACCGTCAGTTGCAGACCCTGGAAGAGAAGTACCGGCTGAGCTTTCAGCATGCGACGGACGTGATCTTCACGATCGATGCCGACCTCGTCGTTTCCGGCGTCTCTCCCTGCGTCGAGAGGATCCTGGGTTACAGACCGGAAGAGTTTGTCGGACATCCGGTTTCCATCCTTAAAACGATGATGACGTCCGAATCATTCGAGCGAGCCATGTCCGATGCAAACCGGATCCTGCACGGCGAGACCATCGAGGCGGCGATTTACCGGTTCATCGCCAGAGACGGCTGCATCAAGTACGGCGAAACCAGTGGATCTCCCATCCGGAGCGACGGGAAAATCGTCGGAATGGTCTCCATTGCCCGCGACATTACCGAGCGCCGGAAAATGGAGGAGAAGCTGCAGGCGGCCTATGCGAAGAGGCAGGAGCTGGAATTCATCATCGACCACAGCCCGGCGATCGTCTGGCTCTGGAGGGCCGAGCCCGGATGGCCGGTGGAATACGTGTCCGGCAACATCACGTCCTTCGGTTACGTTCCCGACGACTTCATGGTTGGACACATCTCCTATGCCTCCATCGTTCATCCCGAGGACCTTGAGAGGGTGGGTGCGGAAGTGGAGCGGTACACCCGGGAGGGCCGGACCGGGTTCACCCAGGAATACCGCGTCTACACAAAATCCGGGGAGATGCGCTGGATCGACGACCGGTCGTGGGTGCGGCGCGGACCCGACGGCTCGATCACCCATTATCAGGGAATCGCCATCGACATCACCGACCGGAAACGCGCGGAAGAAGCCCTGCAAAGGAGCGAGATCCGCTTCCGCCAGCTTTTTGAACAGATGGGCAGCTGTGCCGCCATTTACGAAGCCGTGGAAGACGGGGCGGACTTCGTGATCCGGGACTTCAACCGGGCAGCGGAACGGCTGGAGAAGATCAAAAAAGACGAGATCCTGGATCGGAGGGTGACGGAGGTATTCCCAGGGGTTCGGGATTTTGGGCTTCTCGCCGTCTTCCGGCGGGTCTGGGAAACAGGCAGACCCGAGGATCACGATATTACCTTCTACAAAGACCATCGCATTTCGGGATGGCGGGAGAACCATGTCTTCAGGCTGCCTTGCGGGGAGATCGTGGCGCTCTATGACGATGTGACGGACCGCAAACAGGCGGAAGAGACCCTGCGGGAAAGTGAAAACCGGTATCGCGCGCTTTTTAAGCACAGCATCGATGCCGTTCTGCTGACCGTTCCGGACGGAAGGATCCTGGCGGCAAACCCCGCAGCCTGCCGGATTTTCGGACGTACGGAGGAGGAAATCTGCAGTGCCGGGAGAGCGGGCCTGGTGGACCTGACGGATCCACGGGTTTCAGCGGGGCTGGCGGAGCGGGAGCGCACCGGCCGCGTTCGGGGCGAAATTATGTTTATCCGGAAAGACGGCACTCGATTTCCCGGTGAGATATCTTCCGTCATTTTCAAGGATCGTGACGGCAACCCGAAGGCAAGCATGATCATCCGCGACGTCACCGAGCGCAAGCGGGCGGAACAGGCCCTGCGGGAGAGCGAGGCGAAATACCGCCACATCCTCGAAGACATGCACGATGCCTATTTCGAACTGGACCTGAAAGGGAACCTCGTCTTCTTCAACGAAGACCTGGTCAGAAAAACCGGGTATACACGTGAAGAGCTGATCGGCATGAATTACCGGCAGTATGTCAGTTCCGAGACGAGCAATTTTGTGTTGAACGTATTTTCGGAGATCTTCAAAACGGGCCAACCGGTCCGGCTTTTTGACTATGACGTGATCATGAAGGGAGGACAGGTGAGGAATTATGAGTCCTGGGCCGGTCTCTTGTCGGACGAACAGGGCAATCCCATTGGTTTCCGCGGTATGGCCCGTGACATCACGGCACGCAAAGAGGCTGAAAAGAGGCTTCAGGAAACCCACGAAAACCTCCGGAGGGCGTTTGGTGTCACCGTCCAGGTTCTGGCGTCCGCTGTGGAGATCAGGGATCCTTACACGGCCGGGCACCAGGCCCGTGTTGCCGATCTTGCTCGCGCCGTCGCCGTGGAGATGGGATTGTCGTCAGACCGAATCGAGGGACTTCGCATCGCCGCCACCCTCCATGATATCGGGAAGCTGTATGTGCCCTCCGAAATTCTCAGCAAACCGAACCGGCTGCGGGACATTGAATATTCCCTGGTCCAGGAGCATGCCAGGATGGGATATGAGATTCTCAAGGATGTGGAATCCCAGTGGCCGCTTGCCCAAATCGTTTACCAGCATCATGAGCGGCTGGACGGATCGGGTTATCCGAGAAATCTGAAGGGGGACGAGATCATCATGGAAGCCCGCATCCTGGCGGTTTCCGATGTTGTGGAATCCATGGCGTCCCATCGTCCGTACCGGCCGACCCTGGGCATTGAGGCCGCCCTTGAGGAGATCGAGAAGCATCGAGGAATCCAATACGACCAGGACGTTGTTGATGCCTGCCTGAGATTGTTTCGGGAAAAACGTTTCAAACTCATGACTGACTGAGCCCCGAAACCTTGCCGTGGAGATCGCCCGCCTCGCACGCGAGCATTGCCGCCGCGTGATCAAACACTCCGCCCCGCTCCATGACAAACCGCCGGGTCCCATCCCGATCATGCCGATTCCGGCGGGCCTGGGGCTCCTTCCGCAGCCGTTCGATCTCGTCCGGGAGCAGAGAAAGCCATCGGCCCATCTCGTCGTGAAGGGAAGCGAAAAGGACGGGAAACGGCTTTACAACCCGGGCCATTCATAATAGAAACCCCCGTCGCAGGGGAATCGACCCCAGGGAGAGACCGGAAGAACCGAACCCGCAGCGAAAAGAACGAGGAGGCCTGAAGTGGCGACAACACGTGACTGGGAAAAACCCATACGGCGGCTGGAACAGTTGCTGCGCCTGAAGACATTCCCCGTGGCATTCAAGCTCCTGGAGAACCGGGCCGACCTGGACAAGATCCCGTACATGCGCCGCCTGGGCCACAAATCGACCCTCTGCCAGCTCATCAACCTGGTGCGCAGCTTCGACTGGACCGTCGGGGCCGACGACACGGATATGGTGGGCCCGATGTGCACGTCCATCGTCGGCCTGACGGACATGCCGGAATTCCTCCGGGACGGGACATTCCGGAGCATCATCTGGACGAAAACAAGGCGCGACGGGGAAACGTACGAAAACGCGATCCCCCGGATCCCGCCCGGGAAGTACCAGGCCGTTGCCATGGCGCCCCTGGCCTACAACCCCTTCGATCCGGACATGGTCCTCATCTACGCCAATCCGGCCCAGATGATCCTCCTGATCAACGCCCTCCAGATGGAGGACTACGAGGTGATGCAGTTCTTCTGTGTGGGCGAGTCCTCCTGCTCGGATGCCATCGCCCGCTGCCATCTCACCGGCAGGCCCTCCCTGACGATTCCCTGCTTCGGAGAGCGCCGTTACGGGCACACCCAGGACGACGAGCTGGTCATGGCGCTTCCGCCAGGGATGCTGGACAAGGCCGTCAACGGCCTGGAGACCCTCTACAAGCGCGGCATCCGTTATCCCATCAGCATGTCCGGCGCGGAGCTGGACCTGGGGCGTGCACTTCCCGGCTCCTATGCGACCGGACCGGCCATGATCGAGGGAATCCGGAGCAGCACCGCCCTTCTGCTGGGCGTCACGGGAAGCATCGCCACGGGCAAGTCGACGGTGTCCCGGATGCTGGAGGAGATGGGATCGCCCCTGATCGACTTCGACGTCCTGGCCCGGAT